>DASVWB010000446.1:0-9425 GCA_036389815.1 Pyrinomonadaceae bacterium | reverse complement strand
CTAAACGCTTCGAGCCGTGCCTCTGCGTCTCTGCGGTTCAAACACTCCGCTCTACGACTCTTCCCCCTTCTCGCTAGAACGACAGGCGGCCTTGCAGCTCGATGACGCGGCCGGCCAGCCCCCGCTCGGCGCGGCCGAAGTTGGGGTTGGTGATGACCGTGCTCGGGCTGTTGAAGCCGAACGGCTGGAGGTTGAGGAGGTTGAAGACGTTGAAGAAGTTCGCCTTGACCTCGAAGGATGTCGCCTCGCCGACGGGGATGCCGAAGCGCTTGGCGAGGCTCATGTCCACGTCGAAGTAGCGCGGGCCGCGGAACGAGTTGCGGCCGACGCCGGGCAGTTGCGTCGCCGAAGGCGCCGTCAGGCGGAAGCAGTTGTTCTGGCCGCCCACGATGTTGCCGGCCGCGTCCCTCACGAAGCAGCCCGCCGTGTTGCTCCCCGTGATGAAGGCGTCGTTCGAGCTGTCAGAGCCTACGCCGCCGAGGTATGCGGTCGGGCGCGTGGGGCACAGGCTCGGCCCGCGCGTGCTGACGCACTCCGAGATGACGGGCGTCCACGGGAAGCCGCTGTGCGCCGTCAGAATCCCGCTCAGCCGCCAACCCCCTGCGAGCGAGCCCAACGCGTCGCGGCGGTTGCGGAGGAAGGGCAGCTCCCACAGCCCCGAGGCGACGAAGTGGTGGCGCACGTCGTAGTCCGAGGGCCCGCGCTCCTCGCGCACGTCGAGCGGGTAGGTCGGGTTAGTGGCCCCGCCCGGCCCCTCGTTCGAGTTCACGTCGATGCTCTTGGCGAGGCGGTAGGTGGCGTCGAAGGTGACGCCGGCCGAGAGGCGGCGCGTCAGGCGCGCGATGAGCGCGTTGTAGCTCGAAGTCGTGTCGGGCGTCGGGAAGAAGATGCCCGAGAAGGTGGCGGGGCCCGGGAACTCGAAGCGCTCGTTGACGAGGCGGATGAGCTTCCGCCCGGCGCTCCCCTGATAGCCGACCTCAGCCGTCATGTCGCCCGGCAGGCTGTACTGCCCTTCGAGCGAGTATGTGTAGACGTAGGGCGTCGGCACCTTCTCGGGCGCGCCCCAGACCTCGAACTCGGCCCCGGCGACGGGGTTCGGGATGCCGTTGGCGTTGATGCCGAGCGCGAGGGCGGGGTTCGTGGGGAAGCTGAAGGGCGAGTTGTTCGCGCCGAGCGCGTAGAGTATCTGCCCGCCGTTGAAGGGCGTGCTGAAGTCCTGCGCCGAGGTGCCGCAGCAGACGCGGAAGCGCGCGAAGAAGGGCGGGTTGCCGCGCGCGTTGGCGAAGAGGACGGCGGGCACGCGGTTGTAGGCGATGCCGAAGCCGCCGCGCAGCACCATCCGGTTCTCGCCGGCGAAGCCGCCGAGCGCGTTACCGAGGTTCGGGCTCCACGCGAAGCCGAGGCGCGGCGCGAAGTTGTTGCGGTCGGGCGGGTAGAGCCTGTCCACGACGACGAGCTGCGCCTGGTTCAACTCCTGACCGGCGGGGCCGAAGACGAGGTTGCTCAGGCGCCCCTGCTTCTCGCTGAGGGGCGTGAAATACTCCCAGCGCACGCCGAGGTTCAGGGTCAGGTTCGGCCGCACCTTCCAGTCGTTCTGCGCGAAGGCTGCGTAGGTCGAGGTGCGGAAGTAGCGCTGCGACTCGGCCGGCCCGCCCGTGCGCGGGTCGGCGTTGATCTGGTAGAAGAGCGGCGCGTCGTTGACGAAGTTGAAGAGGCCGGCGAACGTAAACAGCGGGCGCGAGCCGCCCGAGAGGTCGTTGTTGTCCTGCTCCTTGCGCCCCTCGAAGCCGAAGCTCCACGCCTGCGGGCCGCGCACCCAGCGGAGCGTGTCGCGCAGCTCGAAGGTGTTCTCGGCGAAGACGCCCGGGGTCGTCTCGGCCCACGGCGCGCCGAAGCGCAGGCGGTCGCCCGGCATGTTCTCGATCTCGATGCGCGGGATGCCGAAGTTCGTCCCCTCGGACGACTCGATCTCGTTGAAGGCGAAGCGCGTCGCGTTGACGCGCGCCTCGTTGACCGTCGTCGAAGAGAGCACGCGCGTCCACGTCACGGTGCCGAAGAGGTTCGTCGGCTTCGTGGTGATGTCGCCCATCGGCCGGCTCCGCCCGGCCGCGTCGCCGCCCAACCCCTCGAAGCGCGAGACGTAGGAGCTGAAGGCGAACGTGTCGCGCGCCGTCGGGTTGAGGTCGAAGCGCAGGTTGTACTGGTGGCCGCGGCTGAAGGTCGGCACGGCCAACTGCGCGAGTTGGAGGTCGGGGATGCCGTCGAGCCCGCCGCCGTTCAGGTTGCTGAAGGGGAGGTACTGGCTCGCCGCGCCGGCCGGGCGTCCGATGTCGAGGCCGCCGTTGACGACCTGGCAGACGGGGAAGCTGCCGAAGGGGAAGTTGGCGGCCGCGCAGGTCGTGGGGATGACGCCGACGACGCGCGGCTGGATGCCCTCGGCCGAGAGTATCCGCGCGGCGATGCTGCCCGGCCGCACCTGCTGGACGAGCTGGCGGAACTCGGGCGTCTCGATGAAGGCGCTGACGGTGTCGGTGTTGCCGCTGCGCAGGCCCTCGTAGGAGAAGTGGAAGAACGCCTTGTCGCGCGCGGGGCGGAAGGCGGGCGGGCGCCCCTCGCCGAAGCGCGGGATGGGGACGGGGCCGTTAATCGAGCCGCCGAACTGGTTGAGCTGCTGGTTGACGCGCACGGGTCGCGCGCCGCTCGGGCCGCCGTACTTGTTGAAGGCGTTCAGGCCGGGGCTGTTGTTCTTGAGGAAGAGGCTGCCGTGGAAGACGTTCGTCCCGTTCTGCGAGACGACCAGGACCTGCGCGCCGGAGTTGCGCCCGTACTCGGCCGAGTAGACGTTGGCGATGACGCGCACCTCCTTGACCGACTCCTGGTTGGGCGTGACGACCGCCGCGCCGCCGAAGGTCAGGCTGTTCACGCTCGTCCCGTCTATCTGGTAGTTGTTGGCGGAGACGCGCTGGCCGTTGGCCGATATCTGCGGCTGGTTCTCGGTCTGGAAGATGGCGCGGTTCGAGCCGCCGGGGCCGGTCTGGTTCGGCAGTCCCACCGCGCCGCCGTTCGCGCCGCGCGAGCCCTCGCCGAAGACGCCGGGGGTGAGGCGAATGAGTTCGTACGGGTCGCGGCCGAACTGCGGGAGCTGCCTCACCTCCTGCGTCGAGATGGCCTTGTTGATGTTCGGGTTCTCGGTCTCAAGCGCGGGCGTCTGCGTCTCGGTGACGGTGACGGTCTCGGCGACCTCGCCGGCCGTCAAGACCACGTCCACGCCCTGCACCTGCTCGGCGCGCACGACGAGGTTCTCGAAGGTCGTCTTGCGGAAGCCGGCCTTCTCGACGGAGAGCGTGTAGTTGCCGGGCGGCAGCTCCGAGATGCGGTAGAAGCCCTCGTCGCCCGAGGCGGCCGTCTGCGTCTTCCCCGTCTCGTTGTTGCGGAGCGTGAGCGCGGCCGCGGGGACGACCGCGCCCGACTGGTCTGTGACCGTGCCCTGCACGGCGGCGCGGAACTGCGCGCGCGCCGCCTGGGCCAGAGACAGGACGAAGAGCGCGCACAGTGCGGCGCGCGCGAGAGCAGTCAGTTTCCGCCTCATCTGGGAAGACCTCCTTGTGTGTAAGAGCGGCCGCACGCCGCCGGCCGGCGCGTTACGGCGGGAGGGCGCGCGGGCGGCGGGGGAAGCTCGCCGGCGCGCGCCGCCTATTCTGTTGTGTCGGCTGACGAAGGAAGAGATATCACCGCGGCCGGAAAAACACAATACATTTATCGGGGCGGGCGGCCCGCCCCGCCCGTCACCTGCCGCGCGCGGCGGCCCCGCGCGCTGCGCCCCTGCCCGTCATGCGGCGGATGTACCGCGCCTCTTCCGGGATGTAGGGCGTGCCGTCCGTGCGGAAGACCTCGTGGAACCAGACGGCCGGCTCGCGGTCTGTGTAGGGGTGCTCCCAGGAGTCCCAGGGGAAGTGGGTCTGCGCCTTGCCCTGCACCAGCCCCCAGTTGATGGCCCCGACGTTGTGGCGCTTGAAGACGGGGAGCGAGCCCATGAAGAAGCTGCCGTTGCCGCGCGCCATGTACTCCGTGCAGATGACGGGGCGGCCGTAGCGCCGGAGCCAGCCGACGCGCTTCTCAAGCTCGGTCGGCGGGTCGTAGCTGTGGAAGGTCACGACGTCGGACAGCTCGACCTGCATGCGCTCCATCTCGCCCATCTTCTCCGGGCTCGACCAGTCGCCCTTCCAGACGCCCGAGGTCAGGGGCTGGCGCGGCCCGGCCGCGCGCGCCCACGCGAACGCGTCGCGCAGGAGCGCCGTCACCAGCTCGACCTTGTTCTTCGGCTCCCGCCGGTTGTATTCGCCGCCGTTCATGTTGTCGGGCTCGTTCCAGATGTCCCAGGCCAGCACGCGGCCGTCCGCGGCGAACGCGCCGACCACCCCCTTGACGTAGGCTTCGAGGCGCGGGCGCTCCGAGGGGTCGGCGAGCGCCTTCCGCCCCGGGCTCTGCACCCAGCCGGAGTTGTGCACGCCGGGGCGCGGCGCGCGCTGCCGGCCGAGCCGCGGGTCGGGGTCCCAGACCGAGTCGAAGAGGACGAACATCGGCCTTATCCTGTGCCGCGCGGCTATCGCCAGGAAGGCGTCCATCCGCCGCCTGAAGCCCTCGGGGTCCTGCTGCCACAGGAGGTCGTGGAGGAAGACGCGCATCGTGTTCATCCCGAGCCCCTCGGCCCACCCCAGTTCGAGGTCTATCCGGCGCGGGTCGAAGGTGTCGGCCTGCCACATCTCCAGCTCGTTGATGGCCGTCGCCGGGACGTAGTTGCTGCCGACCAGCCAGGGCTGGCGGCCGTACCACTCGCGGGCCTTCTGCTCCGACCACCTTTCGGCGGGCGCGGCCGCGGCCGGCGTGCAGAGTAAGAGGATGACGAAGAGAAGTTGGGTAGGTTTTCGCATGGCTGAGACGGCCTCCCGGCCCGGGTTCTGACGCTCAAGTCCGCGACGCTGCTCCGGCTGTTCTAGCACACCTGCCCCCGGCCGTCATCACGTCTGCAAAAATACAATACAAATTTCGGCGTGCCTCTGGTAATCTTACGCACGTTTCAAGCAGTTAATTTCCGCTGATTCAATGCAATCCGAGGCGACGTCAGAAGGCCCGCGCGCGCACGCGTGTCCGCGCGCGCCTGCAAAACCCCCCACGCGCCCGCGGGCGCGGCGAAGGCACACGAAGGAGCGAAAAGAGATGCGACAGGCGAGAGTGTTGGCTTTGGCTCTGGCCGCGGCGGCGGCGCTGCTCGCGGCGGGCGCGTGCGTCAACAACCAGACGCAGAACGGCGGCGGCGCGGGCGGCGGCGGCGGCGCGACGGCCGGCGGCGGCGGCTACCAGCGCAAGACGAAGAAGGCGGGCGAGCCCGTCTACATCGGCTTCTCGATGGACACGCTCAAGGAGGAGCGCTGGCAGCGCGACAAGGCGCTCGTCGAGGCGCGCGGCGCGGAGGTCAGCGCGCGCGTCGAGACTCAGGTCGCCAACGGCGACGACGCCGTGCAGACCAAGCAGTGCGACAACTTCCTCACCAAGGGCGTGGACGTGCTCATCGTCGCGCCGCACAACAGCGAGATCGCCGCCTCCATCGTCGAGAAGGCGCACGCCGCGGGCGTGCCCGTCATCTCCTACGACCGCCTCATCAAGAACTCCGAGCCCGACCTCTACGTCTCGCACCAGGTCGTCCGGATGGGCGAGATGCAGGGCGACTACGCCCTCAAGCACGTCCCCAAGGGCAACTACGTGCTCATCGGCGGCGCGCCCACCGACAACAACGCCCTCCTGCTCCGCCAGGGGCAGGAGAACATCCTCAAGCCGGCCGTCGACCGCGGCGACGTGAAGGTCGTCTCGAACCAGTTCGCCAAGGAGTGGAAGGCCGACGAGGCGCAGCGCCTGACCGAAGACGCGCTGACGAAGACGAAGAACGACATCCAGGCCATCGTCGCCTCGAACGACGGGACGGCGGGCGGCGCCATCTCGGCGCTCGAAGCCGCGGGCGTCCCCGCCGGCAAGGTGCTCGTCACCGGGCAGGACGCGCAGCTCGACGCCATCCAGCGCATCGCCAAGGGCACGCAGACGATGACCATCTACAAGCCCATCAAGCCGCTCGCCGACAGCGCCGTGGACTCGGCCGTCAAGCTCGCGCGCGGCGAGGCGCTCGGCGCCGCCGACAAGGTCAACAACGGCCGCATCGACGTGCCCTCCATCCTCCAGGAGCCGCAGGCCGTGGACAAGGACAACCTGATGACGACGGTCATCAAGGACGGCTACCACAAGTACGAGGACGTGTACCGCGACGTGCCGCCCGACCAGCGGCCGAAGCAGAACGCCGGCCTCGGGCGCGAGTCCCGCGCCGGCTCCGCGCTCGCCGCCGCGCTCCTGCTCTTCTGCGGCGCGTTCGTCGCGCTGCGGCTGCGTTAACGATTTGAAACTTCGGGTTTGAGATTTGAAATTTCAAGTCTCAAACCCGAAATCCTGAGTCGCCATGTCAGCCGACACGAAGACCCCGCTGCTGGAGATGCGGGAGATAACGAAGAGCTTCCCCGGCGTGCGCGCGCTCGACGGCGTCTCGTTCGACCTGCACGCGGGCGAGCTGCACGCGCTCGTCGGCGAGAACGGGGCGGGGAAGTCCACGCTGATGAAGGTGCTCGCCGGCGTCTACCCCTTCGGGACTTACGGCGGCGACGTGGTCATCGGCGGCCGCGTGCGCCAGTTCGCGTCGGTGCGCGACTCGGAGGACGCGGGCGTCGCCGTCATCTTCCAGGAGCTGTCGCTCATCAAGGAGCTGACCATCGGCGAGAACATCTTCCTCGGGCGCGAGCCGCGCCGCTTCGGCGTCATCCGCTGGGAAGAGCTCTACAGCCGCGCGCAGCGCCTCCTCGACGAACTCAACCTGCCGCTCGACCCGCGCACGCCCGTCGGCCACCTCGGCATCGGCCAGCAGCAGCTCGTCGAGATCGCCAAGGCGCTCTCGCAGGAGTCCCGCATACTCGTCCTCGACGAGCCGACGGCCGCGCTCACGGACGCGGAGGTCGAGACGCTCTTCCGCATCATCGAGGGTTTGCGCGCGCGCGGGGTGGGGATGATCTACATCTCGCACAAGCTCGACGAGGTCTTCCGCGTCTCGGAGCGCATCACGGTCTTGCGCGACGGCCGCACGGTGGGCACGCGCCCGGCGCGCGAGCTGGACGAGGCGCGCGTCATCTCGCTGATGGTCGGCCGCGAGGTCGGCGACATCTTCCCCGTGGCCGGGCACGAGCGCGGCGAGGTCGTCTTCGAGGCGCGGGGCGTGACGGTCGAAGACCCGAACGTCGCCGGCAAGCTGCTCGTGCGCGACGTGAGCTTCGAGGTCAGGCGGGGCGAGGTGCTGGGCGTCGCCGGCCTGATGGGCGCGGGGCGGAGCGAGCTCTTGATGGGCATCTTCGGCGCGTGGCCGGGGCGCGTCGCGGGCGAGGTCTACGTCGGCGGTCAGAAGGTCAGGGTCAGCCGCCCGTCGGACGCCATCCGCCACGGCGTCGGCTTCGTCACGGAAGACCGCAAGCGCTTCGGCCTCGTGCTCGACCAGACGATACTCAACAACATGACGCTCGCGGGGCTGCGGAAACTTTCGGGGCGCTTCGTGACGGACGTGGACGCGGAGGCCGCCGCGGGCGAGCGGGCGCGGAAGGAGCTGCGGGTGAAGGCCAACTCGGTCTTCACCGTCGTCGGCACGCTCTCGGGCGGCAACCAGCAGAAGGTCGTGCTCGCCAAGTGGCTGCTGACGAACCCGCGCGTGCTCTTCCTCGACGAGCCGACGCGCGGCATCGACGTGGGCGCCAAGCAGGAGATATACGCGCAGATCAACCGGCTCGCCAGCGAGGGTCTCGCCATCGTGCTCGTCTCCTCGGAGCTGCCCGAGGTGCTCGGCCTCTCCGACCGCGTGCTGGTGCTGCACGAGGGGCGCGTCACCGGCGAGTTCCGGCGCGAGGAGGCGACGCCCGAGGCCGTCATGGCCTGCGCCACCGGGCACGCGCGGCGGGCGGCATAAGAAGTGAAGGGTGATGAGTGACAGGTGACGGATGAAGGACGGGCCGCCTTTCGTTCGTCACTCGTCACTCGTCACCCTTCACTCAGAAGAGGTTTCCCATGAGCAACCAGCTTTCGACGAACCAGCCGGCGACGAACCGGCCGCCCGCGACCGCCGACGTGGCGCCGCCCGGGGCGGCGCCCGGCGTCGTCGGGTCTCCCGCGGGGCGCTTCCGCCTGCCGACCGAGCAGCTCCGCGCCTACACGATGGTCATCGCGCTCCTGGCCATCTGGGCCTTCTTCCAGTGGAAGACGGTCAACCCGCTCTACCCCTACGGAATCTTCCTGCACCCGAACAACTTCTCGAACCTCTTGCAGCAGATGTCCGTGACGGGCGTGCTGGCGGTCGGGATGCTGATGGTGATCGTGGCGGGGCAGATAGACCTGTCGGTGGGCTCGGTGGTGGGGCTCGCGGGCGGCGTGGCGGCGATGGCGCAGGACCCCGCGGGGCTGGCCGGCGCGCTCGGGCTCGCGGTGGTCGTCGGCGTGCTCGTCGGCGCGGCGCAGGGGTCGCTCATCTCCTACGCGAACATCCCGGCCTTCATCGTCACGCTCGGCGGCCTGCTGGCGTGGCGCGGCGTGATACTGGGGTTGAGCAAGGGCGCGACCATCCCCGTGCGGCTGCCGTTCTTCCGCTGGCTCGGCGTGGGCAAGCTGCCGCAGGCCGTGGGCGTCGCCATCGCGGCCGCGGCCATCGGGGCGGTCGTCTTCCTCACGCTCAGCCGCAACCGCGCGCGCAGGCGCCACGGGCTGGCCGTGGCCTCGCCGGGCGCCACGGCGCTGCGCGTCGTCGTGCCGGCGGCGCTCATCGCGCTCTTCATCTACTGGATGAACATGGGCGGCGGGATGCCCGTCCCCGTGCTCGTGCTGCTCGCGGTCGCCGTGCTCGGCGGCTTCCTGACGCAGAACACGACCTTCGGCCGCTACCTCTACGCCATCGGCGGCAACCCCGACGCGGCGCGGCTCTCGGGCATCAACATCCGCCGCTTCATCCTCGCCGCCTACGGCGTGCTCGGGCTCCTGATAGGCGTGGCGTCGCTCCTGCACACGGGGCGCGTCGGGAGCGCCTCGCCCGACGCCGGCACGCTGATGGAGCTGGACGCCATCGCGGCGTGCGTCATCGGCGGGACTTCCCTGATGGGCGGGCGCGGCACCGTCTCGGGCGCGGTCGTCGGCGCGCTCATCATGGCGAGCCTCGACAACGGCATGTCGCTCCTCAACGTCGAGAACTACACGCAGTACATCGTCAAGGGCGCGGTGCTCGTCGCCGCCGTCGGCTTCGACATGCTCGGCCGCCGCAAGGGCTGACCGGCGCGGGAATTTAACAGGGGCGGGCGGGACGG
>DASVWB010000445.1:0-15592 GCA_036389815.1 Pyrinomonadaceae bacterium | reverse complement strand
CGTCTCGGTCGGCGGCGACAGCGCGGGCGGCAACCTCGCGGCCGTCGCCGCGCAGCTCGCAGCGCGCACGCGCCCGCCCGCCGCGCAACTGCTCATCTACCCCGCGACCGACGCCGCGCGCGAGCACCCTTCGAAGGCGCTCTTCGGCCGCGGCTACTTCCTGAGCCGCGCCGACTGCGACGCCTTCTCCCGCCACTACACCGACGGCGCGGGCGTGGAGCCGACCGACCCGCGCGTCTCGCCGCTCCTCGCGCACGACCTCTCGGGGCTCGCGCCCGCGCTCGTCGTCACCGCGGGCTTCGACCCGCTGCGCGACGAGGGCGACGCATACGCGCGCCGGCTCAAGGAGTCGGGCAACGCGGTCGCGTGGCGGCGCTTCCCCTCGCTCGCGCACGGGTTCGTCAACATGACGGGCGTCTGCCCGGCCGCACGCCGTGCGCTCGCCGAGGTCGCACGCGACTGGCGCGCGCTGCTCGACCGCGCGGCGTCCGCGCCCGCGAGACTCACGGAGGAGAACGTCGCATGACCTACACGGTGCGAGACAAGGCCGTACTCATCACCGGCCCCGCGCGCGGCATCGGCGAGGAGACGGCGCGGCAGTTGGCCGCGCGCGGCGCGCGCCTCTCGCTCGTCGGGCTTGAGCCGGAGCGGCTGGCCGCGCTCGCGCGCGAGCTGGGCGGGGGTCACGTCTGGTTCGGGTGCGACGTGACCGACCAGGGGGCGCTCGAACGCGCGGCCGAGGGCACGGCGCGCGCGCTCGGCGGCATCGACGTGGTGATCGCCAACGCGGGCGTCGCCAGCAACGGCACCGTCGCCGTCGGCCCCGTCGAGGCGCTCGTCCGCACCATCGAGGTCAACCTGACGGGCGTCGTGCGCACCGTCGTCGCCACGCTCCCCTACGTGACGGAGAGGCGCGGCTACTACCTGCTCGTCTCGTCGGCGGCGGCGCTCGCGCCGTTCCCCGGCATCTCGACCTACGCGGCGGCCAAGAGCGGCGTCGAGCAGTTCGGCAACGTCCTGCGCCTCGAACTCGCGCACAAGGGCGTCTCGGTCGGCGTGGCGCACCCCTCGTGGATAGACACCGACATGGTGCGCGACGCGCGGGCGGACGTGCCCGACTTCGGCGTGATGCTGGCCAAGCTCCCCGGCCCGTTCGGCAAGGTCACGCCGCTCGGCGAGTGCGCGGCCGCGTTCGTCTCGGGCGTCGAGCGCCGCAAGCGAAAAATCTACGTGCCGCGCACGCTCGCGGCGGCCGCCGCCCTCCGGCAACTCTTCATGAGCCCGCTCGCGGACTACCTCATGGGGCGGCAGACGCGCCGCGTCCTCCCGCGCGTCGAGGAGCAGGTGCGCGCCCTCGGCCGCCCCTTCGGCTCGCACAGCATGGGTCTCGGCGAGAAAGAGCGCGAAGGCGAGACGCGGGAGGGTTAAGGTTAACCACGGGTACGCGGCTTCGGGATTTGAAATTTCAAAGTTCAAATTTGAACTTGTTAGGGTGAACAGATGAAGACCGTTCTGGGGCTGCACCGCGCCTTGCGCGCAGACATCGGCGAGCTGGTCACGTACCAGGCCATCCCGAACGCGACGCTCGGGGCGGAGCGCGCGGAGCCGTTCATCTTCCTCAACCACCACGGCCCGCAGGTCTACCCGCCGCGCAACGCCGGGCTCCCCTTCGGGCCGCACCCGCACCGCGGCTTCGAGACCGTCACCTTCATCCTCGCGGGCGACCTCGTGCACAGTGACACGGGCGGCCACCGGAGCCTCGTCGGCGCGGGCGGCGTGCAGTGGATGACGGCCGGCTCGGGGCTCGTCCACGCCGAAGTCTCTTCGGAAGAGTTCAAGGCCGCGGGCGGCCCCTTAGAAATCTTACAGCTCTGGGTCAACCTGCCCGCGCGGCTCAAGATGACCGAGCCGCGCTACCGCGGCCTGCGAAGGGAGGAGATTCCGGCGGCCGGGTCGGACGGCGGGAGGGTGACGGTCAACGCCGTCTCGGGGGCGTGGCTCGGAGAGCGCGGGCCGTTCGAGACTCTCACGGACGTGCACCTCGCGTGGGCGCGCCTCAGTCGCGGCGGGAGGCTGAGCGTGGAAGTCGCCGAAGGCCGCGCCGTCCTCTTCTACGTCATCGCCGGCACGCTCTCGGTCAACGGCCGCACGGCGGAAGCGCGCCACGCCGTCGAGTTCTCGGACGAGGGGGAAGCGATTGAAGCCGAGGCCGTGTCGGACGCCGTCGTGCTCCTCGGCCACGCCGCGCGCAACCGCGAGCCCGTCGCCGCCCACGGCCCCTTCGTGATGAACACGCGCGAGGAGTTGGAGCAGGCCGTCCGCGACTACCGCGCGGGGCGCTTCGGCGTCTGGGAAGACTAACCGGGGTAGCCTTCCGGGTGCGCCTCGTGCCACTCCCACGCGGTGCGGACTATCGCTTCGAGTTCCGGGTACTGCGTCTTCCACCCCAGCACCTCGCGCGCCTTCGCCGCGTCCGCCACGAGCCGCGCCGGGTCACCCGCGCGCGCCGCCTCGACCCTCACCTCGATGGGCCGGCCCGTCACGCGCCGCGCCGTCTCGACGACCTCCATTACCGAGTAGCCGTGCCCGTTACCCAGGTTGATAAACTCGGAGCGGCCGCCGCCGCGCAGGTACCCCAAAGCGAGCGTGTGCGCCGAGCAGAGGTCGGTGACGTGTATGTAGTCGCGCACGCACGTCCCGTCCGGCGTCGGGTAGTCGCCGCCGAAGACCGAGACGTGCGGGAGGCGGCCGGCCGCCGCCGCCAGCACGTTCGGGATGAGGTGCGTCTCCGGCTCGTGGTGCTCGCCGCGCCGCCCGGTCGCCCCCGCCGCGTTGAAGTAGCGGAGCGCGACGAAGCGCAGCCCGTAGGCGCGGTCGTAGGATTCGAGAATCCTCTCCATGAAGAACTTCGACCAGCCGTAAGGGTTGACCGGCCACTGCGGGTGGCTCTCGTCTATCGGCACGCGCACGGGCTCGCCGTAGGTGGCGCAGGTCGAGGAGAAGACGAAGCGGCGCACGCCCGCCGCCAGCAGCGCGTCGAGCAGCCTCAGCCCCTCGGCGACGTTGTTCTCGAAGTAGAGCTTCGGGTCCGTGACCGACTCGCCGACGTAGGCGAGCGCGGCGAAGTGTACGCACGCCTCGACCGCGTGCTCGCGGCAGACGCGGCCGACGAGGTCGCGGTCGCCGACCCGCCCCCTGTAGAAAGGCACCTCCGCGCCGAGCGCGCCGTGGTGGCCGCGCGACACGTCGTCCAGGACGACGACCCGCTCGCCGGCCTCGACCAACTGGTCGACCATCACGCTCCCGATGTAGCCCGCGCCGCCCGTCACCAGTACTGACATCTTCTCCCGGTTCTCCCTTCGTTTCTCGGCCCGGCCCCGGCCGCGCGCCGAGTGCATCTTGAATGGGCCGCCGCGCGGCTCCGGCTCAAGGTCGGGGCGCGCGGAGTCCTGGACGACCTCGTGCATCTCCAGCGCGTTCGGGCCCGAGAAGGCCTCGCGCGGGAGCGTGCCCGACTGCGCGTGCCCGCGCACGAACTCGTCGGAGCGCACCCAGTCGAGGAAGTCCTGCCGGCTCCGCCAGACGGTGAAGACCACGTAGGGGTCGCCCTCGTTGACGGGCCGCAGCACCACGTTCGAGACGAAGCCGGGCATCTTGTCCACGAGCCCCGCGCGCTCGCGGAAGCGCGCCTCGAAGGCCTCGCCGTACTCGGGCCTGACGTAGATGCGGTTGGCGACGGTTATCATTCCGGCATCCCCCTTCTCCCCCGCCGCTACTTCGCGAAGAGGCGCGAGCGGTCGGCGAAGGCTTTGAATTCGAGCGCGTTCCCGCTCGGGTCGAGGAAGAACATCGTGTGCTGCTCGCCCGGCTCGCCCCTGAAGCGGACGTAGGGCTCGATGACGAACCGGACGCCGGCGCGCCGCACGCGCTCGGCCAGCTCGCCGAACTGCGCGGGCGAGAGGATGACGCCGAAGTGCGGGACGGGCACGTCGTGGTCGTCGACCGGGTTCGTGGACCCGACGCCGGCGCGGCCGGGCTGGAGGTGCGCGACGATCTGGTGGCCGAAGAGGTCGAAGTCTATCCAGACGTCGGAGCTGCGCCCCTCGGGGCAGCCCAGCACTCCGCCGTAGAACTCGCGCGCGGCCGCGAGGTCGTGCACGGGGAAAGCGAGGTGGAACAGCGTGTCCATTTCAGTCAGCTCCTTCCGTCAACGTGGCGCCGGAGTCGGCCGGCCCGCCGCGCAGCAGCCGCTCCTCGGCCTTCTGCTCGGCGAGCGGGACGTAGTGGCTCTCGATCAGCCTCGCCACCTGGTGCTCGTCGTAGCCGTGCGCGGCGAGCGCCGACTCTACCGCGGCGAGGTCGCCGCCCCGCGACTCGAACATGCAGAGCGGGTGGCCGCACCAGCGCGGGCCCGTGAAGTGCGCGTAAGGGGCGCGCAGGCACTCGCCCGCCCCGTGCTCGTAGTCGTCGAAGTCAACCGAATGCATCGGCGCCCGCTTCCTCCGGTCGCGTACGCGTAAGTGTACCCCGTCCACGCCCGCGCAGCCTATCGGCCGCGCGCGGCAGAAAAGCAGAAACCGCGGCGTGCGCCGCGACGTAAGGGGGTTTGGCGGAAGGCGCGGAGGATTATAAGGCGTGAAGTGGGAAGAGATTCTGGGGCGCGTGTTACGTGGCGGCTTGCGGCGCGGCGGCCGCCGCCTCGGCGCGCTGCGCGCCGCCTCCGGCCGCGCGCCCTCCGCGCCCGCCGAGCTGGCCGGCCAGGTCGCGCGCACGACCTTCCGCATCTTCAAGAACAACCTGCTCGCGATGCCGTGGATTCGGGAGGGCGAGGAGCTGGGCGCGGCGCTCGACGGCGCGCGCGCCGACCTCCTGCGCTCGCGCAACGCCTACCGCGAGAGCCTGCGCTCGCGCCGCACGGCCGGGCGCGCCGAGGCCGACTGGCGCCGCGTCACCGAAGACTTCCGCCGCCAGGTCGCCGACCTCAACCGCCGCATCGCCGCCTACAACCTCAAGGCACCCTCGCCCGCCTTCCGCAGGTCGCCCGTCGACGCCGACCGCGAGATCGGCCGCATCCTCCGCGACGAGTAGCGCCCGCCCGCGCCGAAGTAGCGATTAAAATTCCGAGCCGCTATACTGATTGCCCATCCGGCGACAAAGAGGGGAGAGCGTTTTTGACGGACGAGCTTCTTGAGTGGCGACGCGAGTTCCCGATTCTGGAGGGCGCGGTCTACCTGATCTCGCACAGCCTGGGCGCGATGCCGCGGCGCACGTTCGAGCGGGTGCAGCAGTACGCCGAGACGTGGGCGACGCGCGGCGTGCGCGCGTGGGCCGAGGGTTGGTGGGACATGCCGCTCACGGTCGGCGACGAGGTCGCGCGCATCATCGGCGCCGACCCCGGCACGGTCGTCATGCACCAGAACGTCTCGGTCTGCCAGTCGGTCATCCTCTCCTGCTTCGACACCACCCCCGCGACGCGACGCAACAAGATCGTCTACTCGGAGCTTGAGTTCCCCTCGGTCATGTACGTCTACGAGGCGCACGCGCGTGACGGGCGCTTCCGCGTCCACAAGGTCGGGTCCGAGGACGGCATCACCGCGCCGCTCGAAGCGACGCTCGCCGCCATCGACGAGGAGACGCTGCTCGTCCCCGTCTCGCACGTCCTCTTCAAGAGCGCCTCTTTGCAGGACGCGCGCGCCATCACCGAGCGGGCGCACGAGGTCGGCGCGCTCGTCGTCCTCGACACCTACCAGTCGGCCGGCACCGTCCCCTTCAGCGTGAAAGATTTGGACGTGGACTTCGCCACGGGCGGCTCGGTGAAGTGGCTCTGCGGCGGGCCCGGCGCCGGCTACCTCTACGTCGCGCCGCGCCTGCGCGGGCGGCTGGAGCCGAAGGTCACGGGCTGGATGGCGCACGCCTCGCCCTTCGCCTTCGAGGACGGCCCCATCGCCTACGCCGGCGGCGCCGCGCGCTTCCTCCACGGCTCGCCCGCCGTCCCGGCGCTCTACGCGGCCGAGTCGGGCTACCAGATCATCAACGAGGTCGGCGTCGAGCGCATCCGCGAGAAGAGCGTCCGGCAGACGCAGCTGCTCTTCGAGCTGGCCGAGTCCGAGGGCTTCCGCGTGACGAGCCCGCGCGACCCCGCACGCCGCGGCGGCACGCTCACCGTCGCCGCCGAGCACGCCGCGGCCGTCACGAAGGAGTTAGTCCGCCGCGAGTTCATCGTGGACTACCGCCCCGGCGCGGGCATCCGCATCTCGCCGCACTTCTACACGAAGGACGAGGAGCTTGAGCTGGTCGTCCGCGAGATGCGCCGCATCCTCGACGCGCGCGCCTACGCCGCGCACGAGGCCGTCGGCGCGGCATTTTGAAAGCAGTAGTCAGTAGTCAGTAGTCAGTAGGGCTCCGCCCCGCCGGCGCCGACGCTGACACACGGACGATTCATTAACGAAGGCTTTTCTACTGTCTACTGTCTACTGTCTACTGTCTACTTCCCTTATGTCCAACGAATACGGCGACAAGCCGCCGCTCTCATACAACAAGTACCTGCGCGTGCCCGACCTGATCGGGTTGCAGGAGTGCCGCTCCGACCCGGCGCACCACGACGAGCTGCTCTTCATCACCGTCCACCAGGCGTACGAGCTTTGGTTCAAGCAGATACTCCACGAGCTGGACGCCGCCGCGTGCGCGATGCGCGACGGGCGCGCGCCGCTGGCCGCGCGCGCTCTCTCGCGCGTCGTCGAGATCGAGAAGCTGCTCGTCACGCAGATTCACGTCCTTGAGACGATGACGCCCATCGACTTCCTCGGCTTCCGCGACCGCCTCAACCCGGCGAGCGGGTTCCAGTCGATGCAGTTCCGCGAGGTCGAGTTCGCGTCGGGGCTGAAGGACGAGGCCATCCTGCGCGCCTTCGGCGACGACGAGTTCGCCGCCGGACGCCTGCGCGCGCGCATCGACGCGCCGACGCTCGGCGAGGAGTTCTTCGCGCTGCTCGCGCGCCGCGGGCTCGACGCCCCCGCCGACGACCCCGCGCTCGCCGACGGCGAGCGGCGCGCGCGCTACGAGGCCCGCGTCCGCGCCGCGCTCGAAGTCGTGACGCACTTCGAGTCGCGCTACGAGGAGTACCAGCTCTCCGAGGCGCTCATCGCCCACGACGAGTTCTTCTCGCTCTGGCGCTTCCACCACGTCCGCATGGTCGAGCGCATGCTGGGGACGAAGAAGGGCACGGGCGGCAGCGAGGGCGTCGGCTACCTGAAGACGACGCTCGACAAGAAGTTCTTCCCCGAACTCTGGGAGGCGCGCACGCGCCTCGACTCCGCGCACGGCGCAGGGGGCTGCCCCTTCGCCGGCCGCGCCTGACCGACGCGACACCCGGCGGCGACCATGCCCAACGTCGAATTCCCCGAGCGGTTCCGGATGAGCGACTACTTCCTCTACCACAACGTGGAGGAGGGGCGGGAGAACAAGGTCTGCCTCTACTACCGGGACGAGACTTACACGTACGCCGACGCCGTGCGGCTGTCGAACCGCGCGGGCGGCGCCCTGCGCGGGGCGGGGCTTGGCGTGGAAGACCGCGTGCTCATAGCGCTGCCCGACTGCCCAGAGTTCGTGTGGACGTGGTTCGGCGCGAACCGCGCGGGCGGCGTCATCACGATGGTCAACCCGCTGCTGCCCTCGGAAGACTACCGCTACTACCTCGACTACACGCGCGCCCGCGTCGCCGTCGTCCACGAGTCTCTGCTAGAGAACTTCGCGCGCGCGGCCGAGTCGTCGCCGTACCTGCGGGGCGTGCTCGTCGTCGGCAAAGAGGCGGGCAACTTCCACTCGTTCGCCGAAGCGGTCGCGGCCCAGCCCGACGAACTCACGCCCGCCGACACGCACCGCGACGACGTGGCCATCTGGCTCTTCACCTCCGGCTCGACCGGGCACCCGAAGGGGGCCGTGCACCTCCAGCACGACCTGCCCTACAACACCGAGTGCTACGCGAAGGGCGTGCTCGGCGTGAACGAGGGTGACCTGACCGTCTCCGTCCCGAAGCTCTTCTTCGGCTACGCGACGGGGACGAACCTCCTCTTCCCCTTCGCCGCGGGCGGCGCGGCCGCGCTCTTCCCGGAGCGCTCGACGCCCGAGAGGTTGTTCGAGGTCATCGCGCGCTACCGCCCGACCATCCTGACGAGCGTGCCGACGATGATCAACGCCATGCTCAACGTCGAGGCGGCGGCGCAGACGGACATCTCCTCCCTGCGCATGTGTCTTTCGGCCGGCGAGGCGCTCCCCGAAGAGCTGTACCGCCGCTGGGTCGAGCGCTTCGGCGTCGAGATTTACGACGGCATCGGCTCGGCCGAGATGTTCCACATCTACATCACGAACCGCCCCGGCGACGTGAAGCCCGGGAGCCTCGGCCGCGTCGTCGAGGGTTACGAGGCGCAGGTCGTCGGCGCGGACGGGCGCGCGCTCCCCGCCGGCGAGATGGGGACGCTGCGCGTGCGCGGCGACTCGGCGGCGCTCTGCTACTGGCAGGCGCACGAGAAGTCGAAGCAGACCTTCGCCGGCGACTGGTGCACGACCGGCGACCAGTTCCACGCGGACGCCGAAGGCTACTACTGGTATCACGGCCGCACCGACGACATGCTCAAGGTCTCGGGCGTCTTCGTCGCGCCGGCCGAGATAGAGAACTGCCTGCTCCAGCACGAGGCCGTGCTCGAAGCGGCGGTCGTCGGCTACGACGACGGCTCCGGCCTCATCAAGCCCAAAGCCTTCCTCGTCCTCCGCGAAGGCCACGCGCCGTCGGAGGAGCTGGCGCGGTCGGTCAAAGAGTTCGTCAAGTCCCGCCTCGCGCTCTACAAGTACCCCCGCCGGGTCGAGTTCGTCGGCTCGCTCCCCAAGAACGACCGCGGGAAGATCGACCGGAAGCAGTTGAAAGGAAAGTAGACAGTAGACAGTAGACGGTAGACAGTAGGGCTCCGCCCTGCCGGCGATAACGTTGATGCCGGTGCGATTCATTGACCGCGGCTTTTCTACTGACTACTGTCTACTGTCTACTGTCTACTCGCCCATGCCCTTCTCCGCCCACATCACCGTGCGCTTCGGCGACTGCGACCCGGCGGGGCTCGTCTACTACCCCGTGCTGTTCCACTACTGCCACGCGGCGATGGAGGAGTTCTTCGCGGCGCGGTGCGGCAAGCCTTACGCGCGGCTCATGCAGGAGGAGCGCGTCGGCTTCCCGACCGTCAACGTGCGCGCGGAGTTCTTCGCGCCGCTCGTCTACGGCGACGCGGCCGAGGTCGAGGTCTGGGCGTCCACGGTCGGACGCGCCTCCGTCACCTTCGAGTACCGCCTGCGCCGCGCCTCCGACCGCCTGCTCTGCGCCTCCGCCACACTCGTCCAGGTCGCGATGAGCCTCGACGGCCGCCGCGCCGTCCCCGTCCCCGAACACCTCCGCCGCGCCTTCGAGGATTCCGCGCGCGCATGAATCCGCCCGCCGCTGCCGGCGCGTAACCATTAAAAATCAAGCGCCGGTTCTCCGGCCCGCCCCGCGCGAACCGTGTCGCGGGCCGGAGGGTGGTCGCCGGCGGCGTTGCAAGTTAATTTGCCGCGTATCCACAAAAGTTCGCACGCGGGCGGCGCGTGACTACATAAGTATGCACACGGGGGCGCGCGCCCCGCGGACGGCCGCGGAAATGCGCGCGCGGCGCGGCGGCACGCCCCTTGCCAACGACTTACCAAACCTTCGCGGCGGGCAACACGCATGCACGCCGAACGCACCTGAAGGCGTGCCGCCACTCGCCGGCACACCGCCACAGTCGCGGCGCAGCCGTCGAGTCTGAGCAACATCTTTTCCCCGACGCCCGCCCGCGCCCTCGCGCCAGACACCCTGAGACCACTCGCGTAAGGTGGAGAGGCCAGTCCGTATCGACCGACCCACGACGCGGCCCCGCCGCCGGAGTCCACGAACGAACCGGCGGGAAGTAAAAAGCCCCTACATGAAAGGACACTCCCCCATGAGAAAGTTTCTTGCGCTCACGCTGACCCTCCTGGCCGCGGCGTACGCGGCCGTCAACGCGTCCGCTTCCGGCCCGGCCCCGGACGCCGCGGGCGCGACGCTCTCCACCGATAAGACCGACTACCAGCCCGGCGAGACCGTCGTCTTCACCGGCTCCGGCTTCAGCCCGTACGAGCAGGTCAGGATCGTGCTCAAAGAAGACCCGGCCCGCCACCCCGACACCACCCTCACCTCCACGGCCGACGAGCGCGGCGCCGTCCTGAACAAAGACTACTCGCCGACCGAGGAGAACCTCGGCACCTCCTACACCGCGACGGCGACGGGGCAGGAGTCGGGCAGGACGGCCGTCGTCCGCTTCACGGACGGCGGCAACTTCAGCTACTCGCCGAACCCGCTCGCGCCCGTCAACGTCACGTCCGGCGCCGCGCCGCTGGTGCTGACCCGGACGGTCAACATCACCTCGCCGAACGCGAACAACGGCGCTTTCACGGCCGACGTGTCCGTCACCCGGCCGCCCGGCATGCCGGCCTCCGTCACCACGGCGCTCAGCTCGCCGAGCTTCCTCCCGAGCACGAACAGGCTGAGCTACACCGCCTCCAACCAGACGAGGGCCGTCACGCTGACGGTCACCGTCCCGGCCGGCGCCGCCACCGGCAGCTACCTCGTCAACGTCGTCGCCACGCAGAGCCCGGCCCTCCCGCAGCCGAATCAGGTCGGGCAGGGCTCTGGGGCGAGCCTGTCCGTCGGCATCACCAACGACCAGTCGGCCCCGGACACGACGGCCGCGGCCGCCGCCGCCGGCGACGACTACATCTTCAACACCTGGACGAACAAGAACGTGAAGGTGACGCTGTCGGCGGTCGACTCGGGCACCGGCGTCGACAAGACCTTCTACAAAGTGTGCGCCTCTAACGATACCTGTAACCTCGTCGCCTACTCGGAGTACCCGAACGGCGGCATCAACCTCAACTCGCCCGACCCGCTCTACACCGTCTGGTTCTTCTCGACCGACCTGGCCGGCAACGCCGAGAACCCCAAGTCCGTCATCGTCAGGATCGACAAGACCAGTCCGGTCGTCACGCTCGACGGCGCGGGCGTCATGACGCTCATCTACGGCGACACCTACACCGAGCCGGGCGCGGCCGCGACCGACGCGGGCGGGAGCGGCCTGGCCGGCCCCGTCTCCGTCACGGGCGCCGTCAACACCCTCGCCGTCGGCGACTACGCCGTCAGCTACAACGTCAGCGACAATGCCGGCAACGCGGCCGACACCGTGACGCGCACGGTGCACGTCGTCAAGGCCGACCCCACCGTCAACGTCAGCGGCTACAGCGTGACCTACGACGGCTCCGCGCACACCGCCACGGGCGCCGCGACCGGCGTCTTCGGCGAGCCGCTCGCCGGGCTCGACCTCGGCGGCACGACGCACACCGGCGCCGGCACCTACGACGACGCCTGGACGTTCACCGACACGACCGGCAACTACAACGACGCCGCGGGCACCGTCTCCGACTCCATCGCCAAGGCCCCGACGACCACGACCGTCACCTGCGGCGCGGGGCCCTTCACCTACGACGGCGCGGCGCACACGCCCTGCACGGCCTCGGCCGCGGGCCCCGGCGGGCTGAGTCAGACGCTCGCCGTCAACTACGCCGACAACGTCAATGCCGGCACGGCCACCGCCAGCGCCGCCTACCCCGAGGCGGACAACTACCTCGGCAGCAGCGACTCCGAGACCTTCGAGATCGGCAAGGCCGAGTCCGTGACGACCGTGACGTGTGCCGCCGGCCCGTTCAGCTACGACGGCACGGCGCAGACGCCCTGCGCGGCCGCCGTGACCGGCGCGGGCGGGCTCAACCAAACGCTCGCCGTCAACTACTCGAACAACGTCAACGCCGGCACGGCCTCGGCCGCCGCCGGCTACGACGGCGACGCGAACCACACCGGCAGCAGCGACGCGAAGACCTTCGAGATAGCCAAGGCCGCGACGACGACGGCCGTCGCCTGCGGCGCGGGCCCGTTCACCTACAACGGGTCGGCACACACGCCCTGCACGGCCGCCGTCAGCGGCCCCGGCGGCTTGAGCCAGACGCTCGCGGTCGGCTACCTGAATAACGTCAACGCCGGCACGGCGACGGCCAGCGCCGTCTACGCGGGGGCGGCCAACTACCTGCCGAGCAGCGACTCGGAGAACTTCAACATCAACAGGGCCGACGCCGTCATCACCGTCAACGGCTACACGGGCTTCTACGACGGCTCGGCGCACGGCGCGACGGGGACGGCCAGCGGCGTCCTCGGCGAAGACCTGAGCGGCCTGCTCGACCTCGGCGCGAAGTTCACGAACGTGCCCGGCGGCACGGCCGCCTGGACGTTCAACGCCGCGAACGCGAACACCAACTACAACGCGGCGGGCGGCTCGGCCGCCGTCGTCATCAAGCCGTGGACGCTCAGGGGCTTCTACTCGCCCGTCCAGATGAGCGGCGGCGCCGTCGTCTGGAACAACATCAAGGGCGGGCAGACCGTACCCCTGAAGTTCAACCTCTACGCCGGCACGCAGGAGAGGGCGAGCACCTCCGACGTGCGCGGCTTCACCGTCACGCCCGTGAACTGCACGGCGGGCGTTGACATCTCCGACGACCAGTCGCTCCTGACGACGGGCGGGACGAGTTTCCGCTACTCCGGCACGCCGGGCCTCGACGGCCAGTTCGTCCAGAACTGGGCGACGCCGGCCGGCTCCGGCCGTTGCTACAAGGTGACGATGACGGCGCTCGACTACTCGACCGTCAGCGCCTTCTTCAAGACCAAGTAGCGCGCGCTCTCCGGCGCGGGCGGGAAGAGGGGCGGGGGCCGCAAAGGCCCCCCCCCCACTTCCCGCGTCCGCGGCCGGAGAGCGCCGGCCCGCAGTTCGACAGGCGCGTCCGCAACTGGTAGGATGCCACTACCATCTGAGTCAGGTCTTCCACAGGCAGGTCTGGATACTGCCGCACCATCCCGGAAGAGCCTCGAATGCTTTTTGGTCAGCACGGGTCAGGCTCGCCAGTCTCAGCCGCATTCCCCCGTCAAGACGGAAGCGCAACGCACAGAGGACGACGGCGCCACCCTGCGCCGCACGCCCCCGCTTTCGCTTCCCCGCTCCGGCGGCCGGCGAGTTCATTGAACCAGACGCCCCGGCCGGCCTCCGCATACCGATTCACTGGGGCTGCCCTTGCCCCCCAGCAAAGCACAGTGAAAGGAACAGAACATGAGAACCCGAAAATTCTTTACCGGACTTATCGGCCTGGCGCTCCTCGCCGCGCTGCTTCTCCCCCCGTCGGCGGCCACGGCCGACACCACCATCACGGTCAAGCCGTCGTCGATGAACGGCTGGTTCTTCATCGACGACGAGCACGACAGCCAGGCGACGGCCACCGGCAACTTCACCGCCCCGGCCGGCGTCGGCAGCGCCCACTTAAAGGTCTCCGGGAGCGCGGACGGGCAGGCCATCGCGATGCCCGTGACCTCGCCCGTCCCGCTCGGCCAGATCACAGCGCTCGGCTACGACACCTACCGGGGCAGCGCGGACGCGGGCAACAACCTCGCGGTCGCGTTCCAGTTCCCCGTCGACTTCTCCACGGCTGACGCGCTGACGGGCTTCCAGGGGCGGCTGATCTTCGAGCCGTACCAGGGCGTGGGCGGCAACGTCCCGCAGAACTCCTGGCAGCACTGGGACGCGCTCGCCGGCCGCTGGTGGGCCAGCAAGACCACCAGCGCGGGCTCGAACGGTAGCTGCCCGCAGACTAACCCCTGCACGTGGGGGCAGGTGAAGGCGCTCTGGCCGACGGCGCAGATTCGGCCGGACGCGGTCGGGCTCGTCTTCAAGGCCGGCAAGGGCTGGGCCGTCTTCGACGGGAACGTGGACAACTTCACCATCGGACTGAACGGGACGAACACGACCTACAACTTCGAGCCGGAGGTCGGCTGCACCTCCACCTGCTACGTCAACTCCTCGACCGGCAACGACGCGTACGGCGGCGACACGCCCGCGACGGCGAAGAAGACGATTCAGGCCGCGGTGACGCAGGTCAACGCGGGCGGCACGGTCGTCGTGGCCCCGGGGTCGTACCCCGGCAACGTGACGATAGGCAAGGCGCTCGCCCTCAACGGCGCGCAGGCGGGCAACCCCGTCTCGGGGCGCACCTTCAACGGCGCGGGCGAGTCCACCGTGAGCGGCCAGATAGAGGTCGGCGCGGCAAACGTGACGATAGACGGCCTCTCGCTGACCCGCACCGGCTCGGGCTCCGAGGTCACGGGCATCATGGTCAAGCGCGGCTCCGACGGCACGACCATCGCCAACAACATCATCGACACCGTCGTCAACACCAACGCCGGCAGCGGCACCGCGCAGGCCGTCTACCTGGAGAACTCCACGACCGCGGGCGTAGACGGCGCCGACGACGTCTCCGTCCTGAACAACAGCATCAACCACGTCCAGAGCTTCGGCTCCGCGAAGGGCGTCCTCCTCGGCGTCAACAACGGGTCGGACGCGAGCCAGAACACCCTCGTCAAGGGGAACTCGATTAAGAACGTCACGAGCAGCAGGGGCGCCTACGGCGTCTCCGTCGCCAAGACGCCGAACGTGTCCGGCCTCGTCGTCCGCGACAACGTGATCGACACGCTCTTCGGCGGCTGGGCGCACGCCGTCGGCCTGGAAGGCGACACGCCGGGCGCGCTCGTCCGCGGCAACTCCGTCAGCAACATCTCGGGCGCCGGCTCGGACGTGGTGGCCGTCTGGTTCGAGGCCAACCCGTCCTTCTCCTCTGTGCAGGTGACGGGCAACAACTTCGACAACGTCCTCTTCGGGGTGCTCGTCCACCCGGCACTCGTCGGCGGGCCGGTCGACGGCACCTGCAACTGGTGGGGCAGCGCGAGCGGCCCGAGCGGCGCGGGCCCCGGCTCCGGCGTCGCGGTCGGCCCCAACGTCGGCTACACGCCCTGGCTCACGTCGCCCGCGCCCGGCGGCGCGTGCGTCGGGCCGGACGGCGACGGCGACGGCGTCACGGACTCGGCGGACAACTGCCCGAGCACGGGCAACGCCGGGCAGGAGGACTTCGACCACGACGGCGTCGGCGACATCTGTGACACGGACGTGGACGGCGACGGCGTGCTCAACGGGTCGGACGCTTGCCCGAACACGCCGGCCGGCACCAACGTCAACGCCGCGGGCTGCACCGACACCGACGACGACGGCGTGGCCGACAGCAGCGACAACTGCCCGAACGCCGCGAACGCCGACCAGGCCGACACAGACCACGACGGCCTCGGCAACGTCTGCGACACGGACGACGATGGCGACAG
Source organism: Pyrinomonadaceae bacterium (assembly GCA_036389815.1). Lineage (GTDB taxonomy): Bacteria > Acidobacteriota > Blastocatellia > Pyrinomonadales > Pyrinomonadaceae > QHXN01. The sequence continues at coordinate 258 of DASVWB010000445.1, read as the reverse complement.
CGTGCCCGACGCCGCCGACCAGTGCGCGGGGACGCCCGCCGGCACGCAGGTGGGCGCCTCCGGCTGCCCCGTGGCCACGGGCAAAGACCAGTGCAAGAACGGCGGGTGGCAGACGATGAAGCTCTCCCGCACGGACGGCACCTTCTTCAAGAACCAGGGAGACTGCGTCTCGTACGCCAGCAACGGCAAGTAGTCTTCCCCCTTCGACAGTCCGACGCGTCGGCTGTTAAAGGGCGGGGCGCGGAGTCGGCCGACTCC
>DASVWB010000444.1:0-5843 GCA_036389815.1 Pyrinomonadaceae bacterium | reverse complement strand
CGCGCCCTCCTTCGCGGGCGGCGCGTCGGCGCGCGCGGCCGACGCGCCCTTCGCCGTCTCGGAGGGCGCGACGGTGGCGGCGGGGCTCTTCGAGTCGCCGCGCCCGTTCGTCGAAGGCGCGCGCGCGGGCGAAGACCGCGTCGGCGCGCCCGTCTCGCTCGTCGCCGCGCCGGCGCCTCCCGCCCCCGCCGGCAACGGCGCGCCGGCCGCGAGCCTCGCCGGGAGGGAAGTCGGCGGCATGGGCTTCGGGCCCGACGACGACGCCTCGCGCTTCAAGCGCGGGCTCGAAGGGCGCGGCAAGCCGCTGCTCGCCGTGGCGCTCGACGGCGCGCGGCGCCTCTGGGTCGAGGGCGAGGAGGTGCGCGTCGAGTTCGCGCCCGAGGGCAAGCACCTGTGCGCCACGCTGACGAAGCCCGAGAACCAGAAGCTTCTCCGCGAGGTCTGCTGCGAGGCTCTGGGGCGCGACGTGGGCATTCAAATCAGGATAAGGGTTCCGGGCGAGGAGGACGAGCAGCTCACGGCCGAGGACGAAGCGCGGCGCGAGCAGCGCGCCCTGCGCGAGCAGGCCGAAAAACACCCGGTCGTCCAGCACGCGCTCAAGACCTTCCGCGCCGAGATAGTGGACGTGCGCCGCACGGAGGCCGCGCTAACGCCGCCTCCGCCTCCGCAGTAGAGTCCCCGGGCCTTCGGCCGAACAAACGCGCCGGGGCGGGCGTATAGGAGCGCGGAGGTAAACCGAACGATGCGCGACCCTTTGATTGCAGGCGTCCTCAGTCTTCTCATCCCCGGCCTCGGGCAAATCTACAACGGGCAGATTCTCTGGGGGCTCCTCTGGCTCGTCCTGACGGGCTTCTCCTGGATCGGCAGCGCCGGCCTGCTCGGCTGGGTGGCGCACCTGCTCGCCGCCTACTTCGCCTACACCTACGCGAAGGAGCACCCGGTCAGATATTGAGGGGAAGTAGACAGTAGACAGTAGACAGTAGACAGTAGAAAGAGAAGGCGGCGCGCCCGGTCTGAAGTCCGAGACGCGCCGCCCGTTCTGTCTAGTGTCTACTGTCTACGGTCTACTCTGCCTTCACTCCGGCTTCGCCGGCTTGAGCCTGGGCGGTGTGGCGCGGGGGATGTCGTCTTCGAGGATGGGGGCGAGCGACTCGAAGGCGCCGTCGGTCTTGGGCGGCGTGGGGCGCAGCGCCGGGGGCAGTTTCGGGCGTGGGAATTTGATGGTCGCCAGCGTGTCCGTGCGCCGGAGTATCGCGCCGCCGCGCCCGGCGACCCAGGCCGCGTTGCCGCCGCGGTAGGCCGCGCCGAAGAGCGCCGCACTCGTCGCGGTCGGCGTCAGCTCCCACTCCTCGCCGCCGTTGCGCGTCTGGAGCACGCGCCCCTGGTCGCCGACGACCAACACCTCGTCGCGCGAGGCGGCCGCCACCGAGTAGAGGTTGATCCTCAGCCCCGACTCCTGATCCTTCCAGGTCTTGCCCGCGTCGTCGGTGCGCAGTATGAGCCCGCGCTCTCCGACGGCGTAGCCGCGCGAGGCGTCCGCGAAGGTGACGCCGTAGAGCCACTCCTTCGCGTTCAGCTCGACGCGCGCCCACGTCTCGCCGCCGTCCTCGGTGCGCAGGAGCGTGCCGTTCGAGCCGACGGCGACCGCGCGACGCTCGTCGGCGCAGGCCACCGACTCCAGCCAGTTCTGCGTGCCCGAGAAGGCGGCCTGCCACGTCTCGCCGCCGTCCTCCGTCCGCAGAATCCTCCCGCGCGCGCCGACCGCGAAGCCCGCCTTCGCGCCGCACAGGCAGACGCCGAAGAGGTCTTCGGCCGCGTCGGTCGTGACCTTCGCCCAGCCGCGCCCGCCGTCTTCGGTGCGCAGCAGCGTCCCCTTCTCGCCGGCCACGACGCCGCGCGCCTCGTCGGCGAAGTAGACGGCGTAGAGCCGCGCCGTCGTCCCCGTCAGCCGGGGCGTCCAGCGCTTGCCGCCCGAGGATGTGTAGAGCACGCGGCCGCGCGAGCCGACCGCCCAGCCGCGCTCCTCGTCGAGGAAGAAGATGTCCGCGAGGTCGTCGCGCCCGCCCTCCGTGAGCCGCCGCCACTCGACGCCGCCGTCGTCCGTGCGCAGTATCAGGCCGTCGCGCCCGGCGGCCCAGCCCGTCGTCTCGTCCGCGAAGTGGACGGCCGCGAGGCGCGGGCGCGTCCTGACGCTCACGGGGAACCACGTCGTGCCGCCGTCGCCCGTCGTCAAGACCTGCCCCTCGTCGCCCGTCACCCAGCCGTGCCGCGCGTCGGAGAAGTAGACGGAGAGGAGGTCCGTGCGCAGGACGGTCTCGACGGGCGCCCAGGTGTCGCCGCCGTCGTCCGTGCGGTAGATGGCGCCGCCGAGCCCGACGGCGACGGCGCGCTCTTTGCCGCCCGCGAAGGCGACCGAGGTGAAGGCCAGCCCCGTCTTCGCCGAGCGGTCGAGCCACGTCGCGCCGCCGTCGTGCGTGACGACGAGCGTGCCGTCGGCGCCCGCGGCCGCGCCGTGCGAGTCGTCGGCGAAGGCGACCGAGTAGAGGTGCGCCCTCACGCCCGAAGCCTGCTTCGACCACGTGCGGCCGCCGTCCGACGTGCTGACGACTTCGCCGTAACTGCCGACCGCCCAGCCGTGCGCGGCGTCGGGCGCGAAGGCGACGCTGAAGAGGTGGTTCGCCGATTCGCGCGGCGCGGACGCCTCCTTCGCCGCCGCGTCCTTCCCCGCGGCGGCCTTCTCGACCGCGGGGGTGCGCGCGACCCAGCGCCGTCCGCCGTCGTCGGTCGTGAAGACGAGCCCGCGCGCGCCGACCGCGACCGCGCGCTTCGCGTCGCGCACGAAGAGGCCGTAGAGCGCGACGGCGACGGGCGCTCTCTGCTCCTCCCAGCGGAAGCCGCCGTCGGTCGTGCGCAGGATGACGCCGTCGGCCCCGACGGCCCAGCCCGTCAGCTTGTCCGGGGCGAACCGGACGGCGTTGATGGCGTTGCCCTGCGGCAGAGGGTTCTGCCAGACCCACGCGCGCTCCGCCTGCCGCGCCGCCGCCCCCACGGCGCACGCGGCCACGCACGCGAGGCACAAAAGCCACGCGCGCGCGCGCGCCGTCTTCTCGGGTCTGGCACTCATCAGGAAATTGCCGAATCGTCGGGGAGGGAAGATTCTAGCCCGAACGCATCCGTTATAGCCAAGACGGATTCACCACGGGGGCACGGAGGCGCAGCCGTACGGACTGAGCTGCGCCTCCGTGCCCCCGTGGTGAGATTGCTTGAGCGCGGCCTTCAACTTCCGTCCGGCTCGAAGGTTTCGGCGACGACCGCGGCGGCGTGGCTGAGGGCCGTCTCGTCGGCATGGCCGGCGGCGGCGACGGCGCGGGCGGCGCGGTCCACCGCCTCCTGCGCGACGTGGCCGGCGTGGCCCTTGAGCCACTGCCATTTAATCCGGTGCGGGGCGGCGGCGCGGTCGAGCCGCGCCCACCACTCGTGGTTCGACTTGCGGCGGAAGCGCCCCGACATCGTCTCGACGACGTAGCGCGAGTCCGAGAGCACCGTCACGCGGCAGGGCTCGCGCAACTGTTCGAGCCCGAGCGCGGCCGCCGCGACCTCCGCCTGCTGGTTCGTCGCCCCGCCCAGGTACTCGCCGAACGCGCGCCACACCCCGCGGAACTCCAGCAGCGCGACGGCCGCCGCGCGCGGGTCGCCGCGCCCGTTGCCCAGACTCGACCCGTCGCAGTAGATCATGACTTCTTTCATGGATGGCAAGTAGATAGTAGGCAGTAGGCAGTAGAAAAACGAAAACCTTTTGCGGGTCGGGTGGTCGGTCTGTCATCGGCACTATTCGCGGGGCGGAAGCCCTACTGTCTACTGTCTACTGTCTACTGTCTACTCTCTTAAGCCGCCTCGCCGACCGCCTCGCGCGTGACGGCGAGGACGTGGTCTACGGTCTGCTCGAAGGTGTCGTCGTGCGAGATGACGAAGAGCTGGTCGAAGTCGCGCACCTGCCCGATCTGCTGCGCGAGTCGCTCGCGCCGCTCGGCGTCCATGTTGACCGTCGGCTCGTCGAAGAAGGCCACGCGGATGTCGGAGAGCTGCTTGAGGAGCGCGAGCCTGACGGAGAGCGCCGCCACCATCTGCTCGCCGCCCGAGAGGTTGACGAAGGAGCGCTCGTGCCCCTCCTCTTCGAGCAGGATGTCGTAGTCCTTCGACCAGCGCAGCGCCCTTCCGCCCTCGCCCGTGATCTCGCGGAAGAGCTGGTTGGCCTCGATGGAGATGTTGTAAAGGTAGCTCTCCGTGACGAGCGGCCCGGCCTTGCGCAGCGTGTCGCGGATGAACTCGGTCGCCTCGTTCAGTCCCTTCAGGCGCTCCAGCTCGGCCAGCTCACCGCGCATGGACTCGCGCACCTCGTCGAGCCGCGCGACCTCGGCCGACAGCCCCTGCTCGCGCTCGCGCGCCGCTTCGAGCTGCGCCGAAGTCTTCGCCACGTTCTCGCGCGCGAGCGCGAGGGCCCCGCGCTCGGCCGCGTGGCGCTCGCGGTCGTAGGCGGCGAGGGCGCGCTCGTGCCCGGCGCGCGCGGCCGCGGCCTCCTCGGCGGCCTGCGCGGCGCGCGCCGCGGCCTCGGCCGCCTCGCGCTCGCGCTCGGGCAGCGTCGAGGCGAGCGAGGCCGACTCAAGGTGCTCGCGGTGCGCCTGCGCCGTGCGGTCGCGCCGCGCGGCCGACTCGGCCCACGCCGAATCGAGCCGCTCGAACTTCTTCAGCTTCTTGTCGAGCGCGCGCGTCTGCTTCTGCAAAGTTTCGAGCGCGTCCTGCGCGCCCCGCGACTCGCGCAAAAGCTCCGGCTCGCGCCCGGCTTCGAGCCGGAGCGCGGCGGCGCGCGAGCGCGGGTCGCCGAGTTCGCGCAATCGGCGCTCGACCCCCGCGGCGTCCTCGGCGAGCGCGGCCTCGGCCCCGGAGGCCGCGGCGACCTGCTCGCGCTCCTCGCGCTTGGCCTTGCCCTCCTCCTCTATCTCCGAGAGGCGCGCGCGCAGCGGCTCAAGTTCCGCGTAGCGCAGCGCCTCCTCGCGCGCCGTGCGCCAGACCATGTCGATGCCGGACATCTCGGCCTGTAGCTCGTCGCGCAGCGCCTCGCTCGCGTCGGCGTGCTTCGCCAGCTCGGCGTCTATCCGCGCGAGCGCCGACTCGCGCTCCAGCAGAAGCTCGCGCTCGTGCGCGAGCCGCGCGAGCGTCGTCTCGCAGCGCGCGGCGGCCCTCTCGGCGTCGCGCGCCGCGCGGACTTCCTGCGAGAGCGCCTCCGCCTCGCGCTCGACTTTGGAGAGGCGGGCGCGGTTCTGCTTGAGCTGCTCGCCGAAGTAGTCGTCGAAGGTGCGCCCCTGTTCGGTGAGGTTCTGACACTGCTCGTTGAGTATGGGGCAGAGGCGGCCGCCGCCCACGCGCTCGCTCGCCTTCTCGTCGCGCCTGATGGCCGCGCGCAGGACGGCGACCTCACTCGTCGCCTCGCGCTCGCGCTCTTCCAGGGTGCCGACGCGCGCGGCGGCCGCCGCCGCCTGCTCGAACTCGCGCGCCTCGCGTTCGAGCGCGGTGACGCTGCGGCGCAGGCGCTCGTGCTCGCGCGCGGCCTCGCGCCGCTGGCTCGTCAGGTGCCCGCGCGAGGTGAGCGCCTGTTCGAGCCGGCTGAGGCGCGTCTCGACGCCGAGCCTGTCGCTTTCGAGCTTGTCGGCGCGCTCCTGCGCGCCCGCCAGCCCCTCGGCGGCGCGCACGCGCTTCGAGAGTTCCGAGTGCGACTTGCGGAGCACGCCCAGCTCGCGGTCGAGTCGCGCCAGGCGCTCGGAGGCCGCGCGGGCGTGCGCCAGCAG
>DASVWB010000443.1:0-3456 GCA_036389815.1 Pyrinomonadaceae bacterium | reverse complement strand
GACCGCGCCGTCGCGGAGGCGCGCAACCTCAGGCGGGCGCCCGCGCGGGCGCTGGCGCTCGTCGCCGCGGCGCGCGCGGCGCTCGAAGGGGGCGGCCCGGCGGCGGGCGCCTCCGCGAGGCGGGCGCGCTGAGCTTTTGCGGCGCGGCGGGAAATGACGCACAATCGTGCGCGCCGAGTGGCAGGCGCGGGAGAGGCCGCGGACGAGTAACTGATTGAGGTTTGAAATTTCAAATTTGAAATTTCAAATTCCCTTCCCGGGGTGACTGATGGAGAACGTGCGCAGACACATCCCCTTCTTCTCCCGAGGCCGCTGGGGCGTGAAGAATCACGCGCCCTGGACGACCATCCTCCAGCACACCTTCCACCAGTTCCACGAGAACGACCTCTTCACACCCGCGGCGGCGATGAGCTACTTCGGGCTGCTGACGCTCTTCCCCGCCCTGCTCGTGATGCTCGTCATCGGCAACCGCTTCGAGGCGGGCAGCGAGGCGCTGACGCGCATCGTCGAAATCTACCCCGGCTCGCGCGAGTTCCTGCGCGCCACCATCAAGTCGCTGACGGAGGTCGGCTGGGGCGGGGTGGCGAGCGCCGTCGTCGTCACGCTGTGGGCCGGGTCGTGGGTCTTCGCCGTCATCGAGCGCGCGCTCAACCGCATCTGGGGGACGCGGCCGCGCACCTTCCTGCGGGGGCGCGGCCTGACGCTCGGCATGATCGCCGCGGTCGGCCTCCTCCTCATCGCCTCGGTCTTCCTGACCTCGATACTCGTCGGCCTCCAGGAGCTGATAGACCAGCTCCCCGTCCGCATCGTGCGCCGCTCGCCGTGGATGACCTTCATGGGGAACGCCTTCTGGCAGTCCGTCTTCGCCGCCGCGGGCGCGCTCGTCACGGTGGCGCTCTTCGCCGTCGTCTACAGGCTGGTGCCGAACGGGCGCGTGACGCTGCGCGACACGCTGCCGAGCGCGGTCGTCGCCGGCCTCCTGTGGGAGGCGGCCAAGTACATCTTCGCGTCGAGCCTGCAATACTTCCACTACGACGAGATATACGGCTCGGTCGGCGCGGTCGTCGCCGTGCTCACCTGGAGCTACGTCTCCAGCCTCATCCTGATGTTCGGCGCGCAGCTCTCGGTCGTCCTCCACCAGGAGCACGCCTCCGGGGAGATGGCCGCCGAGACCCCGGCGTCGCCTTCGTAAAAGTAGACAGTAGACAGTAGACAGTAGACAGTAGGGCTCCGCCTTCCTGACACTGAAGCTGTCATCCGAACGATTAACCGGCCAGGTCTTTTCTACTGTCTACCGCCTACTGCCTACTGCCTACTTCCCTATGCTCATCTCTGACTTCGACTACGAGCTGCCCGAGGAGTTGATTGCGCAGCACCCGCTGGAGAGGCGCGACGCTTCGCGGATGCTCGTCGTGAACCGCGCGGAGGGCGCGTGGCGCGACGCCTCGTTCGCGGAGTTCCCTTCGGAGCTGAGGGAGGGCGACGCGGTCGTCGTCAACAACACGCGCGTCTTCCCGGCCCGCCTCGTCGGGCGGCGCGAGCCGTCGGGCGGGCGCGTCGAGCTGCTGCTGGTGCGGCGGCGCGTGGAGTCGGGGGGCGAGGCGTGGGAGGTGCTGGCCCGCCCGGCGCGCAGGCTCGAACCGGGCGCGCGCGTGACGTTCGGCGACGGCCGGCTGGCGGCGGAGATTCTTTCCGTCACGGAGGACGGCGCGCGGCGCGTCGTGCGCTTCCACGCCGACGGCGACTTCGGCCGGCTGCTCGAAGAGTTCGGCCGGATGCCCCTGCCGCCCTACATCCGGCGCGACTCCGAAGACCTCGCCTCCGGCGTCGAAGACCGCGAGCGCTACCAGACCGTCTACGCCGCCGCGCCCGGCGCCATCGCCGCGCCGACCGCCGGGCTCCACTTCACGCCGCGCGTCTTCGACGAGTTGCGCGCGCGCGGCGTGCGGGTGGCCGAAGTCACGCTGCACGTCGGCTACGGCACCTTCGCGCCGGTGCGCGCGGGCGACCTGAGCGAGCACCGCGTCGCCGCCGAGCACTTCGAGATAGGCGGGGCGGCCGCGGAGTTGGTCAACGAGACGAAGGCGGGCGGCGGGCGCGTCGCCGCCGTGGGGACGACGACCGTGCGCGCGCTTGAGACCGCCGCCGACGAGTCCGGCCGCGTCGCCCCCGGGCGCGGCGAGACATCCCTGACCGTCACGCCCGGCTACCGCTTCCGCGCGGTGGACGCGCTGCTGACAAACTTCCACCTCCCGCGCTCCTCGCTCCTCGTCCTCGTGAGCGCCTTCGCCGGGCGCGAACTCGTGCTCGCCGCCTACCGCCACGCCGTCGCCGCCCGCTACCGCTTCTACAGCTACGGCGACTGCATGCTCATCGTTTAGCGGGCGGCGGGTAGCAGGCAGTGAATGGTGGTCGCGTGTCCGCACGGCCCGGCCGTCGCCTCACGCTCCGGGCGCGAGCCCGATATCGTCCCCTATTTACGATTTACGATTCACCATTTACTATTTACCAGGCATGGCCGTGCTGAAGAAAATTCGCTCGCGGCTCTTCTCCTCCGGCGCGAACGGGGGCGGGGGCGACGGCGACCCCGGCGGCGCGCAGCCGCGTCCGCAGGCGGCGCCCGGCGCGCGGCGGGACTACGACGTGCGCCCCCTGACGGCCGCGCAGCTCGACGAATGCTGGCGGCTCGACCAGCGCTGCTTCGTCGACGGCGAGGCGTACAGCCGCGAGACCTTCGAGTACCTTCTGACCTCGCCCGAGTCGGTCTCCTACCGCGCGGTGACGCCCGACGGCACGATGGTCGGCTTCATCGTCGGCATCGTCGAGCCCGACCGCACCGGCCACATCACGACGCTCGGCGTCGCGCCCGAGCACCGGCGGCGCGGCGTCGCGCAGCGCATGCTGCTCAAGGTCGAGGAGGGCTTCCGCCGGCGCGGCGTCCGCATCACGCGCCTCGAAGTCCGCTCGGTCAACACCGGCGCGCAGGACCTCTACGCCAAGTTCGGCTTCGCCGTCACGCAGCGCCTCCCGCGCTACTACTCCAACGGCGGCGACGGCCTCCTCATGATCAAGTCGCTCATCTAGCCTGCGGAACTTTCAACCACAGAGACACGGAGGCGCGGCTAAAAGCAATTTCAAATCTCAGATTTGAGATTTGAAATTCCAGAAGCCGTGCCTCCGTGTCTCCGCGGTCGAATCCTTCCGGACTACGCCGCCTGCTGCTGCGGCTTGCCCTGCGCGCGCGCGGCGGCCGGGGTCAGGAGGAGCAGGAGGAGAATTGAAGCGAGGGTGTAAACGGGGCGCATGCTTCGTCCTTTCGGGGAAATTTGTGAGTCCCGCGCGCGCCGGGAGGCGGCCCGGGGCATGAGAGAATATCACGCGCGGGTTCGGGATTTCAGCCCCCGCCGTGCGGCACGGCGGCCCAAAAAAGAGGCGGCGCGCGGGGAGGGCGGTTGT
>DASVWB010000442.1:0-8332 GCA_036389815.1 Pyrinomonadaceae bacterium | reverse complement strand
CGCGCCTCTCATCAACTCGATGAGAGGCGCGCCGCTTCTTATCCGCCTACTTTTGCTTTCGCCTTTTTACTTTCCCTCACCTCCGCGGGTAGAGGGGGCTGGCGGGGTTGAGGCGGCTGGCGGAGGCGGGCGTGGCCATCTCGCCTTGCAGGAGCACCTGCTCCTCTTTGAACCTCATCGAGCTGGGCTCGATGAGGTTCGAGGCCCAGGCCGGCTCGTTGGCGAAGGCGGCGCTGCCGCGCAGTGAGTCGCCGAGCAGGATGCCGTCGCCGAGCAGGATGCCGCAGCCGAAGGTGAAGCTGTCGCCGAGCAGGATGCCGTCGCCGAGCAGAATCCCGTCGCCCAGCAGAATCCCGTCCCCTAAAAGTATCCCGTTGCCGAGGAGGATGCCGCTGCCGACGATGTAGCCGCCGCCGACCGTGTGGCCGTCCGGCAGGATGTAGGTGCCGTCGGGCAGGAGCCGGCCGTCGGCCATCACCCAGCCGTCGTTGAGCGTGCGGCCGTCGGGCAGGCGGAAGCCGTCCGTCAGCGTCAGCCGCTCGTTGAAGGCGACGCCCTCGACCCAGATGACGCCGTTGTTGAGCGGCACGGCCTCGCCCGCCACCGGCGAGGTCAGGCCGAGCGACGAGTAGGTCGTGTTCTTCGACGTGATGAGGTCGTCGCCCGCCGCGGCCCTGCCCGCGTCCTTGCGCACGGCCCGCGCCACCGTCACCGCCGCGCTCACGTTCAGCTCGCCCGCGCCCTCCGTGATGACGCGCTCGAACGGCGACATCTTCCCGTCCGCGACCGACTGCTCGTAGGCGGGCAGCCGCTGCGCCGTCCTCATCAGAAGGGCCTTGACCATCCGCGGCGTCAGCGAGGGGTTGGCCTCTATCATCAGCGCGGCCGCGCCCGCGACGGCCGGCGCGGCGAAAGAAGTCCCGCTCATCACGCGGTACGTGCCGGAGGCGACGGGCTTGTTCGTCGCCGTGTCGCCGCTCACCAGCGTGCCGAGCAGCCCGCCGCCGCCCGAGGAGGTGTAGGAGTTGGTCGCCGACGGCGAGGTGGCCGCCGTCTCGGCCGCGCCGAGCTTGTTGCCGGGGGCGACGAGGTCGGGCTTCATCACGCCGTCCACGAGCGTCGGCCCGCGCGAGGAGTAGGAGGCCACCGCGTCGTCCGAGCGCGCGTCGGTCTGCTGCGTGTTCGTGGCCCCCACCGTGATGACGCGCGGCGAGTTGGCGGGCGAGAGTATCCCGCCGTAGATGGTGCGGCCGTCGGCGTCCTTGCCCCAGTTGCCGGCCGCGACGACGACCACGATGCCGGCGTCCACGGCGCGCCCGAGCGCCTGGCACAGCGGGTCGGTCTTGTAGCTCTGCGTGGGCGGCGCGCCCAGGCTCAGATTCATCACGCGCACGTTGTAGGTCTTCTTATTCTGGATGACCCAGTCCACGGCCTTGACGACGTTCGAGACCCTGCCCGCCCCGTACGAGTCGAGCACGCGCACGTCGATGAGGTTGGCGTTCGTGGCGACGCCGCCGTAGGTCTGCGCGCCGGCGTTCTTCGCGGCGTAGTCCTCGCTCGCCTGACCCGTCCCCGCCGCGACGCCGGCCGTGTGCGTGCCGTGCCCGTAGGGGTCGTCCGTGCGACCCTCGCCCGTGAAGTCCACGTGCTTGAGGACGCGCGAGTATGAGGCGAGGTACTTCTGCGCGAGGAGCCCCGTGCCGAGCGTGCCGGAGGAGTAGCGCCACTCGTAGCCGGCGAACTCGGCCGTGTCGGGCGGGCTGATGCCGCTGTCGAGGATGGCGACGCCGACCTTGTTGCCGCCGCCGCCGTTGGCGAGCGCCTCGTTGCCGGCGGGCAGGAGCTTGCTCGCGCCGGTCGCCACCTCCTGGTGGCTCGTGTTGTCGAAGGTCGCGGCGGTCGAGCGCACGGGCAGGTCGGAAGAGACCCAGGAGACCTCCTCGCGCCCCGCGAGTTCGGCCAGCTTCTCGACGGGCACGTCGGCGACGACGAGGCCGAGCGAGTCCAGCTCGTCCGAGACGCGCGCGCCCGCCCCGCGCAGCGCGTCGGCCGCCGCGCGGCTCGTCCCGCCTTCGGCCGCGCGCACGATGACGCGCGCCGTCTCGCCCGCGCCCTGCCGCGCGGCCGCGGCGCGCGCGAGCAGGTCGTCCGTCATCTTCTTCGGCGAGTGCCGCCGCGCGGCCTCGCCGCCGCGCGCCTGCGACCTCGCGGCGGTCTTGACGGCGCAGGCGAACTGCGCCGGCAGCGCCAGCGCGGCCAGCAGCGCCAGGAGTCTGTTTCTGTTTCTCTTTCTCAAGTCGGTCGCCTCCTCCGAGGTTTTTCAAAAGGGCCGTCGTGTGCCAAAGGACGGCGTGCCAGAGGGCAACGGCCGTGCCGCCTGTTAAGTGTTGACGCGGCGTGCGCGCGCCGCCCCGTGCGGTCAGGCTGAACGGGCGGCCTGACGGCATTTCTGTCAGGGTGAAGGCCGGCGCGACGCGGTGGCGGTCAGAACCGCCCGCGGTGGCGGGTGGTTCCGACTTCCGCCTCACGCCTTCGCCCTCCCGCAAGTTGCCGTTTGCACGGCCCCGAAATAGAATCGCGGCAGCGGATAAACTTTTATTCTCGGACTGGGATGGCGGGCGTTTAAGGTCTTGGCCGAAGGTCAGTCAACGGGGGCGGGGCGCACGGGTGTGTGCCGCCACTGCGGCGCGCTCGTGGGCGCGGGCGAGGGGCGCTGCATGATGTGCGGCACCCCGGTCGCGCGCCCCGCGCAGGAGCCGCGGCCGCGGCGCGCGGCGCACGCAGACCCCGAGACGCTGCGCTTCCTGCGCGCGATCATCTCGCGCCCCGCCACCTTCACCTTCGCCTTCATCGTCGCGAACGTCTTCGTCTACCTCCTGATGTACCTCTCGGGCGGGGCGAAGACCGCCGTCCTCCTGGCCTACGGCGCGAAGCTCAACTACCTGATCGACGAGAGGGGGCAGTGGTGGCGCTTCGTCACGCCGATCTTCCTGCACGTCCAGTTGCCGATGCTCGGGCCGCTGCACCTGCTGTCGAACATGTACGGCCTCTTCATGCTCGGCCCTTACGTGGAGAAGCTCTACGGGTCGGCGCGCTTCGTCGTCTTCTGGATACTGACGGGCATCGCCGGCGTCGTCGCCAGCTACCTCGCGGTGCGCCCCGAGTGGGCTCACGGCGCGCTGGGTCAGTTCCTCTTCAAGCCGTACGACTCGGCGTCGGCCGGCGCGTCGGGCGCGCTCTTCGGGCTGATGGGCGTGCTCTTCGTCTTCGGCATCAAGTACGGCCGCGAGCTGCCCGAGGGCCTGAAGCGCGCGTTCGGGACGGGGCTGCTGCCGACGCTCGCCGTCAACCTCTTCATCGGCTACGTGGCGCGCGGCTTCATCGACAACGCGGCGCACCTCGGCGGGCTGCTGGCGGGCATGGCGCTGGCGCTCCCCGTGGGCTACAAGCGGCCGGGCGAGCGCGGCGCGGTGGCGCACGCGTGGCACCTGGCGCAGGCGGCGTGCCTCGCGCTGGTCGTCGTCGGCTTCGCCATGGTCGCGCGCAACTTCGACGCGCCGAGCCCGAGGCTCTCCAACATCACGCGCGGCGCGGCCGAGGCCGACATCGCCCGCTTCGTCCAGGCCATCAACGACGGGCAGACCGCGATGATGCGCTTCGTCGAGCAGGGCGAAGCGGCCGGGCTCGCGCCCGCCGTCGAGCGGCTGGAGAAGGCGCCCCGGCTCAGCCCCGACGCCGACGCGCTGCGCGAGGACCTGGCCGCGCTCCTCGGGCGCGCGCGCGACTCGGCGGGCGAAGGGTCGGAGCCCGCGCGCGCGCGGCTGGCCTCGGACTTCCGCGAGTGGCAGGACAGGTTCGACGAGTGGGTCAAGGACGAGGGGCGCGAGTTCCGCCTCAACATCCAGCGGCGCGAGCCGCCGCAAGAAGAGAAGAAGTGACGAGCGACGAGCGACGAGCGACGAATACCGCCCTGCCTGAATCTCTTAATTCATCGCTCGTCGCTCGTCGCTCGTCGCTCCTTAAAAACTGAACAGGAGAATCAGAAGAGATGGAGATTAACAAAGTCGGCGTGCTCGGCTGCGGGCTGATGGGCTCCGGCATCGCCCAGACGGCGGCGGCCGCCGGTTGCGAGGTCGTCGTCCGCGAGGTGACCGAGGAGTTGTGCGAGCGCGGCTTCTCGGGGATCGAGAAGTCTTTGGCGAAGTTCGCCGAGAAGGGGAGCATCACCCCGGAGCAGCAGGCGGAGATACGCGGGCGCATCCGCGGCACGACCTCGCTCGAAGACCTCGCCGACTGCGACATCGTCATCGAGGCCATCGTCGAGAACCTCGAAGCCAAGCGCGAGACCTACAACCGGCTCGACGCCGCCTGCAAGCCCGAGGCCATCTTCGCGTCGAACACCTCGTCGCTCTCCATCACGGAGATGATGACGGCGACGCGCCCCGAGCGGCAGGCGCGCTTCGTCGGCCTGCACTTCTTCAACCCCGTGCCGCTGATGAAGCTGGTCGAGGTCGTGCGCACCATCCTCACCGACGAGGAGGTCTACGAGTCGGCCGTCGAGTTCGGGCGCAAGCTCGGCAAGGTGCCCGTCAGGGCGGGCGACAAGTCGGGCTTCATCGTCAACCGCCTGCTCGTCCCATACCTGCTCGACTCCATCCGCGCGCTCGAAGAGGGCGTAGGCAGTATCGTCGACATCGACAACGGCATGAAGCTCGGCTGCGGCCACCCGATGGGGCCGCTGACGCTCCTCGACTTCGTCGGCCTCGACACGACCTACTACATCGCCGAGATCATGTTCGAAGAGTTCCGCGAGAAGCGCTTCGCGCCGCCGCCCCTCCTGAAGCGCATGGTCAAGGCCGGGCTCTACGGGCGCAAGAGCGGCCGCGGCTTCTACGACTACGCCGACCCGAAGAAGCCCGTGCCGATGAGCCTCGTCTGAGCGCCGCCGTACGCGCGGGCCGCGCCTCCTGCGCTAAGCTGGCGGGATACAGCTACGGCCTGAGGCGTTAGCGGCAGTACCGCCCGCGGTAGCGGGCGGCCCGCGGGGGCGCGGCACGGGCGAGCGACAAAGTACCACCCGCTACCGCGGGCGGTGCTGACCTGATTGACGAGCAAAGGGGGCAGCGATGGGCGAACGTAAAGAACACACTTTGACTTTCGAGGCGGGCGGCGCGTCGGCCGACTTCGCGCGCGGCTCGGTCTACTTCGTCGGGACGGCGACCGTCATCCTGCGCTACGCGGGCTTCACGATCCTGACCGACCCGAACTTCCTGCACGCGGGCGACCACGTGCACCTCGGCTACGGGCTGACGGCCCAGCGCCTGACGAACCCTGCGCTGGAGATCGAACAGCTCCCGCCGCTCGACTTCGTGGTGCTGTCGCACTACCACGGCGACCACTTCGACCGCATCGCCGAGGAGCGGCTGCGCAAGGACGTGCCCATCGTCACGACCGGGCACGCCGCGGGGGAGCTGAAGGACAAGGGCTTCACCGCGCCCGTCGCCCTCGACACCTGGGACTCGGTGACGGCCGCGAAGGGTGACGCGCGCGTGCGCGTCACCTCGATGCCGGGCCGCCACGGGCCGCCGATAGTCGAAAAGTTCCTGCCGCCGGTGATGGGCTCGATGCTGGAGTTCGAGGGCGGGGGCGGGCGCACGGCGCTCAGGCTCTACATCACGGGCGACACGCTCGTCTTCGACGACCTCAACGAGATACCGAAGCGCTACCCCGACATAGACCTCGGCCTCTTCCACCTCGGCGGCACGACCATCATGGGGATTCTTCTGACGATGGACGCCGAGCAGGGCGTCGAGGCCGTGCGCCTCGTCAACCCGAAGAAGGTGATTCCGATCCACTACAACGACTACGAGGTCTTCCGCTCGCCGCTCGAAGACTTCAAGCGCGCGGCCGCGGAGGCCGGGCTCGCCGAGCGCATGATCTATCTGAGCCACGGCGAGACCTACGACTTCGAGGTGCCGGCGAGCCGCCGGCAATGAGAAGCTTTCGGCCGTCGGCGCCCGGCTTTCGGCCGAGCCGGGGCTGAATGCCGGGGGCCGGCGCCTCTTATCCCTAACGGCATGAGCGAAAGAGCAGAGGGCGGGGCCGGCTCGGTCGTCGCGGAGGGGCGCGGCGCGCTCCTCCGCGTCCGCCTCGAACGCCCCGCGAAGCGCAACGCGCTGACGCGCGCGATGCTCGAACAGCTCGGCGAGGTCTTCGCGCGCGTCGCCGCGCGGCGCGACCTGCGCGCCGTGGTCTTGAGCGGCGCGGGCGCGGACTTCTGCGCGGGCACGGACATCTCGGAACTCGAAGGGATGGACGAGGCCGCCGCGCTCGACAAAGCGCGGCGCGGGCAGGAGGTCTGCGACCTGATCGAGCTGTGCGGCGTCCCCGTCGTCGCCGCCGTGCAGGGGGCGGCCGCGGGCGGCGGGTGCGAACTCGCGCTCGCGTGCCACCTCCGCGTGGCCGCCGACGGCGCGCGCTTCGGCCTCCCCGAGACGCGGCTCGGCGTCGTCCCCGCCTACGGCGGCACGCAGCGCCTCGCGCGCGCCGTCGGCACGGGCCGCGCTCTCGCCGCCATGCTCGCCGGCGAGGCGCTCGGCGCCGCGGAGGCGCTGCGGCTCGGCCTCGTCAACCGCGTCGCCGAGGAAGGCCGCCTCGCGGACGAGGCCGAATCGCTCGCCCTCTCAATCGTCGAGACCTCCGCGCCGCTCGCCGCGCGCGCCTGCCTCGAAGCCGTCACGCGCGGCGCGCGCCTGCCACTCGAAGAAGCACTCGAACTCGAAGCCGAACTCTTCGCCCGCCTCTTCTCGACTGAAGACGTGCGCGAGGGCACGCGCGCCTTCCTCGAAAAGCGCAAGCCCTCTTTCAGAGGGAGGTAGACAGTAGTCAGTAGACAGTAGGGCTCCGCCGGGCGGACGCCGACGGCCCAAACATGGACGACCCGATGGCGAAAGTTTTTCTACTGTCTACTGACTACTGTCTACTGACTACTTTCTTTGCTCACTTGTTTCTCGCCACCCACTTTTCTATACTGACTTCAGTTCTTAACTCCCACGTGATTCGGAGAAGTCGAGGAAGATTTTGGAGCCTGTGACGCATCAGGGGCGCTTGAGCGCGGGGGGCTTCCGCTTCGCGCTGGTCTCAAGCCGTTGGAACGACTTCCTGACGGCGCGGCTGGTCGAGGGGGCCCTGGACGCGCTCGAACGCCTCGGGGCGGACGAGGGCGCGGTCGAGCACTTCCGCGTGCCCGGCTCGTTCGAGATACCGCTCGCCGCGCAGAAGGCGGCGCAGTCGGGGCGCTTCGACGCGGTCGTCTGTCTGGGCACGGTCATCCGCGGGCAGACGCCGCACTTCGAGTACGTGGCGGGCGAGGTCACGAAGGGCATCGCGCACGTCGGCCTTCAGACGGGCGTGCCCGTCCTCTACGGCATCGTCACCGCCGACACGCTGGAGCAGGCCATCGACCGCGCGGGGGTTAAGGCGGGGAACAAGGGGTTCGAGGCCGCCATGTCGGCCGTCGAAATGGTTAATCTGTTGAAATCAGTGAATGGTGAATAGTAAATGGTGAATGGTTAAAACAGGCTCTTACCATTCACCATTTACTATTCACCATTCACCCGCATTTATACATATGGGTTCAAGGCGTAAGGCGCGCGAGTGCGCCTTGCAGATGCTCTTTGCGGCTGACCTGGGTGGCGCTAGCGTGCGGCCGGACGAACTCGTCCGCTCCTACTGGGAGGAGCTGGGCGAGCCGGAGATGGACGAGGGCGCGCGCGAGTTCGCGACCCGCCTCACGGTGGGAACTATCGCCCACCTCGCGGAGATAGACGAGCGGATACGTTCGCGCGCCGAGCACTGGCGCATCTCGCGGATGGCGGTCGTGGACAGGAACATCCTGCGGATGGCCGTCTACGAGTTCCTCCACGAGCCGACGCCGCGCACCGTCGCCATCAACGAGTCGCTGGAGATCGCCCGCCGCTTCTCCACCTACGAGGCCACGCAGTTCATCAACGGCATCCTCGACGCCATCAAGCGCGACCTCGACCGCGAGCGCCCGCAGGAGGACGCCGTCGCGCACCCGGACGAGGAGCAGCCCGAGGGCGGCTCCCACCCGGCCGACGGCGAGAAGACGGCCTCCGCGAAGTAGGGGCAAAGCAGTAGGCAGTAGGCAGTAGGCAGTAGACAGTAGTAGTCTAGAGGGCGGCGCGCCCGCGCACGAACCGGGGCGCGCCGCCCTTCTGTCTTTCTACTGACTACTTTCTACTGACTACTGTCTACTTTCCTCATGGACGAACGCCTGCTCAGAGAGTTCCTGGCCGAGGCCGAAGACCTC
>DASVWB010000441.1:0-5994 GCA_036389815.1 Pyrinomonadaceae bacterium | reverse complement strand
CGAGTTGGTCAGGAAGAGGAAGATGATGGCCGTGGCCGCGATGGCGAGCAGCGCCACCGTCGCCAGGACGCCGGTCGAGTAGCCGCGCCGCTCGGGCGGGGCGGGGTAGCGGACGGTCTGCTGCTGCACCACCTCGCGCCGCGCCGTCGGCGTCTCGATCACGACGCGGCTCCGCTTCTGCTGCTCTTCGTCGTATGACATGAAGCTTCGGCTCCTGTTTCTGGTTCCGGTGTAACCGCGCGAGGGTAGTTTGTGGCAGAGACGTGCGCGCGGGCAAGCCGCCCGGCGGAGTCGTGCGGGGGGCCGCGCGCGGCGGGCCCCCGCCCTTCGGTTCAGACCAAACCCGCCGTCAGTAGCGCCGCGGCAGGCGGTGCTTCGAGCGCCGGTAGAGGTAGCCGCCGGTGCCGCCGATGAGCGCGCCCGCGGCCGCCGAGCGCTTGCCGCCGACCGCGCCGCCGACGCCGCCGCCGAGCGCCGCTCCGCTCAGCGCCGAGCCGGCCGTGCGCGTGCGACCCTTGAAGTGGCGCCGCGCCGCGCGCCGGTTGAAGGCGTACATGCCGGCGCCGCCCGCGCCGATGGCCGCGCCCTTCTTGCCGCCGATCAGGCCGCCCGCGGCCGCGCCGCCGGCGATGATGGCCGCCGTGCGCGCCTTGCGCCCGAAGCGCGAGCGGCGCCTGTCCTGCGCCGCGGCGTCGAGCGAGAAGGTCGTCAGGATGAACAGGAGGCAGAGCAAACTCGCCAGGGTCTTCCGCATAGACATACTCCTTCCGCCGTCGGAAATCATCTCGAATTAAAACGGGAGAGACGCATCACGGCGTTGGTTTCAGCAAACCCCATTCCGCCGAAGCCCGGCCCCGGCCGCGCCGGGCGTAAGGCGAAGAAAACCGCGGCCTTACGCCGCACTTCTCAGGGAACCGCACGGCCGCCCCGGGCAAAGGGGAGGTGCCGCCGCGTACTGATTCCATGCTTGCGACTGTTGTTTGACCTCCTACTGCCGCTCTCGCATAATCGGCCGCGTGACTACGGCCATCATACACCACCCCGTCTTCGAGCAGCACGACACAGGCCCCGGCCACCCCGAAAGCCCCGAGCGCTACGCGGCCGTGATGCGGGCGCTGCGCGGCGACGCGGAACTCTGGCCTCGGCTCCTGGAGGTCGAGGCCCCGCCGGCGCCGCGCGGCGACGTGCAGGCCGCGCACACGCCGCAGCACTACAAGCAGGTCGAGCGCGCCGTCAGCGAGGGCCTGGGCTACCTCGACGCCGACACGGCCGTCTCGATGCGCTCGCTCGACGCGGCGCTGCGCGCCTCGGGCGGCGCGTGCAAGGCGGTGGACATGGTCTTGAAGGGCGAGGCGCAAAACGCCTTCCTCGCGGCGCGCCCACCCGGCCACCACGCGACGAGCGAGCGCGCGATGGGCTTCTGCCTCTTCAACACGGCGGCCGTCGCCGCGCGCTACGCGCAGCGCCACCACGGCGAGGTCGAGCGCGTGGCCGTCGTTGACTGGGACGTGCACCACGGCAACGGCACGCAGGGCATCTTCTACGACGACCCGACGGTCTTCTTCTTCTCCGCGCACCAGTACCCCTGGTACCCGGGCACGGGCACGCGCTCCGAGACGGGCGTCGGCCGCGGGCGCGGCTACACGCTCAACCTGCCACTGCGCGCGCGCACGCCGGCCGCCGAGCACAGGCGCGCCTTCGAGACCGCGCTCGAAGAGATAGGCGCGAAGTTCAAGCCCGACCTCGTCATCATCTCGGCCGGCTTCGACTCGCACGCCTCCGACCCGCTCGGCCAACTCACGCTCGCGGACGAGGACTTCGTCGCGCTGACGCGCGCGGTGAAGGGGTGGGCGCGCGAGGCTTGCGCGGGCCGCGTCGTCTCCTGCCTCGAAGGCGGCTACAACCTCTCGACGCTCGGCGCGACGGTCGCCGCGCACGTGCGCGCGCTCGCCGAAGAGTAGGCGGACGAAGGAAGTGCTGAAACACCGCCGGCCGCGCGGGCGTAACACAGAGACTGCGGGTCGGTTGATTGGGTCATCGGGTCATCGGCTCATTTGTTCAATGATTCAATGAACCGATGACCCAATTCTAATTCAAAATTTTGGCCGGAAGGGGAGTGTCGATGGCGGGCAGGTGGCAGGGCGCTTCGGACAGGTTCGCCGACGGGGTGGCGCGCGTGCGGGAGTGGCTCCGGCGCGCGATGCCGCGCGCGGCGCTCGCCGCCGTCGCGCTCTTCCTGCTGCGCCTGTTCGTCCGCGACACCTCGGCCTACCAGACGACGCCGCTCGGCCTGCTCGGCCCGCTCACGTTCGCCGCGTGCGCGGCCGTCCTCCTCTACTACGGCGTCAAGGTTCTGGTGCGCCTCAAGCGGATGCTCCTGTGGAGGGTGCGCCGCCGCCTCGTCATCACCTACCTCTTCGTCGGGCTGACGCCGGTCGTGCTGCTGCTCGCGCTCGGCGCGGTGGCGGCGACGGGCGGCTCGTCGCAGGCCATGTCGCGCGTCGTGACGGTCGAGGTCGGCGCGACCGAGCGGCACGCGCTGGAGGCGGCGCGCACGCTCGCCGCCGCGCTCGCGCGCCTGCCGCCGAGCGCGTCGGACGCGGACGCGCAAGCCTGGCTCGAAGAGCGCGCGGCGCTGCTGCGCGCCTCGCTGCCCGGCGCGACGGTCGCCGCGTGGCGCGCGCGCCCCGGCGAGGGCGCGCACGCGCTCGGGCTGGGTTCGCCGCCGCAACTCTTGAGCCTCGACGCGCGCGAGGAGGCGCGCGGCGTCGGCCCCGACGCGGGCGGGGACGGGCGCGAGCCTTTGCCCGGCTGGCTCGGCGCGCGCGAGGAGTGGAGCGGGTTCTCTTACATCACGCCGGGCGTCGAGAAGCAGGTCGTCTTCGGCACCCCCTCGGTGCGCGCGCTGGCGCGCAGGGGCGAGGCGGGGCGCGCCGCCGCCGTGCTCGTCACCGTCCCGGTCAGCCGCGCCCTCGTCGAAAGCTTCCGCGAGACGACCGGCGTCAACCTGCGCCCCTTCTTCCTCCCCATCACGCGCGAGGAGGCGCAGCGGCGCGGCCTCAACTTCAACTACGACTTCGGCGACGAACTCGTGCGCGGCGACAGGCTCGGACGCCTCAACCCGGGCGAACAGGTGGTAGACCTCTCGCGCGACCAGTTCGGCGACAGCCTGCCGCGGCTCGACGGCTTCAACTTCCCGTACCCCGTCTTCCTCGACGCGACCGACTGGCGCACGGGCGGCCACGCGCCGCGCTGGGCCTTCATGGTTGACTGGTCGTGGGCGGCGGGCGGGCGGCAGTTCTGGAGCGACGCCGTGCTCGGCCGCCGCTGGTGGGACGTGCTCTACGTCATCGCCGTCACGTTCCTCCTGCTCGAACTCGCCGCGCTCTTCTCGGCCGGCTGGATGACGCGCGCCGTGACGGGCACCGTCCACAAGCTCTACCGCGCGACCGAGTCGGTCAAGCGCGGCGACTTCTCGCACCGCATACGCACGCGCTCGCGCGACCAGTTGGGCGAACTGGCGCTCGCCTTCAACGACATGTCGGCCAACATCGAGGGGCTGCTGGCCGAGCGCGTCGAGCACGAGCGCCTGAAGCGCGAGGTCGAGATAGCGCACGAGGTGCAGGCGCAGCTCTTCCCGCGCACGACGCCCGCGCTCGCGACGGCCGCCATCACGGGCGAGTGCCGCGCGGCGCGCGGCGTGGCCGGCGACTACTACGACTTCATGGAGGTCGCGCCCGGCCTCGTCGCCTTCGCGCTCGGCGACGTGGCGGGCAAGGGGCTGTCGGCCTCGCTCGTGATGTCGAACTTGCAGGCGGCGCTGCGCGCGCAGGTGACGATCATCGCCGAGCGCCTGCGCGCCGCGGGGCAGCCGGCGGCGGCCGTCGCGGCCGGCTCCGACGGCCCTCAACTGGCCGACGTGCCCGGCGGCGCGGCGGGCGCCGACGCCATCTGCTGCGTCTCGAAGATGGCCGCGAGCATCAACGTTCAGCTCTGCCGCTCGACAGACGCCGACCGCTTCGCCACACTCTTCCTCGCGCTCTACGACGACCGCGCGCGCACGCTCCGCTACACGAACGCGGGGCACAACGCGCCGCTGCTCGTGCGCGCGGGCGGCGGGGTCGAACGTCTGTGGGACGGCGGGACGGTGCTCGGCGCCTTCGACGGGCTGAGCTTTGAGGAGGGGCAGGCGGCGCTCGGCGAAGGCGACCTGCTGGTCGTCTACTCCGACGGACTCACCGAGGCGCAGGACGCCGCCGGCGAGGAGTTCGGCGAGCGCCGCCTCGCGGAACTCGCCGCCGACCGCCGCGCCGACACGCCCGAGAACATCCGCCGACGCATCTTCGACGAGATAGACCGCTGGACGGGTCAGGCCGAACGCGGCGACGACCAGACGCTCGTGATTCTGAAAATTAAGTCTGGACTCTGAAGTCTGGAGTCTGAAGTTGGGAGTCTGGGGTCAAAGCAAAAGCCCGGTTCTTAACGACCGGGCTTTCTTATTTCTGACTCCAGACTCCAGACTCCAGACTTTCTTAAGCCGTGACGATGACGGCGCGGGCGCCGGTCAGTTCGGTGAAGTCTTTGGTGTAGACGGTGCCGACGCGGCGGAGGCGGCCGATACTCTCGACGAGTTCTTCGGTCGGGAGGTAGCCGTCGTCCACGTGCGAGACGGCCCACGCGGGCAGGTGCGAGGCGGCGTCGAGGAGGTCCTCGACGTGGCGCAGGTATTGGCGACGCGCTTCGGCCCGCGCGCCGAGGCGGCCTTCCCGCGCCTGCTCGAAGTCGTCCCAGAAGTCGCCTTCGCCGCGCACCCAGACCTCGCGCCAGGCCCAGGCCGAGTCGCGCGCGGCGCGGCGCGAGGGGCGGGGCAGTCTGAGGAAGAGCAGCTCGGCCTGCTCGCGCCCGACGAAGTCGCGGGCGTTGCGGTTCGAGGCCGTGTTCTTCTGCCTGTTGTCGAAGGGCGCGGGCGCGGAGTCGCGGAGCCGCCTGAAGGCGCGCGAGAGGGGCTGGCGCAGCTCGCGCGTGTCGTCGTCGAAGGAGAGCGCGTAGTCGCCGACCGCCATGCCGAGGTCGAGCGCGAGCGCGCGCTTCGGGGGTTCGAGCTTCTCGGCGTTGGCGCGGACGTTGTCGAACCACCACGCGTCGGTCTCGCCGAACCAGCGGCGCAGGGCGGGGTTGTAGAGGCGGTGGCGCGGGACGTACGCGTCTTCGAGCACGGCCTCCACGTCCGACTCGCTCAAGGTCTCCGTGTTGTTCTCGACGCGCGCGCGCGCGCGTTCCAGGGCCCAGCGCGCCGAGTCGTTGGCGGCGACGCGCGCGCCCCAGCGCTTGAGGTAGGCGAGCGTCGCGCCCTCGCCCGCGAACGGGTCGATGACCGAGCGGAACTGTAGGCGCCGCAGCACGCCCAGCTCGAACGCGAGCCAGCCTTCGGGGAGCGAGTCGGAGAAGTTGCTTGGCATAAGTCGGGCGGCCGCGGACGTCCGTGGGTGCGCGCTGATAAGATCGTTCAACTGATTTTTATATCAGCGCGCACCCGCGAACGCCCGCGGCCCTTTTCTATTTTCGTCACGCAGTTTCACTGGCGCGAATCCCACGGGTACTGCGCGGGCGGCTCGCCTGCGTGGACGACCTCTTCGCGTTCGGCGTCGCCGCCGTCAGGCTCTTCACGCGGGCGTATGGCCGCGGGCTCCACCGACGCGCGTTCGGCCCCGGCGAAAGAGCGCAGCTCGGGCAGACCTTCGAGCGAGAGGAAGGCGAGGACGACCGCCGGGTCGAACTCGATGCCCGCCCACAGGCCGAGGTGCTTGCGCGCCTCCCCTTCGGTGCCGGCGGGCCGCCACGGGCGCGCGTCGGTGAGCGCGGCGTAGGCGTCGGCGACGCGGAGGATGCGCGCGCCCAAGGGTATCTGCTCGCCGCGCAGCGCGTCCGGGTAGCCGCCGCCGCCGAACCACTCGTGGTGCCAGCGCACGAGCAACTGCACGGCGCGGTCGGCGC
>DASVWB010000440.1:0-3032 GCA_036389815.1 Pyrinomonadaceae bacterium | reverse complement strand
CGAGGAGGTCACCGACATGCAGCGCTCGGTGCAGGGCGAGGTCATCTCCTCGACCTTCGACGAGCCGCCGACCCGCCACGTGCAGGTCGCCGACATGGTCATCGAGAAGGCCAAGCGCCTCGTCGAGCACAAGCGCGACGTCGTCATCCTGCTCGACTCGCTCACCCGCCTCGCCCGCGCCCACAACGCGGTCGTCCCGCCGTCGGGCAAGATTCTGTCGGGCGGCATCGACGCCAACGCGCTCCAGCGCCCGAAGCGCTTCTTCGGCGCGGCGCGCAACATCGAGGAGGGTGGAAGCTTAACCATCATCGCCACCGCGCTCATCGACACCGGCTCGCGCATGGACGACGTCATCTTCGAGGAGTTCAAGGGCACGGGCAACAGCGAGATTCACCTCGACCGCCGGCTCTCCGACAAGCGCCTCTTCCCGGCCATCGACCTCCAGCGCTCGGGCACGCGTAAGAAGAGCTGCTCATCTCCAAGGAAGACCTCAACCGCATCTGGGTCATGCGCCGGGTCTTGAACCCGCTCTCCCCCGTCGAGCAGATGGAGGTGGTCTTAGAGCGCCTCGGCAAGACCAAGAACAACGCCGAGTTCCTCGCCTCGATGCAGAGTTAGCGGTCGGCACCCAGCGGCCAGCGTTCAGCTAGTCCCCTCTTCCCGGCGCCCGTACGCCGGCGAAACCGGCCCCGCCGGAAGAGGCCGAAAAGCTGAAAGCTGGCCGCTGAGCGCTGACGGCTTATTTGACAAACCCGTCGCCGCTTCGCGATATTATCCCCTGATTTAGCAGTTAAGTTTCGTGTGCGGGACTCGCGCCTCTCGGTGGGGCGCGGTGTGGTTAAGGGGACAAGTGCGCGTCGCGTTTCTTTCGTCCGAGGCTGTGCCGTTCGCCAAGACGGGCGGCCTCGGCGACGTGGCGGGCGCGCTCCCGAAGGCGCTGGTGGGCGAGGGCGTGGACGCGTGCCTCATCCACCCGCTCTACGACACGACCGACCGCGGGCTGCTCGGAGAGAGGGTCTTTGACAACCTCGAAGTGGACTGGCTCGGCCGGCGACGCCGCGTCTCGGTCTACCTCTCTTACGCCTCGGGCGCGCCGGCCTTCCTGATAGACGCGCCGGACTACTTCTCGCGCGGCAAGGTCTACGGCTCGGGCGACGACCACTACCGCTTCGCCTTCTTCGGGCGCGCGGCGCTCTCGCTGCTCGGCCGGCTGGGGCAGGCGCCCGACGTGTTGCACGGCAACGACTGGCCGTGCGGCTTCGCGCTGACGTGGCTGTGGGCGGGTCGCCCGCACGGCGGGTTCCTCGCGCGGACGCGGACGCTGATGTCGGTACACAACTTGGCCTACCAGGGCGCGTTCGACCCCGGAGACCTCTGGCGGCTCGGCTTCCGGCACGGCGAGGAGTCGAACGTCTTCATGCTCGACGGCGCGGCCTCGGCGCTGAAGGCGGGGCTGATGACCGCGGACGCCGTCTCGACGGTGAGCCCGCGCTACTCGTTCGAGATACAGGGGCCGGAGCAGGGGCACGGGCTCGACTGGCTGATGCGGCAGCGGCGCGACCGCCTCGTCGGCATCACGAACGGCGTGGACTACGACGTGTGGGACCCCGGGACGGACCCGCACCTGCCGGCGCACTACACGGCCGAAGACCTTTCGGGCAAGCGCGCGTGCAAGCTGGAGCTGCTGCGCCGCTTCGGGCTGCCGGAGGAGCCGGACAGGCCCGTCATCGCCTCCATCTCGCGCCTCGTCGCGCAGAAGGGCTTCGACCTCGTCAGGCAGGTCGCGCGGCAGATGATTGAGGCCGGCGCCTTCTTCGTCTCCCTCGGGTCGGGCGAGAGCGAGTACGAGAATTTTTTCCAGCGGCTCAAGGACGGCGCGCCGCGGCGCGTGGCCGTCTACCGCGGCTTCAGCGAGCCGCTGGCGCACCTCATCGAGGCCGGCGCGGACATCTTCCTGATGCCGTCGCTCTTCGAGCCGTGCGGGCTGAACCAGATGTACTCGATGCGCTACGGCACGGTGCCGGTCGTGCGCGCCACCGGCGGGCTCGACGACACGGTCGAGCAGTTCGACCCCGAGACGGGCGAGGGCACGGGCTTCAAGTTCGGCCCCTACAGCGCGCAGGCGCTGCTCGACAAGGTGCGCGAGGCGCTCTACTGGTACGCGCGCCCCGAGGCGTGGCTGAGGATTCAGCGGAACGGGATGTCGGTGGACAACTCGTGGGGCGCGGCGGCGCGCAAGTACGTGAGGCTCTACCACGCGCTGTTCGACATGTAGGGCACGCGCCCCCGGGGGCGGTCATTAAAAGCAGTCTGAAGGAGAATTGAACTCATGAGCGATTTCGTCAGGGACGTGAGCGACAGCAACTTCGAGTCGGACGTGTTGAAGTCGGACAAGCCGGTGCTCGTGGACTTCTGGGCGCAGTGGTGCGCGCCGTGCCGGATGCTCGCGCCGACGGTCGAGGCCGTGGCCGAGAAGTACAAGGGCAACGCGACGGTCGTCAAACTCAACGTGGACGACAACCCGGCCGTCTCGCAGCGCTACGGCATCAAGGGCATCCCGACGCTCATCCTCTTCAAGAACGGCAAGGAGGAGGAGCGCGTGGTGGGCGCGACCTCGAAGGAGGCCATCTCGCGCATGATTGACAAGCACGTGGCCAGCGGCGCGGCCAGCGCCTGAAGTCTCGCGGGGCGCGGGGCGAGACCTTCCGAGTCTCGCCCGCGCCGCCGTGTGTTTGGCGCCGTGACCGGCACGCACGTTGCGGCGGCCGGCGGCATTCTCCCCGCCCGCGCGGACTTACCGCCCCCGCGGGCCCGGCCGAGTCAGCCGCGTGTGATGACACCAACCCCAGCCAGCCGCAGCCGCGCCGCGCGCCAGCGCCGCTCCTTCGAGGAGCGCCTGGCCGCGAAGCGCACCCAGGCCGTCGCGGACGCCAAGTTCCGCGCGCGCCAGGCGCACGGCAAGCTGCGCCGCTTCGTCCGCATCCGCTTCAAGAAGGAAGAGGTCATCGAGGCCCTCAGCCTACGGCGCGGCT
>DASVWB010000439.1:0-9525 GCA_036389815.1 Pyrinomonadaceae bacterium | reverse complement strand
GATCTCGTGCGCCACCTGCGCCGCCGCCTGCCCGACGGCCGCCAGCGACTCGCTGCGGCGCAGCTCCTGCTCGGACTCGGCCGCCTCGGTCGCGTCCACCAGCGTGAGGAGCTGCCCCAGCTCGCCGTCTATTTCGAGCGGCGAGGAGTAGACGTCGTAGGCGTGCTCCTTGCCGCCGCCGTCGGCCGGCATGTGGTAGCGCCCGCGGTAGGCCGTGGAGCGGACGCGCGTCGAGGTGGCCGCGGCCAGCAGTTTCAGCCCCTCGGGGCCGGCGAACTTGTCGTGGATCGAGCCGCCGACCGACGCGCCGGGGAAGACGCCGAAGAAGGCGGCGTTGGCCGAGCGGATGCGGTCGCCGCGGTCGATGGCCGCCACCGCGCTCGGCATCCCTTCGAGCATCTGCGCGCTGAACTGCCGCTCGCGCCGGAGCGCCGCGTAGCCGCGCCGCATCTGCCGGAAGCGCCGCCACACTTCGAGGAACGTGGCCGTGGCGACGACGAGCGCGACGGCCGCCGCCAGCCACATCAGCCGCATGATGTCTTTCTCGGCCGCCTCTATCGTCTCGTAGCGCCTGACTTCGAGCTGCGCGCGCTCCTCGCCCACGCCCTTCATCAGCGCGCGCAGCCTCGCGTCCAGCTCGCGCGCGCTCTCGAACCCCTTGAGCGAGTAGAGGCGCGCGTCCCTCGTGATGCCCGAGTACTCGGCGGCGCGGTCGTGCACCTCCCGCTTCAGAGCGGCGTCGGAGAGCGGCAGCCGGTCGAACTCCTCCACGAGCCTGTCGAAATCGCCGCGCTCGTTGCGCAGCCGGAGGTCCGTGGGCGGCAGCGTGACGCCGCCCGTGCCGGCCTCGACGCGCCCGCGGATGCGCGCCTCGGTGTCGAGGCGGCTCAGGGCGAGCCGGAGGTTGAGCAGCGTCTCCGACGACGCCTCCAGCCGCCGGGCCACGTCCCGCAGGCCGTAGGTGACGACGCGCACGCGGCGCCGGCTCATGTAGCCGAGCCCGAGGACGAGGCCGACGAGCAGCGCGAAGCCGACGAGCAGCGGCACGAGCGTCCGCCACAGCGAGTGGTAGTCGCCGCCCGCCGCCAGCACCTTCTGCAACGTCGAAGTGCGCGCCCGGCCGTCCCCGCCCTCCGGCCGGCTGTAGACGACGCGCCCCCCTTCCTTCTGCTCACCCATAAATCGCCGCGAACCGTAATCCGTGAACCGTGACGGGAGCGCGAGCCGCGAACCGCGACGGGAGAAGACAGGCGGCCTCTTCCCTTCCCGTCACGGCTCACGGCTCGCGGCTCGCGCTCACTTCTTAACTTCCATCCAGTTGTCGCCGACGCCGGACTCGACTTCGAGCGGCACGTCGAGCCCGACGGCCGTCTCCATCTCGCGGCAGAGAATCTCCTTGACCTGCTGCGCCTCCTTCTTCGGCGCCTCGACCAGCAGCTCGTCGTGCACCTGCATCACCATCTGCGCCTTCAGCCCGGCCGACCGCAGTGCCTCGTCCACCTTGAGCATCGCGATCTTCACGATGTCGCTCGCGGTACCTTGGATCGGCATGTTGATGGCCTCGCGCTCGGCGCGGGCGCGGATGTTGCCGTTGCGGTCGTTGATGGTGGGGACGGGGCGGATGCGGCCGTAGACGGAGCGGACGAGCCCGGCCTCGCGCGCCTGCTCGGGCACCTCCTCCATGAAGCGGCGGACGCCCGAGTAGGTCTTGTAGTAGTCGTCGATGACCTGGCGCGCCTCCTTGCGCGAGATGCCGACGCGCTGCGACAGCCCGAAGGGCTCGACGGCGTAGGCGATGGCGAAGTTGACGATCTTGGCGAAGCGGCGCTTCTCCTTCAGCTCCTCTTTGGTGCGCGCGCCGAAGACGAGGCGCGCGGTGCGCTCGTGGATGTCCTCGCCCTTCTGGAAGGCGTCGAGCATCTGCGGGTCGCGCGTGACGTGCGCGAGCAGGCGCAGCTCCAACTGCGAGTAGTCGGCCGCGACGAAGACGTTCCCCTTGTCGGGCACGAAGGCGCGGCGGATGCGGCGCCCCAGCTCCGTGCGGATGGGGATGTTCTGGAGGTTCGGGTTCGAGGACGAGAGCCGCCCCGTCGCCGTCACCGCCTGGTTCAGCTCCGAGTGGATGCGCCCGTCCGGCCCGACGAGCGCGGGCAGCGCGTCCGTGTAGGTCGCCTTCAGCTTGTCCAGCTCGCGGAACTCGATGAGCAGGCGCGGCAGCTCGTACCCTTGCGCGGCCAGCTCGTCCAGCACGGCGCGGCTCGTCGAGACCTGGCCGGTCGCGGTCTTGCGCCCCGTGCTGATGTTCAGCTCTTCGAGGACTTCGCCGACCTGCTTCGGCGAGTTGATCTTGAACTCGCGGCCGGCCGCCTTGTAAATCTGCGCCGTCAGCTTCTCAAGCTCCGCGCCGAAGAGCGCCGACAGCTCGCCGAGCACGGACGTGTCCACGCGCAGCCCCGCGCGCTCGATGCGGTAGAGGAGCGGAGCGAGCGGCAGCTCGATCTCGCTGTAGATGGCTTCGAGCCCCTGTTCGAGTATGCGGCCGTGCAGCACGTCCGCGACCTGCGCCGTCAAGTCCGCGGCCTCGGCCGCGCGCCAGTGCTCGGCCGTCCAGCCCTCGGGCGCTTCCGACCACGCCTCCTCGACGTTCAAAGCCTCGCGCGCGAGGTCGCCCAGGTCGTAGCGGCTGCGCACGGGGTCGAGCAGGTAGGCGGCGAGCAGCGTGTCGTCCGACACGCCCTCGGGCTCGACGCCGACCGCGGCGAGTAGCGCGGTGGCGCGCTTCAGGTCGTGGACGGATTTGGAGAGCAGTCCGTTCGACAGCACGTCCCTCAACATCGAGACGGCCTGCTCGCGTCCGCCCTCGAACTCGGCGAAGTCGATGAAGTGGGCCGTGTTCGGCGCGTACGAGACGGAGATGCCGGTCGGCGGCTGCGCGTCGCGCACCGAGACCTGCTGGCCCGCGCCGGCGGGCGTCGAGTCGGAGACGGCGAACGACCAGTGGTCAACGTCCCAGAGCTTCCGCGCGAGCGACTCCAGCTCCTCGGCCCTGCGCACGCGCAGGTAGACCTTCGCCGCCGCGCCGAAGTCCACCTCCGAGGCGGCGTCGGAGAACTCGCGCGTGAGGGTCTGAAACTCAAGCTCGCGGAAGAGCTTGTAGGCGGCGGCGCGGTCGGGCGCCTTGCAGCGGAGCCTGTCGAGGTCGAGCTTGATGTTAACGTCGGTGCGGATGGTCGCGAGGTCTTTCGACTGCAATATCAGCTCGCGGTTGGCGCGCAGGCTCTCGCGGTAGGTCTTGTGCTTGACCTCCTCCCAGCGGTCGAGCGCGGCCTCGACCGAGCCGAACTGCTTGACGATCTGCACCGCGCCCTTCGAGCCGATGCCGGGCGCGCCGGGGATGTTGTCCACCGAGTCGCCCATCAGCCCGAGCAGGTCGATGATCTGCCGGGGCGGGACGCCGAACTTGTTCTCGACCCACGCCTCGTCGCACCACTCGACGGGCGGCACCGGCTCCTTGCGCTTCACGTTCTGCGAGTTGTTGCGCATGCAGACGACCCACGGGTCGCGCACGAGCTGCGTCATGTCCTTGTCGTTCGAGACGATGACGGCTTGCAAGCCTGCTTCGGCGGCCTGCACGGCGAGCGCGCCGATAACGTCGTCGGCCTCGAAGCCGGGGACGTTGAGGACGGGGACGTTGTACGCCTCGCAGACGCGGACGATGTAGGGTATCTGCGACTCAAGCTCCTCGGGCGGGGCGACGCGGTTGGCCTTGTAGCCGACGTTCATCTCGTGGCGGAACGTCGGCACGCCCGACTCGAAGACGGCCGCGATGTAGTGCGGCCGCTCGTCGGCGAGGAGCTTGCGGAGCATGTTGGTGAAGACGAAGACGGCCTGCGTCACCTGCCCGCGGCTGTTCGTCAGGGGCTCGGCGCGCCCGCCCATCGGCGCGAAGAACGCGCGGAAGATGTGCGAGAACGAGTCGATGAGAAAGACCCGCTCGGTCGGCTCTTTCGGCTTCGATTTTTTCGACGGCATTGGCCCCGATGATAAGGAATGACCGCGGCGGCTGACAAGCTTCGCGGCGCTCCCGCCGAAGCCGGTTAACCGCAGGGACGCGGGGACACAGCTTTAAGCCTTCAACCGTGTCTCCATGTCTCCGTGGTTAATCTTATCTGCCGCCGGCCGCCTGCCTTATCCGCCCGCGGCGTGGGGCGGCAAGGGGTTTGTGTGGCGCGAGCGCCACAGGCGGCGGCCCGGCCTGTCGCCCGCGCACCACAGGGCGCGGGCGGGCCGGTTGAAAGAGTCAGCATTTTCCGTGCGAGGCGGGGGGCACGGGCGTTGCTCTTAATTCCGTCGCTCCTTCATAATGCGGGCGCGCCGCGCGCCGCAGACGAAAGGTCGAAGACCTCGCTTTGATTAAACAGACAACCATCGCCGCGCCCGCCGAGACGAGCGGGCTGGGGCTGCACACGGCCGCGCCCGTGCGCGTGCGGCTGCGCCCCGCGCCGCCCGACACGGGGCACGTCTTCGTCCGCACGGACTTGGACGACTTCGAGATTCCCGCCTCGGTCGAGTGCATCGCGCACTGCTCCTACGCGACGACCCTGATGCGCACGGGCGTCATGCTCTCGACGGTCGAGCACCTGCTCTCGGCGCTGCGCGGCCTCGGCGTGGACAACGCCTACGTCGAAGTGGACAACCTCGAACTCCCCATCATGGACGGGTCGGCCGACGACTTCGCGGCGCTGATCCTGCGCGCGGGCGTCGTCGAGCAGCCGGCGGCGCGCAGGGCCCTGCGCGTGCGGCGGCCGGTCGAGGTCGAGCAGGGCGCGAGGCGCGTCTCGGTCGAGCCGCTCGAAGGGTGGGAGATCGACTGCATGATAGACTTCGCGCACCCGCTCATCGGCGTCCAGCGGATGAGCTTCGACGCGCTCGACCCGGAGGGCTTCCTCCGCGAGATTTCGCCCGCGCGCACCTTCGGCTTCACGGAGGAGATCGAGGCGCTCAGGCGCGCGAACCTCATCCGCGGCGGCTCGCTCGACAACGCCATCGTGCTCACGCCCACGGGGATGCTCAACGAGACGCCGCTACGCAGCCCCGACGAGTTCGTCCGCCACAAGATTCTCGACATCGTCGGCGACCTGGCGCTGCTCGGCATGCCGCTGCTCGGGCTCGTACGCGCCGAGCGCAGCGGCCACATCCTCCACGCCGCCCTGATGTCCAAACTGCTCCGCGACGAGTCGGCCTGGGAGATTGTAGACATGCCGGTCGGCGCCGCCCTCGCCACCGCCAGATAAGGGGCGAGGGGCTGGTTAAGAGAATGCTACCTCTTAACCAGCCCCCGGCCCCTAGCCTCTAGCACTTAGCCCCCAGCCCCTTTCTATCAGCCTCCCTGAACTATCTCGTAGACGACGTGCAGGCGCAGCTCGCGGCCGACGACTTCGTGGCGCACTTCGCGGGCGCGCAGGCGCAGTTCCGGGCCCCCGCGCGTGACGGGGACGCGCGCGCCGAGCTGTTCGGCGCGGAGGATTTCGACGGGGTTGACGCGGTCGTCTATGGCGTCCTGCACGAGCCCCGTCAGGCCGCCGCCGAGCAGGGACGTGGGGACGTTCTTCAGCTTGAGGTCGCGGACGGTGACGCGCGCGCCGAGCACCTGCCGCGCGCGGTCGAACTCCAGTTGGAACGACGTGTCGGCCCAGCCCTCGAACCGCAGGCAGCCGACGAGCGGCGCGTCGTAGGAGCCGCGGAAGGCGACGGGCGCGGTGATACGACCCTCCACGAAGCGCACGGCCGTCCGCTGCCCCGCCGCCTCCGCGAGGAGCTGGACGCGGCTCTCGCACTTCCCCTTCCCCCCGCCCTTCGACAGCGGGAAGCTCGGCGGCTCGGGCAGCGACGCGACGGCGACCAGCAGCGAGTTCAAAAAATCTTCGCCCAACACGACGACGACCTCGCCCGCAGGGCTCACGCGCTCCTGGCGCGCCGCCGCCGCCGGCGATAACGTCAAGGCCAAAATCAACAGAAGTCGGAAAGCTTTCATCATTGGAACAGTAGACGGTAGACAGTAGACAGTAGAAATACCTTCTTCAGTCGAACCTTCTCAGGTCAGATGTCAACGCTCAAAGGGCGGAGCCCTACTGTCTACTGACTACTGACTACTGTCTACTCTTTTCTCACAACCCGCTGCGGACGATGTCGTGGAGGCGGAGGAGGCCGACGGCGCGGCCTTCGGCGTCTACGACGGGGAGGACCGCGATCTGCGAGGGGCGGTTCTCCATCAGTTGGAGCGCGGCGTGCGCGAGTTGTTCGGGCGCGACGACGACCGGCTCGCGCGTCATCAAACCTTCGGCCGTCATCCCCGCGAGGTCTTCCGTCCCCACGCGCTGGAGCGCGCGGCGCACGTCGCCGTCCGTCACGATTCCCGCGAGCCGCCCGCCGCCGTCCAAGACGTTGACGGCCCCGAGCCCGCCGCGGCCGATGGCCTGCACCACTTCGAGGAGCGTGGCCCGCGCGCCGACGGTCGGGTTCTGCTCGCCGCCGTGCATCAGGTCTGCGACCTTGAGCGTGAGCCGCTTCCCCAGACGCCCGGCCGGGTGGTTGAGCGCGAAGTCCTCGGGCGTCAGGCGCTTCACGCCCATCACGGCCATCGCCAGCGCGTCGCAGACGGCAAGCGCGACGGTCGTGCTCGTCGTCGGCGCGAGGTTCAGCGGGCACGCCTCCTGCTCGACCGAGGCGTCGAGCACCACGTCCGCCCGCCGCGCGAGCGTCGAGGAGGTGTTGCCGACGACGGCCAGCACGGGCGCGCCGCGGTGCTGCATGTAGGGCAGGAGTTCGAGCAGCTCGGCCGTCTCACCGCTGTTGCTGATGAAGACGCAGACGTCGCCCGCGGCGACCAGCCCCATCCCGCCGTGCAGCGCGTCCGAAGGGTGCAGGAAGACGGCGGGCGTGCCCGTGCTCGTCAGCGTGGCGGCGGCCTTCTGCGCGATGTGGCCGGACTTGCCGACGCCGACCGCCACGACCTTGCCGCCGCACGCGGCCAGCAGCGAGACGGCGCGCTCGACCGCGGCGGGCGCGAGCCGCTCGGCCGTGCGCGCCACGGCCTCCGCCTCCAGGCGCAGCAGGCACGTGACCTGTTCGTAGTGCGACGTACTCATCGGCTTCAAGGCGGAGAGCATACGACGAACCGGCGCGCGCCGACAACCGCCCCCGGCCCGCGAAAAGTTAACACCCTGTTAACGCCCTGTGTATAGACAACCGCCGCGGCGTTGGTCTATATTTCGGCTCTCGTTACAACAGCAACACAGTCCGGCAGGGAGAAACCCTATTCATGGCACGCTTCAGCCTGATCCCGAAAGAGGAGCAGTACTTCCTCCTCTTCCGCCAGATGACTTCCCACATCTACGACGCGGCCAGCAAGCTCGCCGAGATGCTGGCCGGCAAGCAGGAGGATTTCTCCGGCTACCTCAAGCAGATCAAGGCCATCGAGCACACCTGCGACGAGCTGACGCACTCCATCTCGAAGAAGCTCAACTCGTCCTTCATCACGCCCTTCGACCGCGAGGACATCTACCTCCTCTCGGGCGCGCTCGACGACATCGTCGACCTCATCGACGACGCCGCGCGCGCGCTCGTCATGTACAACGTGCGCGAGACGACCGACTTCGCGCGCCAGTTCGGCGACGTCATCCAGCGCATGGCCGTCCAGCTCCACGAGGTCGTCTCGACCCTTGAGCGCCCGGCCGGCATCGCCCCGCGCCTCGTCGAGATACACCGGCTGGAGAACGAGGGCGACGACCTCTACCACGAGGCCATCGGCGAACTCTTCCGGGGCACGCCCGACCCCCTGCGCGTCATCCGCTGGAAGGACGTTTACGACAAGCTCGAAGCCACCGTAGACCGCTGCGAGCAGGCCGCCAACATCATCGAGTCCGTCATCATCAAGCACGCATGAAAGGCAATGACGGGCGACGGGTGACGGGCGACGGATGAAGACAGCTTTGCGGCTTCCGATTCGTCACCCGTCGCCCGCCACCCTTCATTCACAACATGACTGCCACCATCACCTTCGTCGTCGTCATCATCCTGATCGCGCTGGTCTTCGACTACATCAACGGGTTCCACGACGCGGCGAACTCCATCGCCACCGTCGTCTCGACGCGGGTGCTCTCGCCCGGCGCGGCCGTCATCTGGGCGGCCTTCTTCAACTTCATCGCGTTCGTGGTGCTGGGCGAGGCCGTGGCGAAGACCATCGGCAAGGACATGGTGGACATCAAGGCCATCCCCGCCGACTGGCAGCTCTGGGTGCTGCTGTGCGGGCTCGTCGGGGCCATCGTCTGGAACCTCATCACGTGGTACTACGGCATCCCTTCGAGTTCGTCGCACGCGCTCGTCGGCGGGTACGCCGGGGCGGCCGTGGCCGCGCACGGCTTCGGCGTCATCCTGCCCTCGGGGTGGACGAAGACGCTGCTCTTCATCGTGCTCTCGCCCATCATCGGCGCGGTGCTCGGCTTCTTCATCATGGTGGCGGTGATGTGGGTCTTCCGCGGGTGGTCGCCGCACCGCGTGGACAGGTTCTTCCGGCGGGGCCAGCTCTTCTCGGCCGCGCTCTTCAGCCTCGGCCACGGCGGCAACGACGCGCAGAAGACGATGGGCATCATCGCCGGCGTGCTCGTCGCCTCGAACCTCGACGCGGGCGCGTCCAACGACATCCCGCTCTGGGTCGTGCTCATCTGCCACGCGGCCATCGGGCTGGGGACGCTCTCGGGCGGCTGGCGCATCGTGAAGACGATGGGCTCGCGCATCACGAAATTGAAGCCCGTGGGCGGCTTCAGCGCCGAGGCGGCGGCCGCCGCCTCGATCATCGGCGTCACGCTGGGCGGCATCCCCGTCTCGACGACTCACACCATCACGGGCGCCATCGTCGGCGTCGGCGCGACGCGGCGGCTGTCGGCCGTCAAGTGGGGCGTGGCCGGCCGCATCGTCTGGGCGTGGATACTGACCATCCCGCTCGCCGCGCTCATCTCCGCCGTCTCCTTCTGGCTCTACCGCGCCGTCAGCGGCCTGTTCTGAGTCCCGACCGAAGTCTTCCGCGGCCGACGCGCGCGGGGCACGCGCGTTGCCGCGTCACGTCCGCGCGGCGTCCGCGACGCACGCATCCCGTACAGCATGACTTCGACGGACAGGGGAGGAGCACGATGGCAGGACAACAGCGCGAGGGCGGCGAGAGCTTCCCGAAGAACGAATCGACGGGCGAGGGCTCGAACTCCGGCAACGCCGGCGAGGGCAAGCCGCGCACCGGCGAGGAGAACGAAGGCGAGGGTGCCACCGAGTCCAACGTCGCCGGCCAGGGCACGGGCCAGATAAGCGGCGCGTACGGCGACCGCGAGACGAGTCGCTAAAGAAGAGGTTAGAGGTTAGAGGTTAGAAGTTGAGCCTTGCCGTCGTCCCCGCTTTCATCAACGGGGGCCGACGGCAAGGCTCTTTTACTAACCTCTAACCTCTAACCTCTAACTCAGCGTCCGAAGATGTCCG
>DASVWB010000438.1:0-6080 GCA_036389815.1 Pyrinomonadaceae bacterium | reverse complement strand
GTCCACGACCTCAAGCGCGAGGTCAACACGGCGCTCGACGCCTGCGCGGTGCGCGAGGACGACCGGCGCGACATCCTCGCGCTCGTCGAGCGCCTCAACTCGGTCTTGAACGTCTTCCCCGACGACGAGCCCGCGATGCTCGACGAAGACATCCGGCGCCTCATCGACGAGCGGCAGGAGGCGCGCCACCGCCGCGACTTCGCGCGCGCCGACGAGATACGCGACCAACTCGCCTCGCGCGGCATCACCCTCGAAGACACGCGCGACGGCGTGCGCTGGAAGCGGAAGTAGGTTTGAAAGCAAGGTGAAGACTCTTTCATGTTAGTCCTCGGCATCGAAAGCTCCTGCGACGAGACGGCGGCCGCAATCGTGCGCGACGGGCGCGAGATGGTCTCTTCGGTCATCTCGTCGCAGGTCGAGATTCACAAAAGGTTCGGCGGCGTCGTCCCCGAACTCGCGTCGCGCGAGCACCTTGAGAAGATCGTGCCCGTCGTCGAGGAGGCGTTCGCGCGCGCGAGGGTGACGAAGGAGGAGGTTGACGGCATCGCCGTCACGCGGGGGCCGGGGCTCGTCGGCTCGCTCCTCGTCGGGCTCTCGTTCGCGAAGGCGATGGCCTACGCTTTGGAGAAGCCCTTCGTCGGCGTCAACCACATCGAGGGGCACATCTACTCGGTCGTCTTCGACAACCCGCCCATCGAGTACCCGGCCTTCGCGCTCGTCGTCTCGGGCGGCCACACGAACCTCTTCCTCGTGCCCGAGCCGGGCCGCTACCGCGTGCTCGCGCGCACGCGCGACGACGCCGCGGGCGAGGCGTACGACAAGGTGGCGAAGATGCTCGGCCTCGGCTACCCCGGCGGGCCGATAATCGAAAAACTCGCGCGCGAGGGCGACCCGCGCGCCGTGCGCTTCAGCACCCCGCGCATGGGCGACGGCCTGCCCGACTTCAGCTTCAGCGGTTTGAAGACGGCCGTCTCGAAGCACGTCCGCGAGACGGGACTGCGGCCCGTCGCGGAGGGCGAGGAGCCGTCGCAGGCCGTCAAGGATTTGGCGGCGAGCTTTCAGGACGTGGTCATCCGCTCGCTGGTCGGCACGACCGAGCGGCTGGCGGCCGAGCACCGCCCCCGGACGCTCATCGTCGCCGGCGGCGTCGCCTGCAACGAGGCGCTCCGGCAGGCCGCGCGCGCGGCGGGCGAGCGTATGGGCGTCCCCGCCTACTTCCCCTCGCGCCACCTCTCGACCGACAACGCCGCGATGATCGCCGCGGCCGGTACGGTCAAACTCCGTGCGGGACTCAGCGACGGCCTCGACCTCGACGCGGACGTTTCGCTCCGCCTCCAGAACCTCGGCCTCGAAGAGGACACGCGCGCACGCGGCCGCGTGCACTACAGGCTTTGAAGAAAAGGATGAAGGCGGAAGGCGGAAGGATGAGAGGGAGGCAGATAGCCTTTCCTTCATCCTTCCGCCTTCCGCCTTCATCCTTACACTGAAAGCCGCCCGGCTTCACTAAGAGCGAGGGAGCCGGGCGGCTTTCGTCTTGCCGCGCGCCGGCGGACTCTCCAATCAGAAGGTCAACGCCAACGGGGCGGCAAACTTTTGTGCGCGCTTCGGCGCGCGCGGAAACTTGTTAGTCTTTGGCCGAGGCGACCATGCTCCCGGTCTGCTCGCCGATGACGATGCGGCGCGCGAACTTGAGCGGGTTGGCCGCGTCCAGGTCGACCGTCACCACGTCGCCCACCTTGAGCCTCTTCATCTCGACGCGCTTGCCCTTGTGCGTGACGTGCGTGTCGGCGGCGTCGGTGGCTATCACATGCTCGACTCCCGAGCGCGCGACGACCGAGATGTGGCGCGAGTTGACCTCGACGACCTTCGCGTCAACCATCCGCACGTTCGTGTCTTCGTCGCCGCTGGCCGCCAGCGCCGGCGCGTAGGCCGCGAGGGCGAGAACGACCGCGAACAGGCTTGCGAGGCTTCGTCTTCTCATCTTAATGCTCCTGAGCCGGGGTGCTAAACGCTTGCGGGTTATGCTTCGGCAACCGATGTGCCGCGCCGTCCCTACATGCAATAGCGTAAAAATTCCAGCAAAAGTATCAGGCCGCCGAGAAACTTCGTTGTCTGACCTGTCCGCTTGTACGCGGCGAGGACGTTTCGTAACGGTACAGGGCGGCGACGCCGCCGCTCCCGTTTGCCGTCCACGAGCGCGAGCGGGTAGTATTGCGGTCTCGTGACGAACGCACGCGCGCGCCCCGCGTCTCCCTGCGCGGCGCGGGCACACTCCCCGAGAAAATTTCTGTCTCAACAGTCTTCATGGCCGCGACCCGAGGCAAGGCGTTGAAGCTCTTCGGCCGTCTGGCGCTGTCGGCGCTCCTGTCGCCGTGCGCGCTGGCCGTGCAGTCGCCGGCCCCGCAGGCGCCGCCCGCGCAGCAGACGGGGCGCTCCTACGAGACAAACGCCCCCGCGCGCCGCGCCGCCCCGCCCGCGCCGCAGTCGCCCTCGCCCGTCGCCTTCGCCGACGTGACGGCGCAACTCGGCATCAACTTCCGCCACGCCGCCTCGCCGACCTCGCAGAAGTACCTGCCCGAGACGATGGGCGGCGGGGTCGCGCTCTTCGACTACGACTCGGACGGGCGGCTCGACATCTTCTTCACCAACGGCGCGGCGCTCTCCGACCCGATGCCGGCCGGCGCGCGCCCCGACAAGCGCGCGCCGCGCTTCTGGAACCGCCTCTTCCGCCAGAAGGCCGAAGGCGCCTTCGAGGACGTGACCGAGCGCGCGGGCCTCCGCGGCGAGGGCTACTCGATGGGCGCGGCCGCCGCCGACTTCGACGGCGACGGGCACCCGGACCTCTACGTCGCGGGGCTCGACTCCGGCCGCCTCTACCGCAACCGCGGCGACGGCCGATTCGAGGACGTGACGCAGAAGTTTAAGGCTGACGTTCAGGGCTGGGGGACGAGCGCCGGCTGGCTCGACTACGACGCGGACGGCCGGCTCGACCTCTACGTCGCGCGCTACATGGAGTGGGACTTCCGGCGCGGCGCGCTCTACTGCGGAACGCCGCAGATACGCGCCTATTGCCACCCCGACAACTTCAAAGGCGCGTCGCCCGTCCTCCTCCGCCAGAAGGCGGACGGCACCTTCGAGGACGTGAGCGAGCGCGCGGGCGTGGCAGACCCCGCGGGCAAGGGGCTCGGCGTCGCCTTCGCGGACTTCGACGCCGACGGCCGGACGGACATCTTCCAGGCCAACGACAACGCGCGGCAGTTCCTCTTCCGCAACCGCGGCGACGGCACCTTCGAGGACGTGGCGCTCGCGGCCGGCGTCGGCTACGACGAGAACGGCAAGTCCTTCGCCGGGATGGGCGTGGACGCCGCCGACTACGACAACGACGGCCTCGTGGACGTTTTCGTCACCGCGCTCACCAACGAGACCTACCCGCTCTTCCGCAACGAGGGCGAGATGAGCTTCTCCTTCGCGACCGCCACGTCGGGGCTCGCCGCCATCACTGTCCCTTACTCGGGCTGGGGCGCGCGCTTCGCGGACTTCGACGCCGACGGCCTGCGCGACATCTTCGTCGCGCAGGGGCACGTGCTCGACACCATCGAGAAGTCCACGGGCTTCGTCGCGTACAGGCAGCCGCCGCTGCTGCTGCGCAACAACGGCCGCGGCTTCGTCAACGTCTCGGCCTCGGCCGGGCTCTCGCAGGCCCTCGCCGCGCGCGGCGCCGCCTTCGGCGACATGGACAACGACGGCGACACCGATGTCGTCCTCGCGCAGACGGACGGCCCGGCCGTCGTCCTGCGAAACTCTGGCGCGAAGAACCACTGGCTCGGGCTCTCGCTCGTCGGCGCGAAAGGCAACCGGCAGGCGCTCGGCGCGCGCGTCGCGGTGACGGGCGCGGCGGGCGCGCGCCAGGTCTTTGACGTGACCGCCGCGGGCAGTTATCTCTCCTCGAACGACACGCGCCTGCTCGTCGGTCTGGGTACGAAGGCCGGCGTCCGCGCCGTCGAAGTACGCTGGCCGGACGGCCAGGTGTCCAGGCTCAACAATCCGCCCATCGACGCATACCTGACGCTGAGCGAAGCGCCCGGCCGCGACGCGCCGAATAACCAGAAGTAATGCCAATGCCTTTATCAAGCACGGGGCCGCGGCGCGCGCGCCTCCCCCTCCTCCTGTTATTCGCGCTGACGCTTGCGGGCGCGCCCCTCTTCGCGCAGGGGGGGCACGCGCCCGGCGCGCAGCAGCCGCAGCAGCAGCCGCCGCCGGGCATGGGCGTTTCGACCGGCTCGGCGCTCGTCTCGGCCACGCGCCGCACCGCCGGCATCACAGACCCGAAGGCTCCGGTGGTCTTCGAGGACGTGACGGCACGCACGGCCCTCGCGCAGTTCACGCACAGGGCCGGCAGCCGCGATAAGGACTACATCGTCGAGACCACGTCGGGCGGCGTCGCCGTCTTCGACTACGACAACGACGGGCTGCCGGACGTTTACCTCCTGAACGGCTCGACCATCGCCGCCGAGCGGGGCCGGGAGCGCCCGCCGCGCGCCGCGCTCTACCGCAACCTCGGCGGTTGGAAGTTCGAGGACGTGACGGAGAAGGCGGGGGTCGCCAACGAGCGCTGGGGGATGGGCGTCGCCGTCGGCGACTACGACAACGACGGCTTCGCTGACATCTACGTCGGCAACTTCGGCACGTCGCGCCTTTACCGCAACAACGGCAACGGGACGTTTACAGATGTCGCGCCGAAGGTCGGCGTCGCGCGCAAAGGTTGGAGCACGGGCGCGAGCTTCGGCGACTACGACGCCGACGGCCGGCTCGACCTCTTCGTGCCCGGCTACGTCGCGCTCGACCTCGACAACCTCCCGCCCTCGCCCGCGGACGCCCCGAAGCAGGGGCAGGTCTCGCAGAACTTCTGCCAGTTCCGCGGCGTGCCCGTCATGTGCGGCCCGCGCGGCCTGAAGGGCGAGCCCGACACGCTCTACCACCAGAAGCCGGACGGCACCTTCGAGGACGTGTCGGACAAGACGGGCGTCAACGACCCGCAGCGCTACTACGGCTTCTCCTCCGCGTGGGTGAGGGTTGACGGCGACGACCTGCCCGACCTCGTCGTCATCAACGACTCGACGCCGAACCAGCTTTACATGAACAAGGGCGGCGGCAGGTTCGAGGAGGTCGGCGAGGTGGCGGGCGTCGGGTACAACGAGAACGGGCGCGAGCAGGCGGGGATGGGGCTCGGCGTCGGCGACTACGACAACGACGGGCTGGTGGACATCTTCGTCACGAACTTCTCGGACGACTCCAACACGCTCTACCACAACGAGGGCGAGGGCAACTTCACCGACGTGACCTTTCAGGAGGGTCTGGGCGAGCCGTCCATCCCCTTCCTCGGCTGGGGCGCGGCCTTCCTCGATTTCGACGCCGACGGCTGGAAGGACGTGGTCGTCGCCAACGGCCACGTCTACCCGGCCGTGGACAGGCAGCAGTGGGGCACCTCCTACGCGCAGCAGCCCCTCCTCTTCCGCAGCGCCGCGCACGCGGACGCGCAGCAGGCGGCGAAGGGCGCGCGCGTCTTCCAGCGCGTCGGCGCCGCGCCCGGCTCGGGGCTCGCGGGCGCGTGGGCCGCGCGCGGCCTCGCCGTCGCCGACCTCGACGCCGACGGCCGCCTCGACTTCGTCCTCAACAACTCCGACTCGCCGCCCGCCGTGCTCCGCAACGTCTCGGGGGCGAAGAACCACTGGCTGCGGCTGCGCCTCGTCGGCGACCCCGCGAAGAGGAGCCCGCGCGACGCGACGGGCGCGACCGTCTACGTCACGACCGGCCGCCTGCGCCAGCGCGCGGACGTGCTCAGCGGCGGCAGCTACGCCTCACAGAACGACCCCTGCCCATACTTCGGCCTCGGCGCCGCGGCGAAGGTGGACAGGCTCGAAGTGAAGTGGCCGGACGGCTCGACCGAGACCTTCGACGCGCCCGCCGTGGACAAGACACTCACGCTCACGCAGGGCAAGGGCGCCGCCGCGAAGTGAAGCGAGGCGGGCGGCGGAAGGCGGGAAGAGGTCTCCCGAAGGAAGAGGCGGGGGGCGTGAGCC
>DASVWB010000437.1:0-4460 GCA_036389815.1 Pyrinomonadaceae bacterium | reverse complement strand
ATAAGTCCTCCGCCCACACTTTTTTCACCCCGCGGCCGAGGGGAGTCAGTTGCCGAAGCGCTGGCGGTACTCGTCCGAGGAGATGAAGGCTTTGACCATCTCGGCGCGGACGAAGTTCCCCTCGAACTGGTCGAGCTTGTCGAGCCAGTACGCGTAGCCGGTGTGGTCGGCGTCGTGGCCCGCGTCCGGGTCGCGCTGGAGGTAGCCGAAGTATTCCATCAGGACGAAAGCGCGGTTCTTCTCCGCGGCGTCGAACGTCGCACTCTCGGCGACAGACCGCAGCGCGGCCGCGCGCCCCGAAGCGCCGCCGGAGCCGTAAGCGTCGATGGCGGCCTGGCGCTCCGCCGCGGTCGGCGTGACGCCGGCGTTGGCGAAGAGCTTGTCCACGAACTGCGCCGCCGTCATCGAAGCCGGGAAGGCGTCCGCGAAGCGCTGCCGCTGCACGAAGGTCTGCGCGAAGGCCGCCTTGTTCGCCTCAAGGAGCTGCGGCCAGCCCGCCTGCCCGACGACGACGCCGTTGCCGACGGCCTTGCTGTCGGCGAGGAACTCGGCGCGCCTGATGATGGGCACGGGGATTTGGACGGGAGAGCCCGTGATCCTCGACACGCCGACGCCGTCCCCGTAGGCGGCCTTATACATCCGCTCGACCAGATAGCCCGTGTTCTGGAATTCGATGGCGAGGAAGAAGGCCGCCGAGACGTTGATGCGCCTCACCTCCTGACACTGCTCGTCGCTCGTGCACGCCTCGATCTGCTGCGTCCAGAAGCCGAGCCCCGGCCCGTCGGGCTCGCGGTTGAGAAAGTCGCGGTACTGCTGGCGGACGTAGAACGGCGCGTAGTCGATGCGCACGGGCATCTCGACCTGCGGCCGGAGCACGAAGAGCCCCTGCTCGATGCCGCTCACGATGACGGTGCCGCTTGAGAAGTAGGGGTAGTTGCCCCACGACCCGTTGAAGAGGGCCAGGTCGTCCACCGGGTAGATGTCGAAGAAGCCGGCCTCGGAGATGTTCGCCGCCGCGGCGTTGCGCACGTCCACGACGCGCAGCCCGCTCCGGTAGTTCGACTGGAAGGCGTGCGGCCCGCGCACGTAGAGGTTGTGGTCTATCGAGGGCGTCGAGCCCTGGTGGACGGCCTGCACGAACGGGTGATCCAGGTCCGACACGTCCCAGATGAAGGTGCGGTTCTTCGGGAGCGACTGCTGCTGCTCGTCCAGCTCGTCGTCGAGGAGGAAGCGCGCGTGGTCGCCGGTCAGCCAGCCCTGGTGCGTGTAGCCGACGCCGGCGTAGGTCGTGCGCGAGAGCTGGCGCGGCGCCGCCTTGTCGGTCACGTCGACGATGGTCAGCGTGTCCTCGTTGGCGTTGAAGCAGACCTCGCGCCCCCAGTAGGGCGCGTCCGGCCCGCGGTAGATGACGCACTCGGTCTCGTGCGTGTAGCCGTCGTTGTCCACGCAGCCGGCGAAGGCGGGCGCGGCCGGGTTGCGTATGTCAACGATGTGGAGGCCGCGCCCGTCGAAGTCGCCCGTGCCGTCGGCCACGCGGTCGAGGCAGGTGTCGACGCCGGGCGTGCGGCCGGCGGCGGGGCGGCTGCCGGCGACGTAGGCGAAGCCCGTCTCCTCGTCCACGGCGATGGTGTGCGCGCGGCTGAAGTTGTTATAGCGCGCGGTCTCGGCGAAGGTCTTCGGCGTGGTGACGCCGCGCAACTGCGTCAGGTCGAAGACCTGGAGGCCGCTTTCTGGCGCCTCGCTGACGGCGAAGAGGTGGTCGCGGTAGACCTTCACGCTGCGCCAGAGCGAGTCGGACGCGGAGGCGGGGCGCGGCAGGTTGCCGAGGTAGACGGGCGCGGTCGGGTTCGTCACGTCCACGAAGGCGACGCCGTTCGAGAGGCCGACGAGCGCGTACTCGCGGTCGGTCTGCGGGTCGGTCCAGCCCCAGATGTCGTTGGCCGTGACGCC
This sequence comes from Pyrinomonadaceae bacterium, assembly GCA_036389815.1. Lineage (GTDB taxonomy): Bacteria > Acidobacteriota > Blastocatellia > Pyrinomonadales > Pyrinomonadaceae > QHXN01. The sequence goes on along the minus strand of DASVWB010000437.1, from coordinate 2,510 downwards.
GGCGGCGTCCGTCCCGTCGATGTCCGCGACGGGGAGAAAGGCGGCGAGGTCAACGTTGTCGCAGGGGAACGTGCCGGCCTTGCCGTTGACGCAGGGCACGTTGGTCAAAGCCGTCAGCGCGGCGTCGCCCGGCTGGCCGTTGCCGCCCGGGCTGTGGTGTTCGCCGTCGTGCGCGAACGCGGTCCAGACCGCGAGGCTCAGGGCGGAGAGCAGCGCTAGGGGGAGGAGGATTCTTCTGGTACTCATTTCGGTTTTCTGTGATTGTCCGAGACACGAAAGGACGACCCCGGGGAGGCCGACATCTTAGCATAAAGAAGGTCAGAACCGCCCGCGGCGGCGGGTGGGGCCGGTGCTAAACGCCAACGCCGTGTCGCAACACTCCACCCGCTGCCGCGGGCGGTTCCGACCCGGTTCTAAACCGAACCCGACCAGCGGCGCTTGCGGAACTTCTCCTCAGTCCAGAAGCCGCGCAGCAGCTCGACGCGCGGCGGGGGCTCGCGCCCTCCGCCGTCGGGCGGGGGCAGGACGACCGAGACCACGTCGTAGCGGTGCGGCGCGCCCCGCAGGCCGAGCAGCCGGCGGTAGGCGCGCGCGGCGCGCGTAACCTGCCGCTGCTTGCGCAGGTCTACGTTGGCCTCGGGCGCGGCGAAGCGGTCGGAGGCGCGCGTCTTGACCTCGACGAAGCAGAGCGTGGGGCCGTCGTAGGCGACGAGGTCTATCTCCGCCTGCACGACCGCGCCGCGGCGGTTGCGCCCGACGCCGAGCTTGAAGTTCGCGGCCACGAGTTCGTAGCCGCGCGCGGCGAGGTGTTCGGCCGCCAGCGCCTCGCCGCGCCGGCCGAGTTCGAGGTGCGGGGCGGCGGCCGGCGCCACGCGCGCGAAGCGCGAGCGCGCCTTCTCGAACAGTCTGCGCGGCGCGTCGAGAGAGAGCATGGCCGGGGCGCAGGTTACCGCCGACGCGCCCCCGCGCGCAAGGATTTATTTCCGTGGAGGGGGGTTCCTTGCGGCGCACAAGACCGCACGCTAAACTTCGACTCAGGATGTCCAGCGAACAGAGCAGAGAGGCCGGGGCGTCGGCGGCGCTGCCTTTGGTGGCAATCGTCGGGCGGCCGAACGTGGGGAAGTCCACGCTCTTCAACCGGCTGGTCGGCGAGCGCCGCTCCATCGTCGGCGACGAGCCGGGGATAACGCGCGACCGCATCTACGGCGAGTCGGAGTGGACGGGCCGCCGCTTCTCGCTGGTGGACACGGGCGGCATCGTCCCCGACGAGACGGCCGTCATCCCCGCGAACATCTTCCGGCAGGCCGAGTTCGCCATCACGGAGGCGGTCGCGCTCCTCTGGGTCGTGGACGCGCGCGCGGGCGCGACGCCCCTGGACGAGGAGCTTGCGCGGCTGCTGCGCTCGACGGGGAAGACCGTGCTCGTCGCCGCCAACAAGGTCGACGCCGCGAAGCTCGAAGCGCTCGCGGGCGAGTTCCACCGCTTCGGCTTCGACGACGTGGTGCCCGTCTCGGCCGAGAACGGCGACGGCGTGGCCGAGCTGCTCGACGCCCTGATCGAAAGGCTCCCGGCGCAGGAGTCGGACGCGGACGAGGCGGACGCCGAAGGCCGTCTGAGGGAGGTGCGGCTCGCCATCGTCGGGCGGCCGAACGTGGGGAAGTCTTCGATACTGAATCGCCTCATCGGCGAGGAGCGCGTCATCGTCTCGCCCGTCGCGGGCACGACGCGCGACGCCGTTGACACCGTGCTCGAAGCCGAGGGTCGGACGTTCCGCCTCGTAGACACCGCAGGCATACGGCGCAAGGGCAAGACCGAGGAGATGGCCGAAAAGCTCTCGGTCGTCATGGCGCGCAGGAGCCTGGAGAGGGCGGACGTGGCCGTCGTCGTGATAGACGCGGTCGAGGGCGTGACGGCGCTCGACGCCAACATCGCCGGCTACGCGCTCGACGCGGGCTGCTCCATCATCCTCGCCGTCAACAAGTGGGACGCCGTGCCCGACAAGGAGACGGGGACGCCCGCCGCCTTCGAGCGCGACCTGCGCTTCAAGATGAAGTTCCTCGAATGGGCCCCGGTCGTCACCGTCTCGGCGCTGAAGGGTCAGCGCGTCGAGCGCCTGCTGCCGCTGGCGCTGCGCGCCGACGAGGCGCGCAACCGCCGCGTCCCGACCTCGCAGTTGAACGCCTTCTACGAGCGCGTCATGGCCTCGGGGCGCGCGCCGACGACGCCCGCGCCCGTCCGGGGCGGGCAGTCGCGCCTCCACGTCCAGTACATCACGCAGGTCGGGACGCGTCCGCCGGCCTTCGTCGTCTTCACCGCGGGCGGGCGGCCGGGCCTCCACTTCTCGTTCGAGCGCTTCCTGCAAAACCGTCTGCGCGAGGAGTTCGACTTCTTCGCCACGCCGCTCCGCATCGTCGAGCGCCACAAGAAGAAGGGCTAGAGGCGGCCCGAATGTCAGACGACAGCGGACAACGGTCTCCGTCCGAAGTCGCGCCCGGCGCGCGCGACGCGGA
>DASVWB010000436.1:0-3234 GCA_036389815.1 Pyrinomonadaceae bacterium | reverse complement strand
GTGGCGCACCTGCCGGAGGGGGTGGAGATGGTGATGCCGGGCGACAACGTGGCGATGGAGATCGAGCTGATCACGCCGATCGCTCTGGAGAAGGGGTTGCGCTTCGCCATCCGCGAGGGCGGCAGGACGGTCGGCGCCGGCACCGTCTCCGACATCATCGAGTAGTCATAGCTCAAAGAGCCCCCGGCCGTCGGTCGAAGCGGACGCCGGGGGCTTCGGCTGAATGCTGACCGCTGAAGGCTAAAGAAGAAAGACATGCTGAACGAGAAGATCAGAATCAGGCTCAAGGCGTACGACCACCGCGTGCTCGACCAGTCCACGTCGGAGATCGTCGAGACGGCTAAGCGCACGGGCGCGCGCGTCGCGGGCCCCATCCCGCTCCCGACCTCGAAGAACAAGTGGACGGTGCTGCGCTCGCCCCACGTCGACAAGAAGTCGCGCGAGCAGTTCGAGATTCGCACGCACAAGCGTCTGATGGACATCCTCGACCCGACGCCGCAGACCGTGGACGCGCTGATGAAGCTCGACCTCCCGGCGGGCGTGGACGTGGAGATCAAGGCGTTCGGCAGGCAGTAAAAGGTCTGGAGTCTGAGGTCTGGAGTCTGGAGCCAAAACGGCTCCGGCGGTCGGACTCCAGACTCCAGACCTCAGACTCCAGACTGAGGTAAGAGATGATTAACGGAATCATCGGTAAGAAGGTCGGGATGACGCAGCTCTTCGCCGCGGACGGCACCGTGACGCCCGTCACGGTCATCAAGGCGGGGCCGTGCGTCGTCGTGCAGAAGAAGTCGGCGGCCGGCAAGGACGGCTACGACGCCGTGCAGATCGGGCTGGTCGAAGACCGCCCCGTCAAGCTCAAGAACGTGACCAAGCCGATGCAGGGCCACTTCGAGAAGACCGGCGGGGGCACGCCCCCGACGCGCGTCCTCAAGGAGATCAGGCTCAAGGACGCCAACGGCGCCGAGGTCAACGTGGGCGACAAGGTGCTCGTAGACCAGTTCAGTGAGGGCGACAAGATCGAGCTGGTCGGCAAGTCCAAGGGGCGCGGCTTCCAGGGCACGATTAAGCGGCACCACTTCAACCGCGGCCCCGAGAGCCACGGCTCGATGAACGTGCGCAAGCCCGGCTCCATCGGCCAGTCCGCCTACCCCTCGCGCGTCATCAAGGGCACGCGCTCCTCGGGCCACATGGGCGACGACCGCGTCACCCTGAAGGGCCTGACGGTCGCGCGCGTGGACGTGGAGAACAACCTGCTGATGGTGCGCGGGTCGGTGCCCGGCGCCAACGGCAGCGTCGTCGTCGTCCGCAAGTCGGGGAAGAAATGAGTGATTGGTTCGTCGGTTCATCTATTCGATGAAGAAATGAACCAACCCGTCAATGGAGTAAACGAATGCCTACCGTCAAGGTGCGCAACCTGAAGAACGAAGAGGTCGGCGACCTCGAACTCTCCGAGGCCGTCTTCGGCGCGGAGCTGAACGAGGCGCTGATCCACACGGCCGTCAAGGCCCACCTCGCCAACGCCCGGCAGGGCACCGTCGGGACGAAGACCCGCGGCGACGTGTCGGGGTCGGGGCGCAAGCTCTGGAAGCAGAAGGGCACGGGGCGCGCCCGCGTCGCCTCGATCCGCTCGCCGCTCTGGAAGGGCGGCGGCAACGTCCACGGGCCGCAGGCGCGCGACTGGTCGCAGCCGCTCCCGAAGAAGATGCGGCGCGGCGCGCTGCGCTCGGCGCTCTCCGAGCGCCTGCGCGAGGGCAACCTCGTCGTCGTCGAGGAGCTGGTCTTCGGGCAGCCGAAGACGAAGGAGTTCGTCGGGGCGCTCGCCGCGCTCGGCCTCTCGGGCAAGACGCTCGTCGTCGACACCATCGACAACGACAACCTCCTGCTCGCGGCGCGCAACGTGAAGTCGGCGAAGGTCGTCGGCGCCTACGGCGTCAACATCTACGACGTGCTCTACCACGAGAAGCTGGTGCTGACGCGCGCGGCCGCCGAGACGTTGCAGTCGCAGCTCGACCCGGCGCGCAAGGCTCCGGCCGGCGCGGAAGAGGGCGCCGGGGAAGAGGGTACGCAGGAAGAGGAGGCGGCGTAAGCACATGCGAACGATCTGGGACGTCATCAAGGCGCCGGTCATCACCGAGAAGGCGCTCGTCGCCAAGGAGGAGTCGCAGGACGGCCGCCAGCTCCTCACCTTCCGCGTGGACGTGAAGGCCACCAAGCCCGAGATCAAGTCGGCCGTCGAGCGCATCTTCAACGTCCAGGTGGACGCCGTGCGCACGATCAACTACATGGGCAAGAAGGCGCGCCGCGGCCGCTTCGAGGGGCGCAAGCCCTCCTGGAAGAAGGCCTACGTCACGCTCAAGACGGGGCAGGCGCCGTTCGACTACGGCGAGAACATTTGAGGAAGTAGACAGCAGTCAGTAGACAGTAGGCTCCGCTTAGCGGTCGCTGACGCCGACGTTCTGACGGTTCATAACGAGCAGGCTTTTCTACTGTCTACTGTCTACTGTCTACCGACTACTAAAGATTATGGGCATCAAGAAACTGACACCGACATCGCCGTCGCGCCGGTACCAGACGTACCTGACGCGCGACGAGCTGACGCCGGGCGCCGAGCCCGAGAAGTCGCTGCTGGAGAAGAAGACGCGCATCTCCGGCCGGAACAACGACGGCCACATCACCGTGCGCCGCCGCGGCGGCGGCCACAAGCGCCACTACCGCATCGTCGACTTCAAGCGCGACAAGGCGGGCGTGCCCGGCCGCGTCACGCAGATCGAGTACGACCCGAACCGCTCGGCGCACATCGCGCTCATCACCTACCTCGACGGCGAGAAGCGCTACATCATCGCGCCCGCCGGGCTCGAAGTGGGCAAGACCGTGATGAGCGGCCCCGAGGCCGACATCCTGCCGGGGAACGCCCTGCCGATCCGCAACATCCCGTTGGGGACGCAGATTCACAACATCGAGCTGCGCCCCGGCAAGGGCGCCCAGCTCGTGCGCTCGGCCGGCGGCTTCGCGCAGCTCGTCGCCAAGGAAGGCGACCACGCGCAGGTGCGCATGCCCTCGGGCGAAGTCCGCCGCGTCCCCGTCGTCTGCTACGCGACGGTCGGGCAGGTCGGGAACGTCGAGCACGAGAACGTCTCCTACGGCAAGGCGGGCCGCTCGCGCTGGCACGGCATCCGCCCGCACGTCCGCGGCGTGGCGATGAACCCGGTCGATCACCCGCACGGCGGCGGCGAG
>DASVWB010000435.1:0-12449 GCA_036389815.1 Pyrinomonadaceae bacterium | reverse complement strand
GAGCGTCTCGCCGTGGACGCCGTAGGAGGCCGCGCCGACCGAGATGCCGACGCGCGCGTGCTTGTCGCCGCGCACGTGCAGCGAGAAGCGCGAGACGGCGCGCTCGATGCGCTCGCGCAGCTCCGAGGTCTGCTCGGCCGTGAGGTCCTGCACGATGGCGACGAACTCGTCGCCCGCGTAGCGCGCGAGGAAGTCGTACTCGCGTAGCTGCGCCTGTAGTATCCGCCCCACCTCGCGCAGCATGCGGTCGCCCGTCTTGTGCCCGAAGGTGTCGTTGACCTGCTTGAACTCGTCGAGGTCGAGCATCACGACCTGGAAGGGGCGGCCCGTGCGGCGCGCGCGCGAAGCCTCCTGCTCGTAGCGGACGTACATCGCCCGCGCGTTCGGCAGCCCCGTCAGCGTGTCCGTCAGCGCGTTCGACTCGGCCCGCGCGTGGCTCATCGCGTTGGCGAGCGCGTCGGAGGCGAGGCGCGCGACGGTGTCCAGGAGCCGCAGGTGGTCGTCCGTGTAGCGGCGCTGCTCCGCGGAGTAGACGGCCAGTGCGCCGACGAGTCGCTCGTCCTTGACGAGCGGCAGCGCGACCATCGAGCGGAACTGGCAGCCCTCGGGCAGCGGCACGTCCGCGAAGTCGAGCATCGGGTCGAGGAGGTAGGAGGAGCGGCGGTTGGCGAGCACGAAGCCGACGACGCCCTCGCCCGGCGCGACCGCGCGGCCGCGCAGCAGCTCGGCGTGGCGCCCGGCGACGTGCGCGGCCGCGGCGTAGCCCTTCCCCTCGTCGTAGAGGTAGACGGCGCACAGGTCGAACGGGACGACGTGGCCGACCTTGTTGACGAGCACCGAGACGGTGTCCTCGATGTCGAGCGAGGAGCCGAAGGTGCGCGCGATCTCGTAGAGCGCGTAGACCTCGCGGTGCGCGTTCGTGATCTGGCTCAGGTAGTGCGGCGCGTCGGAGCGGTGGACGGAGGCGGCCGGGTGCGCCGCCTCCTCCTCGCCCAGCAGGTCGCGGTGCTCCCACTCCTCGTTCGTCAGGCCGCGGTTGTCGAGGCCGGCGGCGACGATCTCCTCCTCGAAGCGCGGCAGGTGGCGCAGGAACGCCTCGACGACGCGCGGGTCGAAGTGGCCGCCCGCGCCGCGCCGCAGCATCGCGCACGCCTCGTCCGCGGTCATCCCGCGCCGGTACGGGCGCTCCTCGCGCGCCGAGTCGAAGCAGTCCACGACGGAGAGGACGCGCGCCGTCAGCGGTATCTCCTCGCCCTTCAGGCCCTCCGGGTACCCGCGCCCGTCCCACTGCTCGTGGTGGTAGAGGACGATGGGCACGACCGGGTAGGGGAAGCCGACGCGCTCCAGTATCTGCGCGCCGACGGTGGTGTGCACCTTCATGCGCTCGAACTCGGCCTCGGTGAGCTTGCCCGGCTTGTTGAGGATGTGGTCGGGGACGGCGAGCTTGCCGACGTCGTGCAGGAGCGCGCCCGCCTTGAGCGCCTCGATCTCCTGCGGCGCGAGCCCCATCAACTCGCCCATCCGCTCGCAGTAGACCTGCACGCGGCGGACGTGGAAGTGCGTCGTCTGGTCTTTGGCGTCGATGGCGGTGGCGAGCGCCTCGACCGTGGCGAGGTGGAGGCGCGAGACCTCCGCGGCCTCGCGCGTCTTCTCGGCGAAGCGCTCGGAGTAGGCGCGGTAGGTGGCGAGCGTGGCGGCGATGACGGGGACGCTGAGGATGACGTAGAGCAGCCCGAACCTTAAGGTAGCCTCGTAGACGACGCAGGCGGCGAGCGCGCCCGCGAAGAACGTCCAGGAGCTTTGCAGGTAGCCGTCGCGCCAGCAGCGCCAGAAGCGGCGCCGGCTCTTCAGGGCGAGCAGCCCCGCCACCATCGCGCTGTTGAGCAGGTACTGCACGAGCGACATCAGCACGAGCGGCAGGACGAGCTGTTCGAGCGTGAGCGTCTCCGAGACGCCTAAGGGCCGGCGCGTGACGCCGGAGTGCGCGGCGAGCGCGAGGTAGAAGCTGTGACCGGCGGCGTAGACGGTGACGGCCATGCAGGCCGGCATGGCGACCCAGCTCGACGCGCGGCTGGAGCTGCGGAGCGAGGCCGTGAAGAGGTCGAGCGCGCCGAGGACTATCCCCGCGGGCACGCCGAGGAAGATGACGCCGAGGAAGACGAAGCAGTCGCCGGCCGTGATGACGGCCTTCGTGCCGGGGACGCGCGCCGGCAGCATCCCCGAGATGACGACCAGGCTCGCGAGGACGACGAGCTGCGCCCACCCCGTCGCGCCGAGCGAGAGGCACGAGTACGCGCCCCACCCGAGCGCCAGCGCGCCCCCCGCCACCAACGCGGCCCAGCAGGCGGCCGCCGCGCGGTTGTAGTCGGACATGTCGAAGCGAATCACTCGTCCTCCGAATTAAGTGATGAGTGAGGGGTGATGGATGATGAGTAAAAGGCGGCTCTTAATTCATCACCCGTCACTCATCATTCATCATTCCTCAAAAGCCGTCCGTCGCCGGGAGCGAGGGCCGGGAGCAAATCGGCACTCGCCTCCGGCGACGGGCTTGGGGGCAAACGGCGGGACACAAGTGGCACTTCCCGCCGGGCTGGGTGAGAACTTTCGGGGGCGGGCCGCGGCACTCGACGCGGCGGCCCGTCTTCCCCCTTTTCAAAGCGGGCGCGCGCCCGGCGCGCCTCGGAACTGGTGCGGCTTTTCGCCCTCCGTGCGGAGAGGACGCGGGGCGCGCGTGCAGCCGCCCCTGCAAGCCGCGCCATCCCTTTAACAACCCGCGTGCCGCCGCGGCCGCGAGCCCGAAGAGTCGTTTTCGGCCGGGAAACGGGGCACTTAATTTCAAGCCCCGCGGGCGAGTGGGCGCGGGGGTCAGGCTGACGCGTCAGGTTGATTCGTGAAGGGCAGAATGAAAGAAGGAGGTGCCGGTGGGCCGGGTGAAGAAGCGGACTTCCACTCCGCCCTCCGCACTTTTAAGTTTGACAACTCTCGCGGGGCGCGGGCACTCTCGTCGCCAACCTTCAGCGGGGAGAGCGGCCGAATACTTTGGCAGAGACGGCGGGCGAGCAGAGTGCGCGGGCGTCGGCGGGCACGCAGGGCTACGTGGGGCTGCTGCGCGCCAACCGCGACTTCCGGATGCTGTGGCTCGGGCAGGTCGTCAGCCAGCTCGGCGACTGGTTCGACACCATCGCGCTCTTCACGCTCGTGCTGCGGCTGACGGGCTCGGGGCGCGCCGTCGGCCTCGTGCTCGTCGCGCGCTTCCTGCCGAGCGTCGTCCTCGGGCCGCTCTCGGGCGTGCTCGCCGACCGCTTCAACCGCCGCCACATCATGATCGCCTCGGACGCGGCGCGCGCCCTCGTCGTCCTCGGCTTCCTCTTCGTGCGCAGCCCCGAGCAGGTCTGGCTCGTCTACCTCCTGACCGTCCTGCAGCTCGCCTTCTCGGCCTTCTTCGAGCCGGCGCGCTCGGCCGCGCTCCCCTCGGTCGTCGCCGAGCGCGACCTCGTCACGGCCAACTCCATCTCGTCGGTGACGTGGTCGGCGATGCTCACGCTCGGCGCGGCCGTCGGCGGGCCCGTCACGGACTGGTTCGGCACCGACGCCGCCTTCGTCATCGACTCGCTGACCTACGTGCTGTCGGCCGTGCTCGTCGCGTGCGTGCGGCTGCCGCGGCGCCCCGCGCGGCCGAAGACGAGGCTCACGGCGGCGAAGGCGCTCGGCGTCGCGGACACGCTCGAAGGCCTGCGCTACGTCTGGCGGCGGCCGCGCGTGATGGCGCTGCTGCTGGTCAAGCCGGCGTGGGGCCTGGGCGGCGGTATTCTGACGCTGCTGCCCGTGTTCGGCGAGAAGGTCTTCAGGCTGAGCCTGGACGCGGGGGCGCACGGCGGCGCGGCGCTCGGGATGAGCGTGCTCTACGCCGCGCGCGGGGTGGGGACGGCGCTGGGGCCCGTGCTGACGCGCCGCTTCTACAGCGAGACGCGCGAGCAGATGCAGCGCGCCATCGGCGTCTCGTTCATCGTCGCGGGCGGCTTCTACGTGCTCTTCGGCGGCGCGCAGAGCTTCGCGCTCGCCCTCGTCTGGCTGGCGACGGCGCACGCGGGCGGGAGCGTGCTGTGGGTCTTCTCGACGGTGCTCTTGCAGGCGACGGTCGAGGACGAGTTCCGCGGCCGCGTCTTCGCCGCCGAGCTGATGCTGATGACGCTCTCGATGGCGGCCTCGAACTACGTCACCGGCGAGGCGCTCGACCGCTTCCAAATCTCGCCCCGCGCCGCCGCCGTCGCCATCGGCGTTCTCTTCCTCTTCCCCGGCCTCCTCTGGCTCCTCACGCGCCGCCTGTGGGACAGAGAAAGGACGAGGCCGGAAGCTTAAAGGCGGGGGCGTCACAAATCACCCCCGCCTTCATTAACCCGCCCCGACGATGTATCCTTCCTCCCGCGCCCCCGGCCCTCCACGCGCCGCCGCGCAGTCAGGCCGACTTCATTCGGCGTAATAGTAGTTATGTGCTTTCAGCCGTGCTTCGGTAAAATCCCATCTACGCCGACGGTCTTGCGGGCAGGGGCTTACCGTTTCTACTTTCTGTTTAGAGGGGATTGACTCTATGCGACTCGGGCGGGCGTTGGCCATGTCGGTGACGCTGCTGGTCTGCGCCTGCGCGGCGCGGCCGGCGGCGCTGTGCGTTCATACGCCGGGCGCGGGCGGCGCGGCGAAGCGTGCGGGCGGCGGGGCGGAGATGATTCGGCCGGCCGAACTGTTCGCCGACTTCCCGGGGCTCAGGTTGGGGATGAGTCTTCGGGAGGCGAAGGCGGCGGTCGAGAAGGCCGGCGTGCGCCCCGTCGTTTCGAGGGACGAGACTCGGATGACGTGGGACGGTAAGTTCGACGGGATGGACGGGCGCGCGACCGTCCTGTTCAAGAAGGGGTCGGGCGTCTACGAGGTGGCCGTGCTCGTCTACGCCTTCGACAAGCGGCAGGAGGTGTTCGCGGAGATGTCGCGCAAGATAGGCGACAGGCACGGGGACGCGAAAGAGGCGTCGGACACCGGCGTAGACACCTCGAAGGTGTGGAGGCCGGGGGGCGGGGTTGCGATTGAGCTGAGGCTCATCAAGGACGACGACAGCCCCGTGATTGACGTTCACTGGGTCAAAGAATAGGCGCTGCGCTGAAGCCCAAACTCCCCGGCGGGCGGTTCCGCGCGCTACCCTTCTCTGTAAACGGAGGGGTGTCGGATGAAGAGACTTGCCTTCCTTCTCACGTTGCTCTTCGTGTTCGCGTGGCGGCCGCCGTGCGCGACGGGCCGGCAGGCCCCCGGCGAAGGCTACATACGCACGGCGGACGGCGTGCGCCTGTTCTACAAGGTGGTCGGCGGCGGGCCGGAGACGTTAATCGCGGTTCACGGCGGGCCGGGCAACACCCTTGAGTCCATCCGCGCCGACCTGGAGCCGCTGGCGAAGGGGCGCCGCGTCATCTACTACGACCAGCGCGGCAACGGGCGCTCGGATTTAATCAAGGACAAGGACAGGCTCGCCGTCTCGAAACACGTCGCGGACCTGGAGGCCGTCAGGTCTTACTTCAGGCTCGACAAGGTCACGCTGCTGGGGAACTCCTGGGGCGGGATGCTCATCGCCTACTACGCCGCCGCGCACCCCGAACGGGTCGCGCGGATGGTCATGCACAGCCCCGGCGAGCCTACGAAGGCTTTCGCCGTCGAGGCCGTCGAGGAGATGCAGTCGCGCATCGACCAGAGGTACAGCGCGGCGCAGAGGAAGCGCTTCGCCGCCGTCTCCAACCCGCAGACCTGGGTCAAGGCCGCCGACCCGCGGGCCGTCTGCCGCGAGTTCTTCGAGATGCTCCTGCCCATCTACGTCTCCAAACCCGAGAGCGCGAAGCTGCTCAAGGGCGACGTGTGCGCGGGCCCGGAGGAGGCCGTCAGGTATCAGCAGGTTGTCAACGCGCATATCATCAACTCGCTCGGCGAGTGGGACGTGCTGCCCTCGCTCGGCTCAGTCCGCGCGCCCGTGCTGGTCATACACGGCACGGCCGACCCCATCCCCGTCGAATCTTCCGAGGCGTGGGCGCGGGCGTTCCCCGAAGCGCAACTCCTCCTGATAGAAGGCGCGGGTCACATCCCGCAGGTCGAGCGGCCCGAGATATTCTTCAGCGCCGTCGAAGCCTTCCTGAAGGGGGACCCGGTGCCGGGCGCGAAAAAGATTTCGGCCCCGGCGGAGAAGAGATAAGTCGCCGCACTCAGGGGGAGGGCGAAATGCCTTTGGGCAGGTTGTCGGTGGTCTTGTGCGTGTCGCTGCTGGCGGCCCAGCCTTCGGGCGCGGCCGCGGCGGCGCGGCCCGCCCGGGAGGGCGGCGGGCGGTTCGTGCTGAGTCGGGAGCAGGCTTCACACTTCGCGCGGCTGGCGCTGAAGTGCGCGCGGAAGGAGTACCCGAACAAGATAGACCACGTGCTCAGCGGCGAGGGCGAGGTGAAGTCGCCGCGGGCGCTCCACCCCGCCTTCTACGGCTGCTACGACTGGCACTCGTCCGTGCACGGCCACTGGCTGCTCGCGCGCCTGCTGCGGCTCTACCCCGCGCTGCCCGAGGCGCGCGAGATTCGCGAGACGCTTGACGCCAACCTGACGCCGCGCAACGTCGAGGCCGAGGACGCCTACTTCGGGGGCGCCGGCCGCCAGTCGTTCGAGCGCCCTTACGGCTGGGCGTGGCTCCTGAAGCTTCACGAGGAGCTTTACGCCTGGGACGACCCCGGGGCGCGGCGCTGGTTCGCCGCCCTGCAGCCGCTGGCCGACACGGTCGTCAAAAAGTACACGGACTTCTTCGGCAGGCAGACCTACCCCATCCGCGTTGGCACACACTTCAACACGGCCTTCGGGCTCGCGTTCGCGCTCGACTACGCGAACGCGGTCAAGGCCGCCTCGCCCGAAAGACGGCGCGCGCTCGACGCGCTGCGGGCGAGGGTCGTCGAGGCCGGCCGCAGGTACTACCTCTCGGACGCGGACTACCCGGCGGCCTGGGAGCCCGGCGGCGACGACTTCCTCCCGGGGAGTCTGGTCGAGGCCGACCTGATGCGGCGCGTGCTGGGGCCGCGCGAGTTCGCGCGCTGGTTCCGGCGCTTCCTGCCCGGCCTCGCGCGGGGCCGGCCCGCGAGCCTGCTGAGGCCGGCGGTCGTCTCCGACAGGTCGGACCCGAAGATAGTCCACCTCGACGGGCTGAACCTGAGCCGCGCCTGGTGCATGCGCGAGATAGCCGCGGCGCTCCCGCGCACGGCCCCCGCGCGGGGCGTGCTGGCGCGCTCCGCCGAGCGCCACGCCGAGGCCACGCTGAAGTACGTCGCCAGCGGCAACTACGAGGGCGAGCACTGGCTCGCCTCCTTCGCCGTCCTCATGCTCACGACGCCCGACCCCGGCCGCTGAAAACCTCCGGTTTGACATCAAACGACCCCGGTGCTAAGTTCCAGCCTCGTTCCGTAGCTGGAGTCCTACTCCTCATCGCCTCCGACCTTACTTCCCGTCAAAGGCCATGCTCACACGGCGTCGTGGCCGCCTGACGTGCCGCCTCTTCCGGCGCAGAGTGCAGGCTTGCGCCCTCCTTGAAATTCACGCCGCTTAAAGACCGAAAGGAAACCGCTCCATGAAACCGACACCCTCGCGACTTCCCTCAGGCCGTTCAGACCTTCGCGTCCTCGTCGAGTTACGCGCGCGCGCCCGCGTGAGGCGCCTGCGCGGCGCCGCGGCACTGGCGCTGGCGTCCGGGCTGCTCTTCTGCGCCCCCGCCGGCCTCGTCCGGGCCGCGGGCGTCGGGCTCGACCCCTCGTTCGGCTCGGGGGGCAGAGTCACGACGGACTTCCCCGGCCAGTCGGACTCCGCCCGCGGGATGGCGCCCCAGCCGGATGGCAAGCTCGTCGTCGCCGGCTCGACTTACAACGGGCCGGCCACGCAGATCGACTTCGCGCTCGCGCGCTACAACGCGGACGGCACGCCCGACCAGACCTTCGGCGCGGGCGGCAAGGTCACGACGGACTTCAACGGCAGCCACGACAACGCCTACGCCGTGGCCGTGCAGCCCGCGGACGGCAAGATCGTGGCGGCCGGGAGCGCGTACGTCGGCAACTTCACCGAGTTCGCGCTCGCGCGCTACAACCCCGACGGCTCGCCCGACGCCTCCTTCGGCTCCGGCGGCAGGCTCACCACGCGCTTCAACCCCTCCGGCTGGGAGAACGCCAACGCCCTTGCCGTCCAGCCCGACGGCAAGATCGTCGTCACGGGCCTGACGCGCGTCAGGAATGACGACATCGCCGTCGCGCGCTACAACCCGGACGGCACCCTCGACGCCTCCTTCGGCTCCGGCGGCAAGGTCGTCACGGACTTGCCCGTCCAGCCGGGGTACAGCTCGTTCCTGAACGACGACTGCGGGCGCGCCGTGGCCGTCCGGCCGGACGGCAGAATCGTCGTCGGCGGCAACAGCAGCCAGACCAAACTGATCCCGAGTACGGGTCGGCAGACACCGCGCACGTTCTTCGCGCTCGCGCGTTACAACGCCGACGGCACCCTCGATGCGGGCTTCGGCGGCGACGGCACGGTCGTCACGAACTTCCCCAGCGGCGGCGTGCCCGAGCCCGACACGTTCGGGACGAACAACAGAATCTACGCGCTGGCGCTCCAGCCCGACGGCAGGGTCGTGGCCGCGGGCGAGGCGTACATCGACGTTGACTACGACTCGCGCGACGCCGGCGCGGAGTTCGCGCTCGCGCGCTATAACGACGACGGCACGCTCGACCCCGGCTTCGGCGACGGCGGGCGTGTGACGACGAGGTTCGACGACCAGTTCCGCTCCAGGAACGTCGCGCGGTCGCTGGCGGTTCAGCGCGACGGCAAGCTCGTCGCCGCCGGCCACGCCTTCATGCTCAACCGCACGGCGACACGGCCCTTCGCCAGCAACGACGACTTCGCGCTCGCGCGCTACAACCCCGACGGCTCGCCCGACGCCTCCTTCGACGACGACGGGAGGGTCACCACCACCTTCGGCAACGGCCACGACGACGCCTACGCCGTGGCCGTCCAGCCCGACGGCAAGATCGTCCTCGCAGGCGAGAGCAACCCCGACCCGAACAACAACGACGCGGCGCGGCAGACCTTCGCGCTCGTCCGCTACGGGGCGAACCGGCCGCCGTCGGCCGACGCGGGGGAAGACCTGACGGTCGAAGCCGCGGGCGCGCTGACCGCCGTGCCGCTCGACGGGACGGCCTCCGCCGACCCCGACGGCGACGCGCTGACGTACGTGTGGAGCGAGGCGGGCGCGCCCCTCGGCACGGGTGCCGCCCTGAACGTCGGCCTGCCGCTCGGCCCGCACCAGATCACGCTCACCGTCACAGACCCGGGCGGCGAGACCTCGCAGGACTCGCTGACGGTCAATGTGGAGGACACGAACGCCCCTGCGCTCTCCTGCCCGGCCGACATGGAGGTCGCGCAGGACTCCGCCGCGGGGGCGGCCGTCACCTTCGAGGCGGCGGCCGCAGACGTCGCCGACCCGCGGCCTTCGGTCACGTGCTCGCCCGCCTCCGGCGCGGTCTTCCCGCTGGGGACGACGGCGGTCAAATGCACCGCCGCGGACGCGAGCAGCAACTCCGCGGCCTGCTCCTTCGCGGTCACGGTGGCCCCGCCGCAAAGCGAGTTCGCCGAGAAGGTCAACGGGGGCGGCTCCGTCGCCTCGCCGGGCGGCGCGGCGACCTTCGCCGTGCGCGCGCTGCTCTCGAAGGCGGGCGAGCCGCAGGGCACTCTGACCTTCCAGGATCACGCCACGGGGCGGACGGTGAGGAGCACCGTCATCACCGCCGTCGTCGGCAACGCCACGCGGGCGCGCATCTTCGGGAAGGCGACGATAGACGGCGCGGGGTCTTTCGACTTCGTGGCGGATGTCGTGGACAACGGCGAGCCCGGGAGCGCCGACGTGTTCGGCATCCAGCTCGGCGACGGCTACGCGGCCGGCGGCACCCTGAGCGGGGGCAACATACAGGTTCACCCCTGAAGCGGTCTGCCCCGCCCGACTTTCGGAAGCCCCGGCGCGCAAGCAGGTGCCGGGGCTTCTCTTCGGGCGGGAGCCCCCCTGCCTTCAAACCCTCCGCCTTTTCCTTTATCATCGCGGCACGGTTCGCCGGTCGCGGGGCGCGGGCACTTCCGCCGACGCCAGTCACAACTGACAAAAGAACGGAGAGTTTTACCGAGATGAGACTGAGGAGCACCCTCCTTTTCGCCTTCACGCTGGTCTTCGCCCTCGCGCCGCAGGCGGCGGCGCAGTCGCAGAAAGGCCGCCTGACCGTCGACCTCTTCCTCGAATGGGAGATGGTCGCCTCGCCGCGCGTCTCGCCCGACGGCCGGCAGGTCGTCTACACGCGGCGGTGGGCCGACAAGGTCAACGACAAGTACGAGGACGAAATCTGGATCATGGACTCGGACGGCGGGCGCAACCGCTTCCTCGCGAAGGGTTCGCAGGCCGTCTGGTCGCCCGACTCGAAAAGAATCGCGTACGTCGCGCAGGGGCAGCCCGCCGGCCCGCAGGTCTTCGTCCGCTGGACGGACGCGCCGGGCGAGACGCAGCTCACGCGGCTGGAGCGCTCGCCCTCGAACCTCGCGTGGTCGCCCGACGGCCGCCACATCGCCTTCAACATGCTCGTCCCCGGCAGCCCCGGCCTCTCGGTGAAGATGCCGGCGCGCCCCGCGGGCGCCAAGTGGGTGGACGCGCCGCGCGTCGTCGACCGCCTCAACTACCGCAGCGACGGCTCGGGCTGGCGCCCCGAGGGCTTCACGCACGTCTTCGTCATCTCGGACGAGGGCGGCGCGGCGCGGCAGTTGACCGAGGGCGACTACCAGCACGGCGCGCCCGAGTGGGGTGCCGACTCGCGCACGCTCTACTTCAGCGCCGTGCGCAAGCCGGAGGCCGAGTACCTGCGCGGCGACTCGGAGGTCTACGCCGTCACGCTTGAGGGCGGCGCGATCCGCCAACTGACGGATCGCAAGGGGCCGGACAACAACCCGCAGGTCTCGCCCGACGGGCGGCTCGTCGCCTACACGGGCAACGACCAGAACGACAACACCTACAACGTCTCGCACCTCTACCTGATGAACGCGGACGGGGCGAACAAGCGCGCGCTCGCCGCGGACTTCGACCGCGCGCCGTCGAACGTCTTCTGGGCCGAGGACAACAGCGGGCTCTACTTCACGGCCGAAGACCGCGGCTCGCAGAACCTCTGGTTCGTCCCCGCGGCGGGCGGCGCGCCGCGGCAGGTCACGGACGGCGTGCAGGTCTTGAGCATCGCCTCGGTCAGCAACGACGGCCTGCTGGCCGGCACGCGCTCGACGCCGGACAGGCCGGCCGACGTGGTCGCCTTCAAGGTCACGGCGCGCGACCGTGAAGCGCGCGCCCCCCGCGCCGGCGCGACACCCTTGCGCCAGTTGACGAACGTCAACGGCGACGTGCTCGAAGGGCGGAAGCTCGGGCAGGTCGAGGAGGTCTGGTACGACTCGGTCGGCACGGCGGGCGGCGGCGGGCGCTGCGTCGCCAACGACTCTTCGCCCGCGGAGCCGAAGGCCGCCGACTGCTCGAAGACGCGCGTGCAGGGCTGGGTGGTCAAGCCGCCCGACTTCGACCCGTCGAAGAAGTACCCGCTGCTGCTCTACATCCACGGCGGGCCGCACTCGATGTACAACGTCGGCTTCAACTTCGAGTTCCAGAACCACGCCGCCGAAGGGTACGTCGTGCTCTACACGAACCCGCGCGGCTCCACGGGGTACGGGCAGGCGTTCGGCAACGCCATCAACAACGCGTACCCCGGGCAGGACTACGACGACCTGATGCGCGGCGTGGACGAGGTCGTGAAGCGCGGCTACGTGGACGAGCGCAACCTGTTCGTGACGGGCGGCTCGGGCGGCGGCGTGCTCACGACCTGGATCGTCGGCCACACCGACCGCTTCGCCGCGGCCGTGGCGATGAAGCCGGTCGTCAACTGGTACTCGTTCGTCGGGACGACCGACGGCGCGGACTGGTACTACAACTTCAAGCGGCTGCCGTGGGAGGACGCGGAGGAGCACATGCGACGCTCGCCCATCACCTACGTCGGCAACGTCAAGACGCCGACGATGATCCTCGTCGGCGACATCGACCTGCGCACGCCGCTGGAGCAGACCGAGCAGTACTACCGCGCGCTCAAGCTGCGCAAGGTGCCGACCGCCATGGTGCGCCTCGCCGACGAGTACCACGGCTTCAACGCCGACTTCTCCCTCCGCCACCCCTCCAACCGCGTCGCCCAGATACTCTTCCTCCGCGCCTGGTTCGACAAGTACAGGAGGAAGTAGACGGTAGTCAGTAGCCGGTAGGAAGAGAAAGCGGCGCGTCTCAACTTTCATGCTGAGACGCGCCGCATCTTTTTCCTACCGACTACTGTCTACCGTCTACCGTCTAC
>DASVWB010000434.1:0-6941 GCA_036389815.1 Pyrinomonadaceae bacterium | reverse complement strand
TGGCCGCCTACTTCCGCCGCGCCAACGTGCCGGCCGCTTCGCAGTAAGGCGGAGTCTTGAGAGAGTGCGCACGCGCGTGCGCGAGTCGAAAGTCATGGCCCTCTTTGAAGGAAAGACACCCGCCGAGCGCAACAAGATGATCGCGGCCGTCGTGCTGCCGCTCCTCGCCCTCATCTTCGTCTACAACATGCTCTCCGGCCCGTCGAAGCCGACGCCGGCGGCCGGCGGCGCCAACTCTAACAAGAGGCCGCGCGCCGGCGCCCAGCCGGCCGCGCCGCAGGCGGACGGCGCCGCGGCCGACGCGGCCGAAGCCGCAAACAACGACATCCGCCCCGTAGACTTCGTGGCGGCCGCGTACGGCGGCGCCGAGGCCGGCCGCAACATCTTCGCCTTCTACGTGAAGCCCGCGCCGCCGCCCGTCCCCGTGAGCACGGCGACGCCGACGCCCGTGCCGCCGCCGCCCATCGTGCTCGCCGGGGTCGCGCCGCAGAGCGTCTTCGCGCGCACGGCCGGCTTCACGCTCCAGCTCACCGGCGACAAGTTCGGCCCCGCCGACCGCGTCTACGTCAACGGCCAGGAGGTGCAGACTCAGTACAAGAGCATGCAGCAGCTCTCGGCCGCCGTCCCGGCCTCGCTCATCGCGGGCCCCGGCCCGCGCGAGGTCGTGGTGCGCACGCCCGACGGCAAACTCTACTCCAACCCGATGACGGTCACCGTGATGGAGCCGCCCCGGCCGACCTACACCTACGTCGGCTTCCTCAAGCGGCCGCGCGCCAACACCGCCGTCCTCAAGGACGCGCGCAACGAACTCCACAGCGTCATACAGGGCGACCTGGTAGAAGGGCGCTTCCGCGTCGTCGAGATCAACGAGCGCGGCGTCGAGGTCGTCGACAAAGACCTCAACATCAAACACACCATGCCCTTCGTCAACGCGGGCGGCCCGCCCGGCTCCGCCCCCGGCCGCGCGCCCGGCGCGATTCAGCCCCCGCCCCCCGACCCCGAGGGCGACGACGAGCCGTGACCCGCGGCGGAAGCGAGGACGCGATGACCGCACACCACCGGCAGGACGACCGCGGCGCGCGCGAGCGCGGCTACGCCCTCGTCGCGCTGCTCGCGCTGATGACCGTCGTCATGATCATGATGATGTCCGCCGCGCCGAGCATCCGCCAGCAGGTGCGCCGCGACCTCGAACTCGAAGCCATCGCCCGCGGCGAGGAGGTCGCCGAGGCGATACGCATGTACCGCCGCATCCACCCCACCCAGCAGTGGCCGAACTCGATGGACGAGCTGCTCGAAGGCGTGGCCCCGCCCGGGCGCACGAAGAAGGTGAGAGTCCTGCGCGCCAGCGCCGCGCGCGACCCGCTCTCGACGAGCGGCGAGTGGCGCACCGTCAAGGTCAACGACCCCGCATTCATCCGCTTCGTCAAAGACCTCACGGAGTTCAACGAGGGCCGGCCGCCGGCCGCGAACCCGCGCGGCGACACGGCGCTCAACGGCGTCAACCTCCCATCCGTCACCAGCCTCGTCACCGGCCTCGGCGGCAGCCGCGACGACGACGACGACGGCGAGGACACCTCGCTTTCGAGCAGCGGCGCCTTCGTCGGCGTCGCGAGCCGCAGCAAGCGCGAGTCTATCGTCACCTACTACGGCATCGACCACCACAACCGCTGGGTCTTCACGCCGTTCTACAGGTGAGCCGGGACGCCCGACGCGACCGGACATAGGCGGCACGCGGACCCGACTAAGACCTGCACGAGTCACTCGCGCGCGCGAGAGAGCGACACGCTCTCCCGCGCGCGCGAAATTTTTTTCGCCGCGCGCGCATTAAGTTATTGACATCTATTTTTAATGTGTTTATAAATCCCAACATGTTGTGCGCTTTTCAGTCTAGGCCACAAGATGAAAACTGACACAGCATCTTGTGGTGAAGAACAGCAAACCAGAAAAGGAGCAGGTACAGCTTATGGCAACATCAAAGAAGTCCGGTGGTAGCAAAAAGGGCGGCTCGAAGGGCGGCGGCGGCTCGAAGGGCGGCGGCGGCTCGAAGGGCGGCTCCAAGGGCGGCTCGAAGAAGGGCGGCTCCAAGGGCGGCTCGAAGAAGAGGTAGTCAGGCCAGGGGAAGTACGCGCAACCTTCAACGGCGCACACAACATTCTCCGCCCGGGAGGGCGTTAATCAGGACGGCGGTTGCATCAGGTGCACGCCGTCCAAATTATTTTTGGGCGGTCGGCGTTCGGCACTCGGCCCTCAGCTCCGCCTTCGACCGCGGGCCACTGTCCCGCGCTCTTGCCGCCTCATCACGCACGTCGGACAATCAACGTCAGGCGACCGCCTCGAAGTAGAAAGTCGAAGGCGGCGGTCGAAAGCTGAAAGCCGACCGCCGAGTGCTGAAAGCTTCCATGTTCCACGTCGCGCTGGTCGAGCCGGAGATACCGCCCAACACGGGCAACGTCGCGCGCCTGTGCGCGGCGACTCGGACGCCGCTGCACGTCGTCGGCGTGACGGGCTTCCGCCTGGACGACCGCGCCGCGCGCCGCGCCGGGCTCGACTACTGGCCCGAGGTCGAGCTGCGCCGCCACCGCGACCTCGCGGCCCTGGAGGCGGCGCTGCCTGCGTCGCGCCTGCTCTACTTCACGACGAAGGCCGAGGCGTCCTACGCCGACTGGGCTTTCGCCGACGGCGACTGCCTCGTCTTCGGGCCCGAGACGCGGGGCCTGCCCGAAGAACTCCTGCGCGCGAACCGCGGGCGCTGCCTGACCATCCCGATGCCGAACCCGCGCGTGCGCAGCCTCAACCTCGCGACCTCCGTCGCCGTCGCGCTCTACGAGGCGCTGCGCCAGGCGGGCGCGCTCGGCCGCGCGCGCGGGTGACACGGGGCGGCCGGCCAAGTTACAATTTCCTTTTAAATTCAGCCCGAAATCGAGGACTGTGGGCGGCGCCGAAGGGCCGCGGCGCCGGCAGGGGAACTGTCAATGCACAAAGAGAGAGAAGACATACGCAACATCGCCATCATCGCGCACGTCGACCACGGGAAGACGACGCTGGTCGACGCCATGCTCAACCAGTCGGGCACGTGGCGCGAGAACGAGCAGCACGTCGACCGCGTGATGGACTCGATGGACTTGGAGCGCGAGCGCGGCATCACCATCATGGCGAAGAACACGTCCGTCCGGTTCGGCGGCGTGAAGATCAACATCCTCGACACGCCGGGGCACGCCGACTTCGGCGGCGAGGTCGAGCGCGTGCTGAAGATGGTGGACGGCGTGATGCTCCTGGTGGACGCGGCCGAGGGGCCGCTGCCGCAGACGCGCTTCGTGCTGCGGAAGGCGCTGGAGGCGCGACTCCCGGCCATCGTCGTCGTCAACAAGATCGACCGCCAGGACGCGCGCCCCGAGGAGGTCGTCAACGACATCTACGACCTCTTCATCGACCTCGACGCCACGGACGAGCAGATAGACTTCCCCGTCCTCTACGCCGTCTCGCGCGACGGCGTGGCGAAGAAGGAACTCTCCGACGACTCGCGCTCCCTGCGCCCGCTCTTCGAGGAGATAGTGCGCACCATCCCGCCGCCGCGCGAGATACGCGAAGACGCGCTGCAGCTGCTCGTCGCGAACCTCGACTACAGCGAGTACATCGGCCGCCTCGCCATCGGCCGCATCTTCTCGGGCGAGATTGCGCAGGGCGAGACGGTCGCCGTCGTCAGGCGCGACAAGACCGTCGAGAAGGTTCGCGTCAAAGAGCTGTACGCGTTCGAGGGCCTGAAGCGCGAGTCCGTCGCGCGCGCGTCGTTCGGGGAGATCGTCGCGCTCGCGGGCGTCGAAGGCATCGAGATCGGCGAGACGGTGACGAGCGCCGACAACCCGCGCGCGCTCCCAGTCATCGCGGTGGACGAGCCGACCATCTCGATGATCTTCGGCGTCAACAACTCGCCGTTCGCCGGGACGGAGGGGAAGTACGTCACCTCGCGCCAGATCAAGGAGCGGCTCGACCGCGAGCTGCTCTCGAACGTCGCCATCCGCGTCGCCGAGACCGAGTCGCCCGACCAGTTCAAGGTCTCCGGGCGCGGCGAGCTTCAGCTCTCCATCCTCATCGAGATGATGCGGCGCGAGGGCTACGAGCTTCAGGTCTCGAAGCCGGAGGTCATCACGCGCGCGGAGAACGGCGTGACGCTGGAGCCCATCGAGCTGGTCGTCATCGACTGCCCCGAGGAGTTCATCGGCGTCGTGACGGAGGCGATGGGTCGGCGCAAAGGCCAGATGACGAAGATGGTCAACCACGGGACGGGGCGCGTCAGGCTTGAGTTCGAGACGCCCTCGCGCGGCCTCATCGGCTTCCGCGGCGAGTTCCTGACGGAGACGAAGGGGACGGGGCTGCTCAACACCATCTTCCTGCGCTGGGGCGAGTGGCAGGGCGCGATGCGCGGGCGCTCGACCGGCTCGCTCGTCGCCGACCGCCCGGGCGAGGCGACCACCTACGCGCTCTTCAACCTCCAGGAGCGCGGGACGATGTTCATCCGCCCGACGACGCGCGTCTACGAGGGGATGATCGTCGGCGAGAACGCGCGCGCCGTGGACTTGGACGTGAACATCGTGCGCGAGAAGAAGCTGACGAACATGCGCGCCTCGTCGGCCGACGAGGCGATGCGGCTCGTCCCCGTCAAAGACCTCTCGCTCGAACAGTCTTTGGAGTTCATCGCCGACGACGAGCTGGTCGAGGTGACGCCGAAGTCGATCCGCCTGCGCAAGCGCGTGCTCGCCGCGAACCGGCGGCCGAAGAAGGAGACGTCTTGACAGGCGGGCGCGGCTGCCATACTTTTTGCGCGTCCCATTCAGCACGGGGTTAAAGGGTGAGCGACGTGAACGACAGGACTTGCTGGAACTGCGGCCACTCGCAGGAGTACCACACCATCGCGGGCGGGTGCTCGGCGGCGCCGGAGGGCGCGGCGCGCTGCGACTGCCCGCGCTACGAGGACAGCGAGTACTACGGCCAGCAGCGCAAGCGCGACATGTACACGCTCTCAGACCGCCGCCGCCTCGGGCAGCGGAAGGGGAGGCGCTGAAGCGCGCGCGCGTTCAGGCTTCGGCGTCCCCGCCCCCGTCGTCCCCCTCTTCTTCTTCGTCGCCCTCTTCGGGGCTGTAGGTCTCGTAGCCGGTGGCGTCGTCGTAGTAGTAGCGGCCCGCCCCCGGCGCGGGGCGCGACTCGTCCCCCGGTTTTGTTGTATCATCCCGCCGCTCGTTCACCTTCTAAGTCTCCCTGAAAACTTTCGCCGGCCGTAGCGCCAGCGGGCGCGGGCGGGATTATACCTCCCGCGCCCTTTGCCTCACCCGCGGGGAGCGAGACGAGGACTCAATGCGAGGAGAACATTTCCGCCGCGCCGCCGCGGCCGCGGGGCTGGCCGCCGCGCTGCTCTGCCAGACAGCCTTCGCGCTGCCGCGGCCGCAGGCGGCCCGGCAGCAGACCCGGCCGAAGCCCTTCGAGCTGACCGTGGACAGCATCATGCGCGGGCCCGACCTCGTCGGCTACGCGCCCGCGGGCGTCTACTGGTCGCAGGACAGCCGCCGCGTCTTCTTCCGCTGGAAGCGCGCGGGCGAGCCGCGCCTGAAGGAGACCGACCTCTACGTCGTGAACGCCGACGGCACGGGGTTGCGCAAGCTCTCCGAGGAGGAGGCGCGGCGGGCCCCGCCCGCGTCGGGCGAGCTTTCCAGGGACAGGAAGCTGACCGTCTTCACGGACGAGGGCGACGTGTTCCTCTACGACCACGAGAAAGGTGAGCGCCGGCAGTTGACGCGCACGGCCGACGCCGAGACGAACGCGCACTTCACGCGCGACCAGCGCCGCGTCTACTTCACGCGCCAGAACAACCTCTACGTGATGTCGCTCGACACGGGCTCGCTCGAACAGCTCACCGACATACGCACGTCCGGCGGCGGCGGCGCGGCCGCGGGCGGAGGCGCGCAGGGCTCGGGCGGCGGCGGCATCGGCGTCACCGCGCGGACGGGCGCCGCGAGCGAGAGCCAGGAGTACCTGCGCAGGGAGGAGCGCCAACTGCTCGAAGCCGTGCGCGAGCGCGCCGAGCAGCGCGAGGCGCAGGAGAAGCAGCGGCGCGAGCGCGAGCGCGACCGCCGCAAGCCCTTCACGCTCCCCGCCGGCCAGTCGGTCGCGAGCCTCAACCTCTCGCCCGACGGCGCGTACGTCGTCCTCGCCGTCGCCGAGCCTTCGCCGGGCAAGAACGCGGTCGTCCCGAACTACGTCAACGAGTCCGGCTACACCGAGGACATACAGTCGCGCGCGAAGGTCGGCGACAACCTGGGGCGCACGCGCCTCGGCCTCGCCTCGGTCGCCAACGGCGAGGTCAAGTGGGTCGAGACGGGCTTGCGCGCCGAGGTCGCCCCGCGCGTGCAGGCGCGCACCGAGCAGAACGCCTCGGAGTCGGCGCAGCGCGAGCGCGGCGCGCAGCAGGCGGGGCAGACGCAGCAGGGGCAGACAGGCGCGCAGCAGACCGGCGCACAGCCGCAGCCGCCGCCGCCGCAGCGCGCGCAGGCGCAGGGGCAGCAGACCGAAGGCGCGCAGGGCGCGCGCGACCGCGAGGTGCAGCTCTTCCAGTTGCAGTGGTCGGAGGACGGGTCGCGCGCGGCGCTGCTCGCGCGCGCGGCCGACAACAAGGACCGCTGGGTGATGTCGCTCGACCCGGCGACGGCGAAGACGCGCGTGCTCGCGCGCGTCCACGACGACGCGTGGGTCGGCGGCCCCGGCTCGTTCGTCCTCGGCTGGCTGCCCGACAACCGGCGCGTCTACTTCGTCTCGGAGCGCGACGGCTGGGCGCACCTCTACGCCGTCGCGGCCGACGGCGGCGAGCCCGCGCAGTTGACCGCGGGGCGCTTCGAGGTCTCGGACGGGCGCCTCTCCGCGGACAAGACGAAGTTCTACTTCACTTCGAGCGA
>DASVWB010000433.1:0-7158 GCA_036389815.1 Pyrinomonadaceae bacterium | reverse complement strand
CGGGAGCGCCTCGGGTCGTCCGCCCCCTTGCGCGCCCGGAGCGACGCGTATCTCGGAGAGCCCGTCGCGCCGCGGCGCCTCGACGAGGTCGCGGATGAACTGCTGCCCCTGCCGGTCTATGTTGCGCTCGGGCGGGCGGACGAGCGGGTTGAAGTTGAAGGAGGCGCCCCCGAGTTCGAGCGCCGCGTAGAGCGCCTCGACGCCGCGCAGGTTCCCCAGCCGCGCGTCCACCATCTGCCCGTCCTCGAAGAAGAAGGAGCCCGGCCCGTCCGCGTACTCGACCTGAAGGCGGCCCGACTTCCGCTGCACCCTCAGGCGGCGGATGAGTTCGGGTAAGGGCTGGTCGTCGAGGTGGCCGGTCAGGACCACGAACTGTGTGCGCTCTATGTTTTCCACTAGGAGGTTTCCCCGGCTGAAAGGTCGTCCGCGGGCAAGCAATGTATACCAACACACACGTTTCCGGTAGTCCAAACCTCGCCCGTGTGTTTTTCGGGGGGAAGAAAATTCAAAACACGAAGAGGCGCCCCTATTTCGAATCTCGAATTTGAAATTTCAGACTCTTAAACGGGGCCGTTCTTGGACAACAGGGCCGCCGCCGGAATATAATTCGGCCACCGTCACTGTGCTTTGACGACACTCTCCCGCTCGTAGCAGTAACGTCCCCTACAACGAAGCCGGCGGAAGCCCGCACGAGAGAACGGATGCAAGACCCGCGCGCCCTCGTCGCACTCCTACGCCCTGCCTTCACGCCCGCGGGGGCGCGCGGGGAGACTACCCGATGACGAAGAAGATTTTCCTGCTCGCCCTGCTGGTCTGCGCGGGCTCCGTGCAGGCGTCCGCGCAGGGCGGCGCCGAGACTTACGCCCGCGACGGCGCGCGGTTCGCGCTCGAAGGCCGGCTGGCCGAGGCGGCGCGCGCCTTTGAGCAGGCGGTCGCGCTCGACCCCTCGAACGGCAACGCCTTCTACGGGCTCGGCAACGTCTACGCCGAGATGGGGCGCTGGGCCGACGCCGTCAACTCGTACTACAGGGCCGTCAGTCTCAACCGGGAGGACGTCGAGGCGCTCAACAACCTCGGCGTCGCGCTCGGCATGCGCGGCCAGCACGTGCAGGCGGCCGCGGCCTTCGAGCGCGCCACGAAAATCTACCCGAAGTGGGCCGAGCCCTTCTACCACCTCGGCGAGGCGCGCCGCGCGCTCGGGCAGGAGGAGGAGGCGCGCGAGGCTTTCGCGCGCGCCCTGCGCCTGCGCCCGGACTACGCTACGCGACCGCCACGGCCCTTCGCCGCGGCCGCCGCGAGGCGTCCCGCCGCGCCGCAGCCCGGCGGGATAATGGAGGCCATGAACGCCGTCAACCTCGGCGCCGGCCGCCCCGAAAAAGTCGCCGCGGCGCCCTCGCCCGCTTCGAACGCGGGCGCGCGCCCGGCCGGCGACGGCGCGCCCCCGTCGAACACGAGGCCGCCCTCGTCTAACGCCCGAACGCCGTCGGCGAGCGCCGCGACGCCCCCGCGCCGCGCGCCGGCCGAGGCCGCGTCGCCCTACGACACCGGCGTGGGCGAGATGCGCGCCGGCCGTTACCGCGAGGCGGCCGCGGCCTTCCGACAGGCGGTCATGCTCGACAGGCGGAACGCGGCCGCGTACCGCGCGCTCGGCGACGCGCACGCCGCGCTCGGCGAGTGGCGCGAGTCGGTGGACGCCTACGAGCAGGCCGCGCGCCTCGACCCTAACGACGCAGAGACCTACCAGAAGCTCGGCCGCTCTTACTCCAAACTCCGCGAGACGGGCGCGGCCGCGGCCGACGGCGAGGCGGCATCGTCAGGCACGGACACGCCGACGCGCGCCGCGAGCGCCGCTTCGCCGCCTGCGGCCCCGGACCCAGACCCCACGGCCGTCTACCGCGTCGGCCCCGGCGACGTGCTCGACGTGCGGCTGCTCAAAGGGCGCGAGCCGCGCACGAACGCCTACGAGGTCACGCCGACGGGGCTGCTCGACCACCCCGCGCTCAGGCAGCCGCTGGCGGTGGCGGGGCTGACGGTCGAAGAGGTCGCCGCCCGGCTCGGATCGGCGCTGAGCATGCGCGCGGCGGGCCCCGCGCCCGAGATAGCGGTCGGCGTGCGCGAGTACGCGAGCCACGCCGTCATCGTCGGCGGGATGGCGAAGGAGCCGGGGACGAAGATTCTCCAGCGCGAGGGCGTGCCGCTCTACGTCATCGTCGCGCACGCGCAGCCCCTGCCGGGCGCGGGGCAGGCCGTCGTCGTCTCGCGCGCGACGGGGCAGACGACCGAGGTAGACCTCTCGGACGAGGCCGCCATGAAGACGCTCGTGCGGCAGGGCGACGTGGTCACGCTGCGCGCGCTCCCGCCGCAGTTCGTCTACGTCGCGGGCCCTGTGCGCCGCCCCGGGCAGCAGCAGTTTCACGCGGGGATGACGCTGACGCAGGCGCTCCTCGCGGCGGGCGGCGTGCCGGAGGGGCAGCAGGCCGGCTCGGTCATCGCGGTCACGCGGCAGGGCGCGGACGGCCGGCTCTCGACCGCGAGGTACGACCTCGCCGAGATCACGTCGGGGAGGACGCCCGACCCCCAGCTCCGACCGGGCGACCGCGTCGAGGTGCTGCGTTGAGATGTCTGGAGGAGAGCAGGAATGACTGACGCCTCGCCGGCGCCGCACGAACACGAGCCGATTAACCCGACGCACGGGCGTCCGGAGGCCGAGCCGTTCTTCCCCTCGGAAGGCACCTTCAGCGCGGTCGTCCCGCTGTCGGAGATCGGCCCGTCGCCGGTCACCTTGCGGGAGGGCTCGGGCGAGCCGGCCGAGGCCGCGTGGGCCGTGGTCGCACACCGCGCGGGCGCGAAGGAGGAAGAGGAGACGCTCGTCCCGCGCCGGGGGCGTGGCGCGTCGTACGCCCCCGCGGGCGACGGCCCGCGGCAGTCGTGGGCCGTCACGGCCGTCGCCATCGCGCTGTCGGTCGTCGCGGGCGTGGCCGCGGGCGGCTACCTCGTCTGGACATCGCAGCTCGTCGCGGAGAAGAGGCTTGAACACAGGGCGGCCGAACCGGCCGCGCCTCAGGTCGCGGCCGAAGTCCCCGCGCCCGCCGAGCCCGCGCCGGCTCCCGAGGCGCAGCCTTCGCCCGACCCGGCGCCGGACGTAGCGGAAGCGAAAGCCACGGAAGCGAAAGCCACGGAAGCGAAGGCCGCAGAAGCGAAGGCCGAAGAGCCGCGCGAGGTCGCGCGCGCGCCGAAAGTGAATCCTCCGGCGGCGGACTTGGCCGCGACCGCACACGCCGCCGAAGCCCCGCGCCGCCGCGCCGCCGAGCCCGAGCCGCGCGCCGAACGCGCGCCGCGCGCGGAAGCGCGCGAGGCCGCGCCCGCGCCCAGACCCGCCGCGGCGCGCGCCGCCGCGCCCCGCACGAGCGAGGCGAGCGCCGCACGGCGCGCGGCCGCGACGGCCGAGCGACAGCGCACGCTGCCCGTCTCGTCCCCGCCGCCCTCCGCCAAGGCGAACAAGGTCATTCGCTGGCCGTGAGCCCCGCGCCCCCGTCCCGCTCCCCGAACGGCCACTCGCCGCGCGCCCGCGCCCTCAAAAGGTAGACGACCGCCCCGGCCGCCACGAGCACGAGGGCGAGCCGCACCTCCTTCTGAAAGTTCGGACGCATCAGGAGCACGTAGACGAACCCGAGGAACGCCAGCACCGCCGGCACGGGGTAGAGCCACATCCGGAACGGGCGCGGCATCTCCGGTCGCCGCACGCGCAGCACGACGACGCCCACGGTCTGCGCGAGGAACTGCACGAGTATGCGTATGACGACCAGCGCCGCGATCACGTCCGCCAGCCGGAAGAAGCAGAAGAGCGCCGCCAGCCCCCCGAGCACGAGCAGCGAGACGTGCGGGAAGCGCTGCGTCGCGTGGACGCGCCCGAAGGCGCGGAAGTAGTTGCCGTCGCGCGCCGCCGCGTAAGGGACGCGCGAGTAGCCGAGGAGCAGCGAGAAGACGGACGCGAACGCCGTCCACATGATGAGCGCCGTCGCCACGAGCCCCGCCCCGCGCCCGTAGAGCCGCTCCATGAAGGACGAGATGACGTAGCGCCGCGCGTCGGAGTTCGCCGCCGCCGAGAACTCGCGCCAAGGGATGACGCCGAGGATGGAGACGTTCATCACGATGTAGATGACCGCGACGAGCGCGATGGAGAGCAGCACGGCGCGCGGGATGGTGCGGCCGGGGTCGCGCACCTCGCCGCCGAGGAAGCAGACGTTGTAGTAGCCCCAGTAGTCGTAGACCGCGATGAGCAGGGCAGAGCCGAGCCCGTAGAAGAACTCGGGCGTGAGTCTGAACGCGCCCGGCGGGAAGTCGAACGCGAGCCGCGGGTCGAAGTTGAGGACGCCCGAGGCGACTATCCACAGGATGGTGAGCATCACGCCGAGCCAGAGCAGCTTCGACAGGCGCTCGACGACCGTCACCCTGCGGTAGAGCAGCAGGACGGCGGCGGCGCAGGTCGAGACGGCGACGAAGGTGCCGCAGGTGACGGCCACGCTCAGGTCTATCTCGCCGAGGAAGGAGAGCGGCACGCGGAGCCGGCTCTCGGCGAGCGTCGCGTCGAGCGCGGGGAAGGCGTAGGCCGCGTACATCGCGAACCCGATGCAGCCCGAGGCGATGGAGAGCGGCGCGCTGAAGGTCAACTGCCAGATGAAGAGGAAGGACATCAGGCGCCCCAGCCGCCCCCTCCCGTAAATCTCGCCGAGGTAGCGGTAGGTGCCGCCCGTCCCGGGCATGGCCGCGCCCAGCTCCGCCCACACCAGCCCGTCGCAGACGACGAGCACCGCGCCCACGACCCACCCCACCATCGCCTGCGGCCCGTTCATCGCCGCGACGATGAGCGGGATGGTGATGAACGGGCCGACGCCGATCATGTCTATCATGTTCAGCGTCGTCGCGCCCGCCAGCCCCACCCCGCGGACGAGCCCCGGCTCCCCGCCGCCCCCCGCTTCCTCGCCCTGCGCCGCCCGACTCGTCTCCCCCTGCATGCGCCCGAGTGTATAACGGATGCGCGTTCGAACCACAGAGACGCCGCTTCAGGAATTTCAAATTTCAAATTTGGAATCCTTAAAGCCGCATCCCCGCGATTGATGCGCCTCGACCTGCTTCCCGGACTAACGCAGCCTGCCCGACGGGTCGCCGAAGAAGACCCAGGTGCGGCGCACTTCGCGGTCGGGGGTCGCGGCCTTGGCGCGGCGGACGGCGTCGCCGAGGCGGACGGGGCCGCCTTCGGCGAAGAGTGCGCGGTACAGCTCGCGGTTGGCCTCGGCCTGCGCCGCGGGCGCCGTCATCCCCGAAGAGGCCCAGACCGCGTACGCGCCGCCGCCCTCGGCCTTCAGCAGAGATTCGGCGAGGCTGTCTAGGCCGACGCCCTCGTAGTAGCCGTTCAGACAGGTCATCAGCACGAAGAGCGGCAGCCGGCTCCCGTTCCTGAGCACGGCCGCGTCCGCCCCGCGCAGCAACCCCTCGCCCGTCCAAACGTCCACAGACCCGTGACCCATCCAGTTGACGACGAGCGGCCCCGCGTTGATGCCGGAGACGATCTGACCCCTCACCGCGGCCGCGTCCTGCGCGCGCCGGTTGACGCGCGCGACCGAAGCCTGCGCCGGCAGCATCGCCCGCACCGCGTCGGTCGCCGCCTCGAAGCTGTAGCCCTCCGCGCCGTCGCGGTCGGCCACCAGCAGCGCCGAAGTCTCGGAAGGGCCCGCGCCGCGCGAGACTATCTTGCCCACGACCGCCGCCGCCTCGGCCTGCGTCCTGACGGGCAGGCGGCCGACGGCCATCTCGGGGACGCCGTCGTCGTCGAAGTCCGCGAACCAGTCGTCGGAGGCCGTCTCCATCGAGCCGGCGTCTAAGAGTTTCGACGGCACGAGGTCGTGGCGGCCGCGGCCCAGACGGCCGCGCGGGTCGTACGAGCCGTCGCCGACGAGCAGGACGTAAGAGGGGGGCTTGTCCCAGCTCGCGCGCGTCCACGCGAGGAAGTCGCGGACGGCCTGCGGCGTGTGCGCGCCGTAGGAGAACTCGTCGAAGAGGTCTTCCACGTCCACGACCGCGACCTCCATCCCCTCGGACTCGCGCAGCGCGGCGAGCGGCGCCACCTGCCGCGCGAAATCTTCGTGCGTGATGACGACGAGGTCGGCCCTCTGCCCCGCGTCCAGAGACCAGCGCGAGGGGGCGTTGGCCGCGACCGACGCCGGGCGCAGCACGCACGCCCCCGTGAAGGCGTAAAGCTCGCGCCGCCCTTTGCCCGTGGCCTCGAAGGTCACGCCCCATCCGCCGCGCGGGTCGGGCTCGGCGGCGCGCACGCGCAGCTCGGAGGGCGAGCCCGGGTCGGTCACGTCTAACACGCGCGCCGCGGGCGTGCTGAACCCGCCGACGCGGACGGCGCCGGCGACCGCGTAGAAGCGCAGGCGGTCGTCGTCCGCGCGCAGCGCGTGCTGGTAGGTCAGGCGCAGGCGGTCTGTGAGGCTCACGTCGCCCGCACCCCCGGCGACCAGACGCACCTCGTTGTCGCCTTCGCGCAGCAGCCGCGACGGGACGGCGAAGGCCGCGGCCCGGTTGGCCTGCCCCGCGAAGTCGATCACGCCGAGCGGCGAGCCGTTGAAGAGCACCGAGACGCGGTGCGGCCCCGTCGAGACGCCCTGGAGCGCGACTTCGAGCCTCGTCGTCGGCGCATCAGATTTGAGGCCGTTGCGCGCCGTCAACGTCTGCGCCGAGCCGTTCGCGCCCACGACGCCGCCGAAGAAGTTCTCGGCCTCTCCGTTCTGGAGCGAGGAGAAGTAGACGGAGCGCTCGCGCCTCTCGGCGGTGTAGGCGAAGCCCTGTTGCGACGCGGGCGGCGGCGGGCCGGGGACGAGGCCGACGCCGGACTTGTCGGGCTCGACGCGCACGCGCGGCACGCCGACCCACGAGACCGGCCCAGATGGGGCGCGCGGCGCGTCCGTGCGCGGGCCGCCCTCGTCGCCTTCGACGAGCCAGTAGACGCGCGTGTCGGCCGACGGCAGGTCGAGCGCTTCGCCGTAGAACTCCAGCCCGCCGCCCGGCTCGCGCCACGCCGCGGGGTCGCAGCGCAGCGGCACCTCGACGCCGCCCGCGTACAGGCGCAGGCGCGCGGGGTCGGCCGCGGGGCTG
>DASVWB010000432.1:0-9767 GCA_036389815.1 Pyrinomonadaceae bacterium | reverse complement strand
CCGGACGAGCTCGGCATCGTCGAGGCCATCGACGGCGAGCCGATGCCGCCGGGCAGGATTTTCGCGCCCGACCGCGCGCAGAACGCGCACAACAACTTCCAGGACCCCATCGCCTTCATCAAGCGCGGCGGCGTCAAGGGCATGCAGCTCCGCACGCTCCCGCCCGGCCTGTGGCCCATCCACCCCTACCTCTTCCGCGTCTCCATCTCGAAGGTGACGACCATCCCGCCGGGCAAGGTCGGCGTCGTCACGGCCTCGGACGGCGACCCGCTCGACCCCGGCCGCCTGCACGGCAAGGCCATCGACGGCCACCGCAACTTCCAGGACGCCGAGCAGTTCGTCGCCAGCGGCGGCCAGAAGGGCCCGCAGGTCGAAATCCTGACGCCCGGCACCTACAGGATACTCACGCAGAGCGTCCCGCTCGAAGGCGGTGACCCGAAGCCCGGCCTCTTCTTCATCCGCCTCTTCGACGCGACGGTGATTAACGAGAACCAGGTGGGCCTCGTCGAAGCGCTCGACGGCGCGCCGCTCGACCCGCGCGACTACGTCGCCACGCCCGTCGAGGGGCACGACAACTTCTCCGACAGCAACGAGTTCATCCGCCGCGGCGGCCAGCGCGGGCCGCAGAAGGACATCCTCCTGCCCGGCACCTACTACGTGAACCCGCTCGTCTTCAAGGTCATCCCCGAGAAGGCCAGCGAGGTCAAGCCGGGCGAGGTGGCCGTCATCGTCTCGAACGTCGGCAAAGACCCGGGCGAGGACGTGCGCCGCCAGATGGCCGACAAGGTGCGCCAGCGGATGGAGCGCGAGGAGCAGCAGCACGTCACGGAGGCCGCCGCGCGCCTCGACAAGCTCGACCACGAGGAGCGCTCGCAGGCCGAGATACAGGAAGACCTGATGATGACCGACCCCGCCGACCGCCGCCTCGACGAGGGCGCGCACGAGGCGTACGTCGTCCCCGAAGGCTTCCGCGGCATACAGGAGTCGGTG
This sequence comes from Pyrinomonadaceae bacterium, assembly GCA_036389815.1. GTDB lineage: Bacteria > Acidobacteriota > Blastocatellia > Pyrinomonadales > Pyrinomonadaceae > QHXN01. Next base: position 8,777 of record DASVWB010000432.1, on the reverse strand, counting down.
GTCGGCCCCGGCCGCTACTACGTCAACACGCTGGCCGTCTCGCCCATCATCATCCCGACGACCAACCAGACCGTCGAGTGGACGGCCGGCGACACGTCGAACACCTTCGACCCGTTCGAGGTCATCTCGAAGGACGGCTTCACGATGAAGCTCGAAGTGCGCGTCGTCTTCCGCGTCAAGCCCGAGGACGCGCCCTTCATGGTCGCCAAGATCGGCGGCATCGACCGCCTCATCGAGAACGTGATGCACCCGCTCATCGACTCCATCTTCCGCAACCAGGCTTCGGAGTCTTCGGCGATGGCCTACCTCCAGAACCGCCACGAGGAGCAGGAGAGGGCCGAGGCGCGGGTGCGCGCGCACCTGCTGAAGTACCACGTGGACGTGGTCAACGTCCTCATCTGCCACATCCACCTCCCCGAGGAGCTGATGAAGACGCAGACCGAGAAGATTCTCGCCGAGCAGCGCCAGAACATGTTCAACGCGCAGCGCGAGGCCGAGGAGAAGCGCATCCAGCTTGAGAAGACCAAGGCGCACGCCGACAACCAGCGCGACCTGATGGCCGCCACCGTCGGCGTCGAAATCTCGTCGCGCCGCTCCGAGCAGCGCAAGGCAGAGGCCGAGGGCGAGGCGCACTACATCCTCGCCACGGGCAAGGCCGAGGCCGAGAAGGTGCGCCTGATGGGCGAGGCGCAGGGCGTCGCCTACCACGAGCAGGTCAACGCGCTCGGGCAGCAGGGCGTCGCGCTCGTCGAGACCCTCAGGGTCATCGGCGAGAAGGGCGTCCGCATCACCCCCGACATCCTCGCCTCCGGCGGCTCGACGGGCGACGGCGCGGGCGGCATCGGCACGCTCCTCCTGCTCAGCCTCTTCAAAGAGCGGCTGGGCATAGACGGCGCCGCGGGTAACGGCGCCCCGGGCAACGGCGCCCCGGGCAACGGCGTGAAGGCCGTGAAATAAGCCCGTAAAAAGCCCCGAAAAAGTTTCGGCCGCCCGGAGACGGGCGGCCGAAACTTTTTTGAAACTTCGCCTTGACAGTCCCCGTACTGTGTGTCACTGTATTAATTGACTGATACAGTGCCGGCGGCCGGGGTGAGGCGTTGTTCATAAGTGTCGACCCGTCGAGCGGTCTGCCGATCTACCTGCAGATCGCCCAGCAGATAAAGACGGCGGTCGCCATGGGGCGGCTCGCGCCGGAGGACCCGCTGCCGTCCGTCAGGCAGCTGGCGGTCGAGCTGGCGGTCAACCCGAACACGGTGGCGCGCGCCTACCTCGACCTCGAAATCGAGGGCGTCATCTACAAGCGGCAGGGGGCGGGCACTTTCGTCTCCGGGCAGGGCGTCGAGATGTCGAAGGCCGAGCGCCGCCGGGTGCTGGGCGAGTTGATAGAGAAGGCGCTCGTCGAGGGCGTCAACCTGGGGCTTGACGAGCGCGAGCTGCGCGACGCCTTCGAGCGGGTGCTGGAGACGATTCTGCGGGCGCGCGCGCCCGAGGCGGTCGGCAAGTGAGGGCGCGGCGGAGGTCGGAGCCGGGAGTCCAGAGCGGAAGTCGGAACACAGGTGAGCCATGAGCGCAGACTTCGGAAACTACCTTGAGGAGTACGCCATCGAGACGCGCGGCCTCTGCCGCACGTTCGGGAAGTTCGAGGCCGTGAAGGACGTCTCCCTGCGCGTGCCGAAGGGCACGGTCTTCGGCCTGCTGGGCGTGAACGGGGCGGGGAAGGCCACCGTCATCAAGATGGTGATGGGGCACCTGCGCCCGACCGCCGGCGCGGTGCGCGTGCTGGGGCGCGCGCTCGACGAAGACCTGCTCGACGTGCGGCGCAGGGTCGCCTACGTCTCGGAGAACCGCTACCTCTACGAATGGATGACGGTCGAGGAGAGCGTACGCTTCACGCGCGCCTTCCACGAGACGTGGGACGACAAGAAGGCTTCCGACCTCCTGAAGCGCTTCAGCCTGCCGGCCGGGAAGAAGGTGCGGCAGCTCTCGCGCGGCAACCGCGCGCGGCTGTGCCTGCTGCTCGCGCTCTCGTTCAGCCCGGAGCTGATCATCCTCGACGAGCCGACCTCGGGGCTCGACCCCATCGTGCGGCGCGACTTCATCGAGAACATCGTCGCCGAGATAGCGGAGGAGGGGAAGACCGTCCTCTTCTCCTCCCACATCGTCGAGGAGGTCGAGCGCGTGGCCGACTACGTCGGCGTCATGGACGAGGGGCGGCTGCTGATGGTCTCGACCATCGACGAGATCAAGTCCAGCTACAAGCGCGTGCGCTACGCGACGAACGGGACGCGCCCCGAAGTGGCGGGCGTGCCCGGCGTCCTGATGGTCGAGAACGGGCGGCACGAGCAGGTGCTGACCGTCCACGGCTTCGGCGACGAGACGCTGGCGCTGCTCGGCGAGCGCGGGGTGCGCAACCCGGAGGTGCTGCCGATCTCGCTCGAAGACATTTTCGTGAACACTGTGCGCGCGGAGCGCGGGCGGAGGGCGAACTCGTGACGAAGTCGATCATGAAGGCGATGCTCTGGAAGGAGTGGCGCGAGACGCGCTGGAAGTGGCTGGCGTTCGCGGCGGCGTACCACATCCCGCTCTGCATCGCGGGGCTGGTCGTGGCGCTCAGGGAGAGCGCGCGCTTCGACCTGTACGCGCTCTCGGACCCGGTGGCGGCGCAGGCCTTCGAGTTCGCGCTCGTCTTCCAGTCGGGCTTCCTGATCACGGCCGGGCTGTTCCTGCTCTCCTTCTTCGCGGTCGGCTCCATCGGGGCGGAGCTGGACAACCAGAGCATGTTCTTCCTCTTCGAGCGCCCCGTCCGGCGCTGGCAAGTCCTGCTCTTCAAGTACGCGGTCGGGGCCGTGCAGATGACGACGTGCGTCGGGGTGTCGATCCTGACGACGCTGCTGGCCGTCTACCTGGTGACGGCCGCGGCGGCGACGAACGTGACGCTCGGCGGCGCCTGGGGCGCCTTCGCGCTGGTCGCGTCGAACGGCGCGCGCGGCGCCGTCTGGACGACGGTCATCTCGCTGATGGTCTACTCGGCGACGTTCCTCTTCTCGGTCTGGTTCGAGAAGTGGTGGATCGCGGTCATCGCCGGGGCGGTCTCGCTCGTCCTGATGTTCTACTACCTCGGCGGCCACCTCCTCGACTGGGTCATCAACCGGGCGACGCTCAAGAACGACACCGTCAACCTCGAACTCTACGGCCAGCTTGAGTTCGCCCCCATCTTCGGCATGCTGCTCGTCGCCTCGGGGCTCTACCTCGCGTCGCAGTACGTCTTCGCCCGCAAGGAGATGAAGTGAGTTTCGCAATCGTTCCGAACGGAGGTTCATCGTGGAAAGACTGAAAAGCAAAGGTTTCATCGCGTTCGCGGCGGCGGCGCTCGTGCTGGTCGGCGTGGCGGCGGTGGCGGAGCTGGCGCGGCCGGCGAGGGCCGTCAACCCGCGGCTGGAGCGGCTGCTCCCGGCCGACGCCGTCGGCTTCGTCGAGGTCAACGACCTGCGCGCGCAGGCGCTCAAGGTCATCGAGAGCGAGGCGTGGCGCGAGTTCTCGAAGCAGAACTCGGCCGCCAGCTCGCTCTTCATGATCGGCGCCAACCACGCCGGCGCGCTCGACGCCAGCTACGCCGTGGCGCTGCTCGGCGTCGGCGGCGAGTCGGGCCGGCCCGAGCCGCAGTTCGTCGTCGTCGCGCAGTTCAACGACTGGCAGGAGCGCTACACCTTCGAGAACCGCGTCCTGCGCTTCATCCGGGACGGGCAGTCGAAGGGGGTCGAGGTCAAGACCGAGGAGGTGGACGGGGCGCGCGTCTGCACGGTCAGGCGGCTCGGCGTCCACCGCTTCACCTACGCGGTGAAGGACTCCCTGCTCGTCGTCTCGAACGCCGACGCGCCCGTCCGGCGCGTGCTCGACGTGCGCGCGGGCCGGGCGCCCTCGCTTGAAACCAACGAGAAGTTCAAACAGGCGCGCGCCGGCTCCGGCGCGGTCGACGGCATGTTCGGCTACCTCGACGGCGCGGCGCTGACGGCCATCGTGGACGGCGCGCCCGCGGGCGAGGGCGAGCGCGCGGCCGAGCGCGTCGCGGCCTTCCGCCAACTCTTCCACGGCGTCGGCGCGGCCTCCGTCCAGTCGGCCTCGTTCACCTCCGCCTTCGAGGACGGCCGCGTCGTCGAGCGCTTCCAGCTCGTCGCGCCCGCGCGCGAGGGCGTGCTCGCCACGGTCGCCGCCAACCCGCCGACGCAGGGCGCGCTGCTCGCGCTCGTCCCCGAGGACGCGGTGCAGGCCTTCGACGCGTCGGTCGCCAACGCGCCGCAGACCTTCGACCAGATGATCGCGCTCGCCTCGCAGTTCGGCCCGCGCCCCGGCGGCAGGGGCCCGGCCGACGCGCTCGCCGAGTTCACGGAGAAGACCGGCGTGGACTTCCGCGCCGAGATAGTCGGCGCGCTCGGCGGCGAGTTCTGCGCGGCGCAGCTCACGTCGAGGACTTCGGAGGAGGGCGCCTCGGGAGTGCTGCTCCTCAACGTCCGCGACGAGCGGGCGTTCGCCGAGACGCTGGCGAAGTTCGCCGAGAAGCACGGGCGCGCCGTCTCGGAGCGCGACTACAAGGGCGTGACCGTGCGCCGCATCGCGGGCGAGAAGGGCGGCGGCCTTGAGTACGCCTTCGTGGGCGGCGCCTTCGTCGCGAGCGGCAAGGGCCCGGCCGTCGAGCGCGTCATCGACACGGCGAAGGGCGGCCGCTCCCTCAAGGAGAGCGCGGCCTACCAGTCGGCCGCGGCGCAGTCGAAGGCGCAGCCGCAGTTCGTCTACTTCAACTCGAACGTGGACTACCTGAACGGCCTCGGCCGCCAGCTCCAGGGCGGCGAGCAGGAGTTCAAGACCGAGGGGCAGCGCGCCAGCCTCCGGCCGAGCTTCGCCTTCGGCGTGACGCGCGAGGACGGCTTCTACGTCGAGAGCCGCACGCCGCTCGGCACCTTCCCGCGCATGCTGACGGCCGTCACCTCGAAACTCGGCGGCGAGCAGGGGCAGGGCGACGGGAAGTAAAAAGGCAAAAAGGCAAAGGTAAAAAGGCGGAAGTTAAGAGGATGAGGGGCACGGTGCTCCTCGTCCTCTTTCTTTCGCCTTTTGCCTTTCGCCTTCCCCCCGCGCCAACCCTCCCGGCCTCGGGCCTCATCTGAGCACAAAATTTCTTCGGCACGCGCCAACCCTTTCCGCGCCGCCGTGTCTATCCCTGTGAGCTTGCCCGGGGGCTGCGAGATTTGACCGACGAGAACGAACTCATACGGCGCGCGCAGGGCGGCGACCTCGAAGCCTTCTGCCGGCTCGCGCGAGAGTACGAGCGGCGCGTCTACGCCCTCGCGCTCCACTACTGCCGCCGCCCCGAGGACGCCGAAGACCTCTCGCAGGAGGTCTGGCTGAAGGCGCTGCGCGCGCTCCGTGGGTTCCGGTTCGAGTCGAGCTTCCACACCTGGCTGCGGCGCATCATGGTCAACGCCTTCCTCAACCGCGCGCGCTCCGAGACGGTCACGCGCGACGACGTGAAGACGCGCGTCCGGCTCGACAGCCTCGAAGAGTTGTTCGAGGAGCAGACGCTGGCGCGCGGGCTCGCGGACTCGGGCGCGGAGGACGGCTACCACAGGAAGATTCTCGCCGACCGCGTCATGCGCGCGCTGGGCGAGCTGACCGAGCAGCAGCGGCTCGTCTTCCTGCTCCGCCACCGCGAGGGGATGACGACCGGCGAGATAGCCGACGCGCTCGGGTGCTCGGCCGGGACGGTGAAGAAGTCGCTCTTCCGCTCGATAGAGAAGCTGCGCGCGTCGCTCGGCGTGGGCGCGGAGGAGGGTGAGGGGCAGCCGCTCGGCGCCGCCGGGAAGAGTTAGCTTTAGCGATGAGACACGACTGTCAGGCGACGGAAGAACTGCTCGTCGAACTGCTCTTCGACGAGGTCGGGGGCGGGCGCCGGGGCGCCCTGCTCGAAGAGGTGGTGCGGTGCGGGCGCTGCGCGGGGCGCTACCGCGAGATGGCCGAGACGTTGCGCGTTTTTGACGAGGCCGCCGAAGCGTCTCTCCCGGCGGAAGGTTTCTGGGCCGGCTACGAAGAAAGGCTGAGGCGAGTTATGGCACAAGAGATCGGGACGGACTTCTGGGGGCGGCCGGCGCTGCCCGCCGCGCGCGGCGACTACCGCCTGACCTTCGTCGAGGACGAGGGGATTACGCGCAGGCTGGCGCGCGAGGTGCGCGCGGTGGCGCGGGGCGCGGGGCTGACGTGGCCCGAGTTCAAGCGCGACCCCTTCGGCTTCACGGCGCGCTCGGTCGGCGCCTACGGCCGCGCCGGGCGCGCCTTCTTCTCGCAGCGAGACGTGGCGCTGGCGACGCTGAGCGCGTTCGTCTTCGTCTCGCTGCTGCTGGGGACGGTCTTCGGGCTGGAGCGGCTGCGCGCGGGGCGCCTGGCGGCCGCCAACCCGAACGCGAACCTTGAGGTCGTCGGCTGGGTGGAAAGGGAGATACCGAAGGAGCAGCCGACGCCCGACAAGGGCTCGGCCGGGACGAACGAGGGGAAGGGCGGCGGCTCCAAGGCGAAGTACGAGAAGCCGGGCGGGGGCGGCGGCGGCGGACGCCAGGAGCGGACGCCGGCCTCGGCCGGGAAGATGCCGCCCGCGCAGTTAGACCAGCCGCCCATCAACCCGCCGAGCCCGAAGCCGCCGGTGGCGCACGCGAGTCTGCCGACGCCCTCGACCATCCAGGTCGACCCGGCGCTCGTTAAGGTTGATACGCGCGACATCCCGTACGGCCCGCCCGACGGCAAGGGGACGGTGCCCTCCTCGGGCGAGGGGCGCGGCGGCGGCATGGGCAGCGGCACGGGCGGCGGCATGGGCTCGGGCGACGGCACGGGCGCCGGCCCCGGCCGCGGCTATAACATGGGCGGCGGCGACGCGCGCGAGGGCGGCGGCGGCCCGGGCGGCGGGGGCGGCGGACGCGGAGGCATTGATTACACGCGCCCCTTCAAGACGAACGAGGTGAGCCAGCGCGCGCTCATCACCTTCAAGCCGGAGCCCAACTTCACAGAGGAGGCGCGCAGGAACAACGTCAGCGGCACGGTCAGGCTCCGCGCCGTCCTCGCGGCCTCCGGCGAGGTGACGAACCTCTCGGTCGTCAAGGGGCTGCCCGACGGCCTCACGGAGAAGGCCATCGCCGCCGCGCGCCAGATAAAGTTCCGCCCCGCGGTCAAGGACGGCCGCCCCGTCTCGCAGTACGTCGTGCTGGAGTACACATTCAACATCTATTAGTAGACAGTAGACAGTAGACAGTAGACAGTAGAAAGACAGGCGGCGCGTCCGGCTTATAACCAGGACGCGCCGCCTTCTGTTTTCCTACTGTCTACTGTCTACTGTCTACTGTCTACTCCCTTCAGCCACCCGGCGGATGCGGGAGAGTCCCTCTTGAATGCGCTCCATCGAGGTGGCGTAGGAGATGCGTATGTAGCCGTCCTTGCCGAAGCCCGCGCCGTCTGTGACGACGACGTGCGCCTCGCGCAGCAGGCGGTCTGCGAAGTCGGCCGACGACCTTATCCCGCCGCCGTAGAAGCCGCGCACGCAGGGGAAGACGTAGAAGGCCCCCTCGGGCTGCGCGCAGTCGAGGCCGGGGACGGACTGCAACTCTTTGACGAGCCATTCGCGGCGGCGGCTGTACTCGGCCAGCATCTCTGCGACGCAATCCTGCGGCGAGTCGAAGGCGGCGGCGGCCGCGGCCTGCGCGATGGAGCTGGGGTTCGACGTAGAGTGCCCCTGCACCATGTTCATCGCGCGCGTCCACGCGGCCGGCGCTATCGAGTAGCCGATGCGCCAGCCCGTCATCGCGTAGGTCTTCGAGAACGAGCCGGCGATGCAGAGGCGCGCGCGCAGCTCCGCCGGCAGCAGCGCCGCCGTGTAGACCTCGGCCGGCGGGTAGACGAAGCGCAGGTAGCACTCGTCCGAGACGGCGTAGATGCCGCGCGAGGCGACGACCTCCATGATCCTCTCGAACTCGCGCGGCGCGATGACGCGACCCGAGGGGTTCGACGGCGAGTTGATGATGATGAGGCGCGTGCGCGGCGTGATGGCGGCCTCGACCTGCTCGGCCTTGAGGTGGAAGCCCGTGTCTTCGGTGTCGACGTAGACGGGCGTGGCGCCTGCGAAGTTGACCACCTCGGGGAAGGTGACCCAGTAGGGGCGGGGGATGAGCACCTCGTCGCCGGGGCCGCAGAGCGTGACGACGGCGTTGAAGATGGCCTGCTTGCCGCCGGCGGTCGCCATCACCTCCGAAGGGTCGAGGGCGGCGCCGAACTCGCGCGCGTAGTAGCCGACGACCGACTCCTGGAGCTGGCGCGTGCCGCCCGTGGGCGTGTACTTGGTCTGCCCGGCGCGCATCGCCTCGGCCGCCGCGTCCTTGACGTGCTGGGGCGTGTCGAAGTCGGGCTCGCCGGGGCCGAAGTCCACCACGTCGTGCCCCTCCGCGCGCAGCGTCATCGCCGCCTGCATGGCCGCGATGGTCGAGGAGGGCTGCATGCGCGCGACGTTCGGGGAGACGGGGAAAGCTGTTTCCGTTGCGGTCTCTGCCATCCGTGTGCCTGCGTCTATCGGAGTGTGGACGAGCCGAGTCCGATGGTAGCCGCATCGGGCGGCGCGCGCAACAACCGGCGTGCGGGGGGGACGTTAAGTGTTCAGGCCGTCCGGCGGGGCGGCCGGCGCTCTAAAGCGGAGGCGTCGCGGGCGCAGGGGATTGAAGATTTCAAATTTGAAATTTCAAATTCTTTAAAGC
>DASVWB010000431.1:0-42555 GCA_036389815.1 Pyrinomonadaceae bacterium | reverse complement strand
AGTTGGGATGGAGTAGGCAGTAGGCAGTAGGCAGTAGACAGTAGTAAGGGGAGATAAAAGCGGCGGGGCCCTCGTCGTCAACCGACGAAGGCCCCGCCTCCTCCTGTCCCATTACTACTGTCTACTGTCTACTGTCTACTGTCTACTTGATTTACTGCCCACTGCCCGCTGCCTACTGCTCTCTCCCCGCGAACTCGGCGAGCGCCGCGCGCCAGTCGCGCAGGGGCGCGAGGCCGAGGGCCTCGGAGAGCAGGCAGCGGAGGCGCGAGTTGCGCGGCCGCGGCGCGGTGCGCCCGAGCGAGTCGGCCGGGACGCCCTCTATCTCGGCCCCTTCGAGGCCGGCGGCGCGCACGGCCTCGCGCGCGAAGCCCTCGTAGCTGGCCCCCCCGCCGGCGTTCACGACGTGGTAGACGCCCGGCAGGTCTATCTCGGCCAGCTCGCGCAGCCGCGCCGCCAGGTCGGGCGCGTAGGTCGGCGTGCCCCAGGAGTCCGAGATGGCGCGCAGCCGCTCGCCGCGGCGCGCGCGCCCGACGACCGTCGCCAGGAAGTTCCGCCCGCCGGGGCCGAACACCAGCCCCGTGCGCACGATTGAGGTGCGGGCGGAGGCGGCCTGCGCGCGCCGCTCGCCTTCGAGCTTCGCCGCCCCGTAGGCGCTTAACGGGTGCGGGTCGTCGCGCTGCGTGTAGAAGTGCCCCTCCTTGCGCCCGTCGAAGACGTAGTCGGTCGAGACGGTGACGAAGGAGGCGCCGACGAGGCGGGCGGCCGTGGCGAGCGCCTCGACGCCCTGCGAGTTGACGAGGAAGGCGCGCTGCGGGTCTAGCTCGCACCCGTCCACGTCCGTCCACGCCGCGCAGTTGACGGCCGCCTCGGGCCTCAGGCGCGCGAACGTCTCGCGCGCCGCCCGCTCGTCCGTGATGTCCAGCCCCGCGCGGTCGAGCGCGAAGACCTCGTCGCCGCGCGCCCGGCAGTGCGCGGCGACCGCGCCGCCGACCATGCCGCCCGCGCCCGTGATTAAGACTCTCATAAAATCAGTAGACAGTAGACAGTAGACAGTAGGAAAGCTTTAGCAGCCGGCCTTTCATTAGGCAAGCGACCACGTTGGCAGAGAGGAGCCTTCCGGCTACTGTCTACTGTCTACTCCCTCCATCGTCCCGTACTGCTTCGCGTAGTATTCGCGGTAGGCGCCGCTGCGCGCGCGCGCGATCCACCTAGGGTTGTCTATGTACCAGCCCACTGTCTTCTTAACCCCGCTCTCCCACGTTTCGACTCGACGCCAGCCGAGGCGGGCTTCGGCCTTTGAGGGATCGATGGCATAGCGCCGGTCGTGGCCGGGACGGTCTTTAACATGCCGGATCAGGGAGTAAGGTTTGCCGAGGACGTCTAGGAGTGACGTTACCACCTCTAAATTCGTCCGCTCATTCCGGGCGCCAAAATTATAAACCTCGCCCGAGACGCCCCGGTCGAGCGCCCGCAGTATGGCCCGGCAATGGTCGTCTACGTATATCCAATCGCGAACCTGGCGCCCGTCGCCGTAAACGGGGATCGGCTCGTCGCTGAGGGCGTTCGAAAGTACCAACGGTATTAATTTCTCAGGGAACTGCCGCGGGCCATAGTTGTTGCTGCAACGCGTGATCACAGCGTCTAGCCGGAACGTGCGGTGGGCCGCGCGGACGAGGTGCTCCGCCGCCGCTTTCGACGCGGCGTACGGGCTGTTGGGGGCGAGTGGGGACTCTTCCGTGAAGAAAGATTTCCCGTCTTCCGGCAGCGTACCCATTACTTCGTCAGTCGAGACCTGGAGGAAGCGCTTAACCTTACGCTCGCGCGCCACGTCGAGCAGCACCTGCGCGCCGATGACGTTCGTGCGTAAGAACTCCTGGGCCGAGTTCAGGCTTCGGTCAACGTGTGACTCGGCGGCGAAGTTTATTATCGCGTCCGTCCCGTCGTCTAAGGCGTCGTGTACCGCCCGCGGGTCAGCGATGTCGCCGAGCACGAAGGTGTGCTGCGCCGCGTCCAGGCCTTCAAGATTGTCGAGGTTGCCGGCGTAGGTGAGTGAGTCGAAATTCGTGATCGCGCAGGTCGGGGCCTCTTCGAGAGCTACCCTGACGAAAGCGGAGCCGATAAAGCCGGCGCCCCCAGTGACGAATAGTTTGAGCATGATGTGTGGCGCCTTACGTTATGCCTCCCTGTGCGCATCCGCCTCGCTTGGCTGTCGGCCACAGGGTACCTTGAGTGCTGCCACGCGATCTAACTGAAGGCCCTGTGTAGGCGGTAGAGGTTTATAAGACACAGTACGACAAATATAGCCGTGAATGTGGCGTAGAGCAGATGGAAATTATTTTTCATATGAATGCGCTCAATGAACTTGAATTGAAGGGAAAGAGTGTGCTCTTTCCCTTCATTCTTCACCGCAAAGGTGACCTCGTGGTTTCTGGCGAATCGGTAGCCGCGCTCGAAGGTTTGAACCTGGCCGGGTAGATACTGTTCGAGTTCGCTGGCACAGTAAATCCAGTACTCGTAGTACCTTCTTGAACGAGCCACCATCGACCACCACATGACGCTGGCCACGACGCCGACCACCGAAAGTATGAAGCCGACCGAAGCTTTCAGCCCCGTGCTTCCGGTGTCGACGAACAAGGGGGACACCGCCGCCGCGATGATTAAGATTCCGAACTGCACAAAGACAGAAGTTGTGTTCCTCGATAACTGACCTTCGTATATTATTAAATCCACGGCGGACTGGTAGGCGGCGCGAACATCTGCCCGGTCCGCCGCCTCTTTTTCCATCTGCGAATTAGTTTTCTTATCACTCATAGCCGTGAATTAAAGTGCGGTGGGCAGTGCGGTCGTCTGGGCGCGCCCGCCCCTCAAGCCTTCTCCGCCACGAGCAGGACGTTCTTGCCGAGCGGCGGCGGCACGACCCGCTCGACGCGGCGCATCACGGGCACGCAGAAGTCGTCGTAGAACTTGACGGCCGCCGGCTCCATCCTCTCCGAGCGCAGGACGCGGTACTTGAGCCACCACGGCAGGACGCCGGCCGCGTCGAAGTAGGCCGACCGGACGACCTTCAGCCCCGCGCGCCCGCACTTCGCCGCCAGTTCGCCGCGCGTGTAGCGGCGGCGGTGCCCGACCTGACGGTCGAAGCTGCCGTAGAGCCAGCGCAACGCCGGGACGAAGACGAAGGCGCGGCCGCCCGGCGCGAGCGTCTCGGAGACCAGCCGCAGCTCGGCCTCGTCCTCCGCGACGTGTTCGAGCACGTTGACGTAGATGACGGAGTCGGGCGCGTCGAGCGCCACGCGCGCGGCCGCGCCTGCGAAGGTGTCGTTGTAGACGCTCACGCGCGAGCGCGTCCGGATGCGGCCGACGCGCTCAAGGAGGAGGCGGTGCATCTCGGGCGAGGGCTCGACGAGCGCGAGCGTGTCGGGGCGGCGTTCGAGCAGCAGCTCGGAGAAGGAGCCGGAGCCTGCGCCGACCTCGACGAGGCGGCGGCCCAGGTGCGGCGCGAACAGGTCGAGTATCCAGCGGTGGTAGTTGCGCGCGAAGGACATCGCCTCCAGGTCGCGCCCCGCGTAGCCGAACTCTTCAGCCATAGGTGCGCCCGTCGAGCGAGGCGGGGAAGCGGTGCCCCTCGACCTGCTTCAGCTCGGGCAGCCGCGTGAAGGAGGACTCGAGCGAGCAGAAGAGGTTGAAGCGGAGGATGAGCCAGAGCGCCTGGATGCCGTCGCGCAGTCCGATCTTCTTGCCCTCGTCGTAGGTGCGGCCGTAGTAGCTGATGGGCACCTCGTAGACGGCGCAGCCGAGCTTGGCGACCTTCGCCGTCACCTCGACCTCGAAGCCGAAGCCGCGCGAGGTGATCCGCATGTTGCGGATGATCTCGCCGCGGAACGCCTTGTAGCCGGTCTCGATGTCGGTCATGTTGAGGTTCGTCAGCGCGTTCGAGAGGAAGGTCAGGAACTTGTTGCCGAGGTAGTGGTAGAAGTAGAGCACGCGGGTGGCGCGGCGGACGAGGAAGCGCGAGCCGTAGACGACGTCCGCCCGGTCGTTGAGTATCGGGAGGATGACGAGCGGTATCTCGGCCGGGTCGTATTCGAGGTCGGCGTCCTGCACGATGACGATCTCGCCGCGCGTCATCCGGAAGCCGGTGCGCAGCGCCTCGGTCTTGCCCGCGTTGCGCTCGTGACGCGCGAGGCGCACGCGCGCGTCGGCCTCGGCGAGCGAGCGCGCCACCTCCGGCGTGCCGTCCGTCGAGCAGTCGTCGACGACGACGACCTCAAGCAGGTGCGGCAGCGCGAGCAGTTTCTCGACGACGGATGCGAGCGTCGCCTCCTCGTTGTAGGCGGGGATGACCACCGAGAGCCGCTTCGTCTGGTCGTGCACTGGGAGCATTAATTTACGGGGCGTTTTGCTGGGTTCCGCCGCGCGCGGCCGCACGCATGGTGTAAGCCGCCGCGGGCCGTGGCGGTGTCGGGCGGCGCGGAAGTGGGAGTATAGGGACGGCCGAGAGAGGGTGTCAAGAAAGGCTGTCGGCGGCCCCGTCACGATTCGCGCGGCGACCTGCGTCCCGCGCGCGGGGCGGACGCCGGGCCGCCGCCTCGGAGGCAACACCGCCGCGACTTCTCCCAGACGGTTGCGGCGCCTCAGGATTATGTTTTTGCCGAAAAACTTGCGGCCCGGCCCGTAAAAAAAAGCGGCGGCGCGCGAAAAAAGTTCTTGACGGGTCGGGAGAGTCAGGGTAATATGCGCGCTCTTCTGTCGAGTTCTCTTCGTAAGGGGTTGATCCCGCGCTACCCCCCCAAGTTAGATCAAGCCGGTCGCTAAAAGCCAAATGCCCAGGTCTGAGGCGGTCTTACAAAAAAGACAACATAGCGATTAAGGAGATAGGTCAGGCAATGTCCCCCCTCCACGTTACCCCCCCCCGTCTGTTCACCGAAGTTATAACTCAAATTACCGTTGCCAGTGGCTCGCGCCGCACGCCGCGCCGCCCCGGGGGCCTGACGCGGCGTCTCGCCGCCGTCGTCCTCGTGTTCGGGCTGCTCGCCGTGGGTCTCTACTCGGCGGCGTCCGCCTCCTCCGCGCGCAGGGTCGCGCGCGGCGTGGCCCCGGCCGCCGCAGCCGCGCGCGCGGAGAACGCCGCGCCGGCGCGGGCGCGCCGCGCCGTCCCCCCCGCCCCCGCGCTCAAGAGTTCCGCGTCCGGCTTCATGCTGTTGCGACAACTGCCGGACGAATCCATCGCCACCTACGCGTACGACGACGCGTCGTCGAGTTGCACAGGCACTCCCAAGAACTCCTTCGCGCTGGGTGAAAAGGTCTGCGCGACGGTGACAGGCGGGGAGGGGCGCCGCGTCTACTGGGTGGCGCGCACCGGCTCCGTCGTGCAGGCGGACGACGTGACGTCCGACCCGCAGACCTTCGTCATCGAGCTTCCGAGGAGCGAGACGACCGAGGTGGTGGATGCCGGCGGCGGCGCCGTCACGGTCGACAATCGCGGGGTCTGGAAGGCCTACATCGTCTCGGCCGACGCGTCCGTCCGCCGCTGGATCGCCTTCACGGTTCACGCGACGACGCCGTTCGTCGACCTGCAGGTCGCGCAGTCGGCGACGTCGCAGGCCGCGCAGGTCAGCGCCGGCTCCAGCAGCGTCTTCGACATCTTCGTAACCAACAACGGCCCCGAGGCCGCGCAGGACGTCGTGCTCACGGATGTCATCCCGGCCAACGCCAGCTTCGTCTCGCTGGTTGAGGACACGGGCTCCGGCTTCCAGTGCACGCCGCCGGGGACGTCGCCCGCGGCGACCTGCACGCTGGCGAGCCTTCCGGCCGGCGGCACCGCGAAGTTCAGCTTCGCCTACGAGGTGAACGCCGGCGCGTCGGCCGACACGGTCATCACGAACGTCGTCAGCGTCGCCAGCTCGACCGCGGAACTCGACGCCGGCGACAACACCTCCGCCCTCAGCGCCAGGGTCCCCGGCTCGTCCGGCACCGAGACCTGCACGCTCACCTGCCACGAGAACGTCGTCGCCACCGCCGACTCCACGCAGGACGGCCAGCGGGGTGCCTTCGTCACTTTCGGCTCGGCGGGGCAGGCCGGCAACTGCGGCGCGATCACCGCGACGCCCTCCTCCAACTCCTTCTTCCCCGTCGGCACCACGGTCGTCAACGTCTCTTCGGGGGCGGGCGGCGGGAGCTGCAGCTTCACCGTCACGGTCGTCGACTCGCCTGCGCCGACCATCTCCTGCCCGGCCGACGTCACCGTGACGGTCGACTCGGGCGTGACCTCGGCGACCGTCAGCACGGGCGCCCCGACCACGACCCCCGCCGACAACGTGTCGGTCGTCGGCGTGCGCAGCGACACCCTGCCGCAGACGCAGGCGGACATCGACGCCGGGCTGCCCCCCGTGCCGGTGCCGCTGGCTGACCCCTACCCGGTGGGCACGACCCTGATCACCTGGACGGTGACGGAGGCTTCGGGGCGCACCGCGAGCTGCACGCAGCGCATCACCGTGCGTGCCACGGAGAGGGCCGCGCTGACCATCTCGTGCCCGGCCGACGTGAACGCCCAGGCGCCCGACGGCGCGTGCCAGGCGACGGTCAGCACCGGCGCGCCGACGACCAACCTCACGGACTCGCACGTGAGCGTCGCGGGCGTGCGCAGCGACGGCCGCCCGCTGGCCGACCCGTACCCCGCCGGCCAGACCAGCATCACCTGGACGGCGACGGACGACACCGACGACAGCGTCGCCTCCTGCGTGCAGACCGTCAACGTGACGGCGTCGCACGACTCGCCGCCGACGCTCCACGTCCCCGACGACGTGACGGTCGAGACGAGCAGTTGTAGCGCCATCCTCGACGACGAGCTTGGGGTGGCGACCGCCGAGGGCAACTGCGGCGCCGGCGCCGTCTCCATCACGCGCACGGGCGTGCCGCTCCGGTTCATCTTCCCCGTCGGCACGACCGTCATCACCTATACGGCCAGGGACGCGGCCGGCCACGTGGTGACGGGCACCCAGCGCGTCACCGTACACGAGAGCACGCCGCCGACGATCACCGCCCCGGCCGACGTGGAGGCCTTCGCCGACGCGTCCTGCGTCGCCACGGTGGCGCTCGGCACGCCGGCGGCCTCGGATAACTGCCGCGGGGTCAGGGTGACCAACAACGCCCCGGCCGCCTTCCCCCTCGGGCAGACAGTCGTGACCTGGACGGCGACGGACGCCAGCGGCAACACCGCCACCGACACGCAGGTCGTCACCGTCGTCGACAACACGCCGCCGGCGCTGAACGTGCCGGCCGGCGGGGTGACGGCCTACCTGCCGCTGAACTCCACGGCCACCTCGATGCCGGTCACCTTCGCGGTGACGGCCTCGGACAACTGCGCCGGCGTCACGCTCGGCGTGTCCCCGGCCTCCGGGTCGGTCTTCGGCGTCGGCCCGACGACGGTGACGGCGACGGCCACCGACGGCTCGGGCAACAAGACGACGAAGCAGTTCACCGTCACGGTGCTCTACAACTTCGCCGGCTTCTTCTCGCCGATCAGCGGTAACCCGCTGGCCTTCAACGAGGTCAAGGCCGGGCAGGCCGTCCCCGTCAAGTTCAGCCTGAGCGGCTACAAGGGGACGGGCATCTTCGCGCCGGACTCGCCGACGTCGGTCGCCATCAACTGCGACAACGGCAGCCCCGTCAGCCCGTTGAACGAGACCGTCCTGGCCAGCAACAGCGGCCTCAACTACGACGCCGCGTCGGACCGCTACATCTACGTCTGGAAAACGCAGAGCGCGTGGAAGGATACCTGCCGGCAACTCGTCGTCACGCTCAACGACGGCTCGACGCACACGGCCCTCTTCAAGTTCAAATAGGGGGCGGCCGCCCGCCCCCTTAAACAGGTGATGTCTACAGGAACGCCCCGGTACGCGAAGGCACAGGCACCTCATCTGACATCCGGCTATTACATCGCAACACTCTGAGCTAAAAAAAGGAGAGACCCAATGAACAAGTTTCGTTTCACCATGGCCGCCATCGCCTTAACCCTGCTCGTTTCCGCCAGCGCCCAGGCGCAGGCCACGCGCACCTGGGTGTCGGGCGTGGGCGACGACGTCAACCCCTGCAGCCGCACCGCCCCCTGCAAGACCTTCGCCGGCGCCATCTCGAAGACGGCCGACAAGGGCGAGATCGACGCGCTCGACCCGGGCGGCTTCGGCACCATCACCATCACCAAGAACATCACCATTGACGGCTCGGGCACCATGGCCTCGATCCTCGCCGCCGGCACCAACGGCGTCAACGTCAACGACAGCGCCACCGCCACCCCGAACACGATCGTGGTGACGCTGCGCAACCTCTCGATCAACGGCGCCGGCTCCGGCCTCGTCGGCATCAGCGTCATCTCGGGGAAGACGGTGCACGTCGAGAACGTCGTCATCTCCGGCTTCCTCGCGGGCACCGCGCGCGGCATCAACGACACGCGCACCAACGGCGGCAACATCTTCATCAAGGACTCGCTGGTCCGCAACTGCGGCTCGGCGGGCATCGTCATCGCCTCGGCCAACCCCCTCAACGCCTCGATCGACAACACGCGCGTCGAGCAGAACGGCAACAACGGCTCCGGCTCCGGCGTCGTCTTCTCGGGCGCCGGGGTGAAGGGCGCCATCAGCCGCTCGGTCGCGTCGAAGAACAAGTCCTTCGGCATCGCCGCGGAGGGCGGCGCCAAGGTGAAGATCGATAGCTGCCAGGTCACGCTCAACGAGTCGAACGGCGTGGACGCCAACGCCGCCGCGACCGAGGT
Organism: Pyrinomonadaceae bacterium; assembly: GCA_036389815.1. Taxonomy (GTDB): domain Bacteria; phylum Acidobacteriota; class Blastocatellia; order Pyrinomonadales; family Pyrinomonadaceae; genus QHXN01. Next base: position 33,785 of record DASVWB010000431.1, on the reverse strand, counting down.
CCGCATCTCGAACACGATGGTCTCGTCGAACCTCGGCTCCGGCCTCGGGCTCTCGGGCGGCACCATCCGCTCCTACGGCAACAACATGCTCCGGGGCAACGGCGTCGACACCGCCCCGACCAACACCGACACGCAGCAGTAACCCGCGCGCCGCCGCCGCGACCGCGCCCAGCCCCTGCCCCGCCGGCCGAACGACTCGGCCCGGCGGGGCAGGCTGCTTTAGCGGCCGCCCGCTTGACCGCCGCGGAACCGCGTCGCTAGACTGCCCGTTCCCGCGGCGGCGCCGGCCGGCGCGGCCTCCCGGACTGTTTGCAGGCTATGAAGAGGGCACTCATCACCGGCGTGACCGGGCAGGACGGGAGCTACCTGGCCGAGCACCTGCTCGGGCTCGGCTACGAGGTACACGGGCTGGTCCGGCGCGTCGCGCTCGAAGACCCGGAGCGCCGCTTCGGCCGCATCCTGCACCTGCTCGACCGCCTCACGCTGCACGGCGCGAGCCTGGAGTCCTACGCCTCGGTCTTCAACATCTTCAGCCGGAACGAGTTCGACGAGTGCTACCACCTGGCGGCGCAGAGCTTCGTCGCCGAGAGCTTCGCCGACGGGTTCTCGACCATCAGCACGAACATCAACGGCACGCACTACGTGCTGGCCGCGCTGAGGGAGCTGCAGCCCCGCTGCCGCGTCTACTTCGCCGGCTCCTCCGAGATGTTCGGCCGCGTGCGGGAGGTGCCGCAGACGGAGACGACGCCCTTTCACCCCCGGAGCCCTTACGGCATCAGCAAGGTCGCCGGCTTCGACCTGACGCGCAACTACCGCGAGGCGTACGGCATGTTCTGCGCGAGCGGCATACTCTTCAACCACGAGTCGCCCCGGCGCGGCTTCGAATTCGTCACGCGGAAGATCACCTCGACGGCCGCGCGCATCAAGCTCGGGCTCGCGTCCGAACTCCGGCTGGGCAACGTCGAGGCGCGGCGCGACTGGGGGCACGCCGCCGACTACGTCGAGGCGATGCATCTGATGCTCCAGCGCGACGCGCCGGACGACTACGTCGTCGCCACCGGCGAGACGCACACCGTCCGCGAGTTATGCGAGCGCGCCTTCTCGCGGCTCGGCCTCGACTACCGTGATTACGTCCGCGTCGACGAGCGGCTCTACCGCCCGGCCGAGGTCGACCTGCTGGTGGGTGACGCTTCGAAGGCGTGGCGCGAGCTGGGGTGGCGGCCGCGCTACGACTTCGAGCGGCTGGTGGACGAGATGGTCGAGGCCGACCTGGCCGCGCTGTCCGCCGGCGCGGCCGCCCCCGGCCCGGTTGCTTGACGACGCCCGCCCGGGCTATTAAACTGCCGGGTTTATAAGGGCCTTTAACCCACAACCCAGGCCGGTTAAAAATCGTCAGACCGACTGTGCCCTGTAAACTCCCGCTGCGCCCAGCGTGCTGTGCGGAGTGGTGCGGCCCGCCGCCGGCCGCACGTGCGCCCCCCCGCCGCGTGCAAAACCGGGCGGTGCTGTGTAGAATCCACTGCTTCGGCCGGGGTCGAATTTAGAGGACGGAAAGATTTGCCGGGAGAAACTGTTTTAGAGAGCGGGGCGCCGCCGGTCGCCGTCGTCGGGTGCGGCTACTGGGGGCGCAACCTCGTGCGGAACTTCGTGCGCCTCGGCGGCCTCGCGGCCGTCTGCGACGCCACGCCCGCCGGGCGCGCGACGGCGGCCGAGCTGGCGCCGCGGGCCGAGGTCGTCGGGGGGCTGGAGGACGTCCTGCGCAGCGGGGTCGCCGGCGTCGTCATCGCCACGCCGGCCGAGACCCACTACGACATCGCCCGCCGCGCGCTCGACGCCGGCAAGGACGTCTTCGTCGAGAAGCCGCTCGCGCTCACCTACGAGCAGGGCGCGGCGCTCGTCCGCCGCGCCGAGGAGTCGGGCGCGATGCTGATGGTCGGGCACGTGCTCGAATACCACCCGGCGGTCGTCCGCATGCTGGAGCTGGTGCAGTCGGGCGCGCTCGGGAAGGTGCACTACATCTCCTCGAACCGCCTCAACCTCGGCAAGGTCCGCCGCGAGGAGAACATCCTCTGGAGCTTCGCGCCGCACGACATCGCCGTCACCCTCCGGCTCACCGGCGCCCTGCCCTTTCAGGTGGCGGCGCACGGGGGCGGCTACGTCCAGCCCAACATCGCCGACGTCACCGTCACGCACATGCTGTTCGACAACGGCGTGCGCGCGCACATCTACGTCTCCTGGCTGCACCCTTTCAAGGAGCAGCGGCTCGTCGTCGTCGGCTCGAAGAAGATGGCCAGCTACGACGACGTTTCCAAGCGCCTGGTGCTCTACGACCAGCGGGTCGAGGTCAAGGAGGGGCAGCCCGTCCCCATCAAGGGCGAGGGCGAGCTGGTCGAGTTCGCCCCGGACGAGCCGCTGCTCCTTGAGTGCCGCGCCTTCCTCGACGCCGTCCGGACGCGGCGGCCGCCCGTCACCGACGGGCAGAGCGGCCTGCGCGTCCTCCAGGTCTTGCAGTCGGCGCAGCGCTCGCTGGTCATGAACGGCGAGCCGGTGACGCTGCCCGTCGAAAACACAATCGAGAGGGGAGCCCCCGCGTAAACATGAGCGAGCGGAACTACTTCGTCCACGAGAGCGCCTACGTGGACGAGCCGTGCGAGATCGGCGCCGGCACCAAAATCTGGCACTTCTGCCACGTCTCGGCGGGCGCCCGCCTGGGCGAGCGCTGCATCCTCGGCCAGAACGTCTTCGTCGCCGGCGACGTGCGCATCGGCAGCAACGTGAAGATTCAGAACAACGTCTCGGTCTACACGGGCGTCGAGCTAGAGGACGACGTCTTCTGCGGCCCGTCCTGCGTCTTCACCAACGTCATCAACCCCCGCTCGCAGATCGTCCGCCACAGCCTGTACCAGCGCACGCTGGTGCGGCGCGGCGTCTCCATCGGCGCCAACGCCACGATCGTCTGCGGCGCGACCATCGGCCGCTACGCCTTCATCGCCGCCGGGGCGGTCGTCCGCGGCGACGTGCCCGACTACGCGCTGATGGCCGGCGTGCCGGCCGTGCGCAAGGGCTGGATGAGCCGCCACGGCCACCGCCTCAAGGAGGCGGACGGCGACGGCAACCTCGTCTGCCCCGAGAGCGGCTGGCGCTACAAGGAGGCCGGGCCGGGCGTCCTGCGCTGCCTCGACTGGGCCGAGGACGAGCCGCTGCCGCCGGCCGCCTAGCGAGCGCGCGCCGGGCCCTTCCGAGTCCCCGCAGCCACTACAGGAAACACATGAGCACTCTCGAAACCGAAATCGCGGCGGCCGGCGCCAGGCCGGAGCCGCGCCCCGTCCCCCTGCTCGACCTCAAGGCGCAGTACGCGGCCATCCGCGAGGAGGTGCGCGAGGCCGTCGACCGCGTCATGGAGTCGCAGCACTTCATCCTCGGCCCCGAGGTCGAGGCGCTGGAGCGCGAGGTGGCCGAGTACTCGCAGTGCGGGTACGGCGTCGGCGTCTCCTCCGGCTCGGACGCGCTGCTCGTCGCGCTGATGGCCATCGGCCTCAAGCCGGGCGACGAGGTGGTGACGACGCCCTACACCTTCTTCGCCACGGCCGGCGCCGTCTCGCGCCTCGGCGCGCGCCCCGTCTTCGTGGACATCGACCCGCTGACCTACAACATCGACCCCGCGCAGCTTGAGGCGGCCGTCACCGAGCGGACGCGCGCCCTCATCCCCGTCCACCTCTACGGGCAGATGGCCGACATGGACCCCGTGATGGAGGTGGCCGCGCGCCACGGCCTGACGGTCATCGAGGACGCGGCGCAGGCCATCGGCTCCGAGTACAAGGGGCGTCGCGCAGGCTCCGTCGGCCACTTCGGCTGCTTCAGCTTCTTCCCCTCGAAGAACCTCGGCGGCTTCGGCGACGGCGGGATGGTGACGGCCAACGACCCGGAGCTGGCCGACCGCGTGAAGCTGCTGCGCAACCACGGCTACCGGCCGAAGTACTACAACAAGGTCGTCGGCGGCAACTTCCGCCTCGACGCCATCCAGGCCGCCGTGCTGAGAGTCAAGCTCAAGCACCTCGACTCGTGGACGGAGGGGCGCCAGCGCAACGCCGCGCGCTACCGCGACCTCTTCGCGGAGGCCGGCGTCGCCGTCGGCCCGGGCGGCGACCTCTCGCGCGGCGTCGCGCTGCCCGCCGAGGCGGCGGACGTGCGCCACATCTACAACCAGTTCGTCGTCCGCTCCGACCGGCGCGACGCGCTGATGGCGCACCTCAAGGGGCGCAAGATCGGGACGGAGGTCTACTACCCCGTGCCGATGCACGTGCAGGAGTGCTTCGCCGACCTCGGGCACAAGGCGGGCGAGTTCCCCGAGAGCGAGCGCGCCGCGGCCGAGACGCTGGCGCTGCCCATCTACCCCGAGCTGACCGAGGAGATGATGGCGGCGGTGGCCGGGGCCGTCGCGGACTTTTACGCCGGCGGGGCGGCCTCCTGAGGGGGTCGCGCCCCCGGCGTGTGACGGACGTGGTGATGGGCGAACAGACGCGCTCGCTTGAGACGGCCGCCGCCGAGGCACACGCCGCCGCCGCCGCCCCCGTGGAGGCGCGGCGCGCGCCGCCGCCGCGCCCGCTCGTCACCATCGAGCCGGGCGGCTCGTGGGCGGCCGTCGACCTGCGCGCCGTCTGGGAGCACCACGAGCTGCTCTACTTCCTCATCTGGCGCGACATCAAGGTGCGCTACAAGCAGACGGCGCTCGGCGCGGCGTGGGCCGTCCTCCAGCCGCTGCTGACGACGCTCGTCTTCACGCTCTTCTTCGGCCTGCTGGCGGGCGTCAAGTCGGAGACGGTGCCCTACCCGCTCTTCGCCTACGCCGGCCTCGTCCCCTGGACGTTCTTCGCCAACGCCGTGGCGCAGAGCAGCAACAGCCTGGTCGGCAGCGCGCACCTCATCAGCAAGGTCTACTTCCCGCGCCTGCTCGTCCCGGCCGCGTCGGTCGGGGCGGGGCTGGCGGACTTCGCCGTCTCCTCGGCGCTGCTCGCCGGGATGATGGCCTACTACGGCGTGGCGCCCGGGTGGGGGCTGCTGCTGCTGCCGGTGCCGGTGGCGCTCTCGGTGCTGCTGGCGCTCGGCGCCGGGATGTGGCTCTCGGCCCTCAACGTCAGGTACAGGGACGTGCGCTACGCGGTGCCGTTCATGATACAGGTCCTGATGTTCGTCTCGCCCGTCATCTACCCGCCGAGCTTCGTGCCGGAGCGCTGGCGCTGGCTCTTAAGGCTCAACCCGCTGACGGGTATCATCGACGGCTTCCGCGCGTCGCTCTTCGGGGGGCGGGGGCCGGACTGGGCGGCGCTGGCCGTCTCGGCGGCCGTCACGCTCGGGCTGCTCGTCTACGCGACCTTCGCCTTCCGCCGGATGGAGCGGAGCTTCGCAGACATCGTCTAGGGCCAGGGGATGACGCCGATAATCCGAGTCGAGGGTCTGAGGAAGCGCTACCGCCTGGGCGCGCCGCAGGAGGCTTACGCCACGCTGCGCGAGGCGCTGGCCGGCGCGGCGCGCGCGCCCTTCCGGCGCCTGCGCCGCAACGCAGAGCCGCGCGGGCAGACGCTGTGGGCGCTCGACGGCGTGAGCTTCGAGGTGCTGCCGGGCGAGGTCCTCGGCGTCGTCGGGCGCAACGGCGCCGGCAAGTCGACGCTGCTCAAAATCCTCTCGCGCATCACGGAGCCGACCGAGGGGCGGGTCGAGCTCTACGGGCGCGTGGGGAGCCTGCTCGAAGTCGGGACGGGCTTCCACCCCGAGCTGAGCGGGCGCGAGAACGTCTTCCTCAACGGCGCCATCCTCGGGATGCGGCGCGAGGAGATCAGGCGCAAGTTCGACGAGATCGTGGAGTTCGCCGACCTCGGCAAGTTCATCGACACGCCGGTCAAGCGCTACTCCTCGGGGATGTACGTGCGGCTCGCCTTCGCCGTCGCCGCCTACCTCGAACCCGACATCCTCGTCGTCGACGAGGTGCTGGCCGTCGGCGACGCGGCCTTCCAGAGGAAGTGCCTCGGGAAGATGCAGGACGTGACGCGGCGCGGACGCACCGTGCTCTTCGTCAGCCACAACATGGCGGCGGTGAAGTCGCTCTGCACGCGCGCGCTGCTGCTGGAGTCGGGGCGCGTCGCGCGCGAGGGCGGCGTCGACGAGGTGATCGACGCCTACCTGACGGCCGGCAGCGAGATGGCGAGCACGGGCGTCATCCCCGACGACGCCCCGCGCTCGGGCACGGGCGAGCTGCGGCTGCGCCGCGTCGAGCTGCTCGACGGGCGCGGGCGGCCGCTCCCGCAGGTCTACTTCGGCCAGCCGTTCACCGTGGAGCTGACGCTCGACGTGGGGCGCGCGGTCGAGGACGTGGTCGTCGGCGTCTGCATCGCGAGCCTCGACGGCACGCGCGCCGCCTGCGCCTACAACACCGACGCCGGGCAGCCGCCGCTCTCGGTCGCGCCGGGGCGCTACAGGCTCTCGGTCGCGCTCGACGTGACGCTGATGCCGCGCGCCTACGTGCTCGACGTCATCGTCGCGCGCCCGGACGGGGCCGACATCGACGTGGTCAGCAGGGTGCTGGCCTTCGAGGCGCTGAGCGCGGCCGAGCGCGGCCACGACCATTACCGCTGGGGCTGGGTGCACGGCTACGTCCGGCCCGAGGGGCGCTGGCGGCTCTCGGCCGAGGCCCAGGCGGCCGCGCCGGCCGCCGCGAACTGAGCATGATTACAGGCAAAACAATCTTCATCACGGGCGGCGCCGGCTTCATCGGCTCGGCGCTGGCGGGCCGGCTCGTCGAGCAGAACCGCATCGTCATCTACGACAACCTCTCGCGCAACTCCCTGAAGGACAAGTCCATCAGGGATCACGCCAACCTGCGCCTCGTCGAGGGCGACATCCTCGACTTCGAGGCGCTGAAGGCGGCGATGAGCGGGGCCGACGTCGTCGTCCACTGCGCGGCCATCGCCGGCATCGACACCGTCGTGCGCAGCCCCGTGACGACGATGCGCGTCAACATGGTCGGCTCGGCCAACGTCCTCGAAGCCGCCGCGGCGCTGCCGCGCTGCGACCGCGTCGTCTGCTTCTCGACGAGCGAGGTCTTCGGCCAGCAGGCGTTCCGCTCCTCCGAGCGCGACCACGCGGCGGTGGGCGAGGCGGGCGAGGCGCGCTGGACATACGCCGTCAGCAAGCTGGCCGAGGAGCACCTCGCCATCGCCTACCACAACGAGCGGTCGCTGCCGACGACCGTGCTCAGGCCCTTCAACGTCTACGGGCCGGGGCAGGTCGGCGAGGGCGCGCTGCGCATCTTCATCCAGCGCGCGCTGCGCGACCGGACCATCGAGATTCACGGCGACGGCACCCAGATCCGCGCTTGGTGCTACGTCGACGACATGGTGGACGGCGTGCTGCTCGCCATGGAGCACCCGAGGGCCGTCGGCGAGTCGTTCAACATCGGGAACCAGCGCGCCGTGCTGACCATCTACGGCCTGGCCAACACGGTCGTGCGCGTGCTCGACTCCAAGTCCGAGATCGTCTTCACGCGCAAGGACTACGCCGACGTGGAGCTGCGCGTGCCCTCGACCGTGAAGGCGAAGGAGCTGCTGGACTTCGAGGCCCGGGTCGACCTCGACGAGGGCATCCGCCGCACGGCCGAATTCTACCGGGGGTACGACTCTTGATCCGGCTCGCCGTCCCGTCCATAGGCGAGGAGGACCTCGCGGCCGTCCGCGAGGCGCTGGCCTCCGGCTACCTCGTGCAGGGCGCGCGCGTCGCGGCCTTCGAGGAGGCCGTGGCCGTCTACGTCGGCGCGCGCCACGCCGTCGCCGTCAGCAACTGCACCTCGGCGCTGCTGCTGGCGCTGATGGCGCTCGGCGTCGGCCCCGGCGACCGCGTCGGCGTGACGACCTACTCGTGGCCCGCCACGGCCAACGTCATCGCGCTGTGCGGGGCCGAGCCGGTCTTCGTCGAGATCGACGCCGCGACCTACAACATGGACCCCGGCCGGCTCGAAGAGGCGCTCGCGTGCCACGAGCTGAAGGCCGTGCTGCCCGTCCACGCCTTCGGGGGGATGGCCGACATGGGGCGCATCATGGAGGCGGCCGGCCGCCGCGGCGTGCCCGTCGTCGAGGACGCCGCCTGCGCCCTGGGCGCCGAGCAGGGCGGGGCGCGCGCCGGCACCTTCGGCCTCATGGGCTGCTTCAGCTTCCACCCGCGCAAGGCCGTCACGACCGGCGAGGGCGGCGTGATCACCACGGACGACGACGCGCTGGCGCGGCGGCTCCGCGCGCTGCGCAACCACGGGCAGGACCCGGAGGCGCCCGCGCCCGACTTCATCCTGCCGGGGCACAACATGCGCCTCACTGAGTTCCAGGCCGCGCTCGGGAGCACGCAGCTCGCTAAGGTCGAGCGCATCATCGCCAGCCGCCGCGCCGCCGCCGCGCGCTACGACGAGCTGCTGGGCGGCGGCGCCGTCACGACGCCGCGCGCGCTCGAAGGCACGCGCCACGTCTACCAGTCCTACGTCGTCCTGCTGCCGCGCGAGGCCGCCCCGCGCCGCGCCGAGATTATCGCCGCCCTGAAGGCGCGCGGCGTCGAGACGACCATCGGCACTTACCACATGCCGCTCACGTCCTACTTCCGCGGCCGGGGCGGCTTCGCGCCGGGCGACTTCCCCGTCACCGACGACGTGGCGGCGAGGGCCTTGAGCCTGCCGCTGTTCGAAGGGATCACCGCCGAGGAGCAGGAGGCGGTGGCCTCCGCACTTGAGGAGGCGGTCGGCGCGGTCGTCGCCGGAGGGTAGCGGCCTGCGCGGCCGCCGCCGCCGGCGCGCGCGACCCCCGCGTCGGCGGCCGCACGGATCAAGCGATGTTGATTGACGCCCACGTCCACGTCACGGAAGACGGCAAGTGGTTCGGCACGCGACACGACGCCTCCGTGGAGCGCCTGCTGAGGGAGATGGACGAGGCCGGCGTGACCCGCAGCGTGCTGCTGCCCATCGCCGGCACCATCGCCAACGAGCGGGTCGCCGACCTGTGCCGCAGGCACCCGGGGCGCTTCATCGGCTTCGGCTCGGTCGAGGCCGGGCGCGGGGCGACCGCCGAGGGGATACGGGCGGAGGTGGCGCGCGTCCGCGCGCTCGGGCTCTCGGGGCTGAAGGTCCACCCGCGGATGCAGGGGGTCGCGCCCGACAGCGCGACGGCCGACGCCATCCTCTCCGGCGCGGCCGAGGCCGGGCTCCCGGTGGTCTTCTGCGGCTACCAGCAGTGCGTGAGCCCCGAGGTCAGCCTCGACGAGCTGGCCCCCTACAACTACGACCGGCTGGCGAAGCGGCACCCCGGCGCCACCATCGTCATCGCCCACATGGGCGGCCACAGGGCCCTGGACGCCTACTACGTGGCCAAGTCGAACCCGAACGTCTACCTCGACGCGTCCTTCGTCTTCAGCGCGCTGCGCGAGACCTCGGTCTACCGCGACCTCCTCTTCATACTCCGCCACCTCGACCGCAGGGTCATCTTCGGGTCGGACTTCCCAGAGGTCAGCCCGGCCGCCTACGCGCGGCAGGTGCTGGGGGAGATGGCGCGCTTCGAGGACTGCGACGCCGAGGCCGTCTGCTCGGGGAACCTACTCTCGATCCTGCCTGAAGGGCACGCATGAACCCTCTGGATAGGCAACGCTACGTCGAGCGCTACACGTCGCGCTACCGCCGGTTCGGCTACGACCCGCTCACGCTCGGCTGGGGGAAGGGCGGCCGCCAGGAGATAAGGTTCGCGGCGCTGCTCGGCATGGCGCCCGAGCCGCGCGGCCGCGTCCTCGACGTGGGCTGCGGCTTCGGCGACCTCTACGGCTACCTCAGGAAGGTCGGCTGGGAGGGCGACTACGTCGGCCTCGACATCGTGCCGAAGCTGCTCGAAGTGGCCCGCGAGCAGTACCCCGGCATCGACGTGAGGGCGTGCGACATCCTGGAGGAGGGGGCGTCGCCGGGGGAATTCGACTACGTCGTCGCCTCGGGGGTCTTCAACGCCCGGCTCCACGGCGAGTCCAACGAGACCTACATCGGCGCGATGCTCCGGCGCATGCTGGGGCTGGCGCGCGTCGGCGTCGCCGCCGACTTCCTCAGCACGCACGTCGACTTCCGGCACGAGGACGCGCACCACTCCGACCCGGCGGCCCTGCTGGGGCTGGCCATGAAGTTGACGCGCCGCGCGGCCGTCCGGCACGATTACCTGCCCTTTGAATTCTGCGTCTACCTTTATAAGCAGTCCGGGATCACGGCCGACAGCCGTTACGCCGTCGAGCCCGGGGCGCGCGAGAGTTGAGCCCGGCCGCGGTGCGCCGCGGGGCGGAGAGACCTGGAGGCGAGATGGAACTGACCGATGCCATAATCGATAAGATCAAGCGCAACCGCATCTCCACGACCGAGGTGGCGGACTGCCTGGACAAGACCGGCGCGCTCCCCGACGCGCTCCCGCTCAACCGCGGGCACTTCAGGGTCGGGAGGGTCTTCTGGGCCTACGCCTACAACGAGAGCAACTGGGAGTTTCACGACCAGATACGCGGCGTGAGCGAGGGCGACGTCGTGGTGGCCGAGCCGTTCGGCTGCGGCGACCGGGCCATCTACGGCGAGCTGGTCTCGAAGTTCCTGCTGCTCTACAGGCAGGCCGCCGCCCTCGTCACCTTGGGGAAGCTGCGTGACGTGCCGCACCTCATCAAGGAGAACTGGCCCGTCTGGTGCCAGGGGGCGACCCCCATCGGGTGCTTCAACCGTCGGAACGAGGTGCCCTTCGACGAGGAGACGCTGCGGCAGCGGCGGCGCGCCTACGACGGCGCCATCGCCGTCTGCGACGACAGCGGGGTCGTCGTCATCGACAGGGACGCCCAGACCGAGGAGCTGCTCAGGAGGCTGGACTGGATCGAGGAGCAGGAGGACATCTGGTTCGACTGCCTCGACCGCCGCAAGTGGGACACCTTCGACATCGTCTGCCTCAAGCGGTACGCGGGTGAGGGGGAATGAAGCGAATCCTGGTGCTGGGCGCGGGGCTCTATAACGCCCGCGTCCTGGTCAGACTGCGCGAGGCGGGCTTCCACGTCCTGGCGGTCGACCGCGACCCGGAGGCGGCCGGCTCGCGCGTCGCGCACGAGTTCAAGGCCATCGACCTCAGCGACGCCCCGGCCGTGCTGCGCTGGGCCGAGGAGAGGCGCGTGGACGGCGTCATGGCCGTCAACGACTTCGGCGCGCGCACGGCCTCCTACGTCGCGGCGCGGATGGGGCTGCCCGGGCTGCCGCCCGAGGTGGCCGAGGCGGCCAACGACAAGGGGCTGATGCGCGACGTCTGGAAGGCCGCCGGCCTGCCGATACCCTCTTACCGGGTCGTCGGCTCGCTCGAAGGGCTGCGGGCGGCCGCCGCCGAGGTCGGCTTCCCCTGCGTGCTCAAGCCGACGGACTGCGGCGGGTCGGGGCGCGGCATCTCCGTCGTCCGCTCGGCCGACGACCTGGAGTGGGCCTTCGACTTCGCGCGCCCCTACGTGAAGAACGACAGGTTCATCGTCGAGCAGTTCCTCGACGGCACCGAGATGACCGTCGAGACGATCTCCATCGGGGGGCGGGTCACCGTCCTCGCCATGAGCGACAAGGTGAAGCCCGAGCTGCGGACGCGCGTCGCCACGAGCCTCAACTACCCGGCCGACCTGCCCGAGGCGACCCTGCGGGAGGTCGAGAGCCTCGTGCGGCGCGCCGTCCTCGCCATCGGGATAGCGGACGGCATGGCGCACACCGAGGTCATCGTGACGGGGCGGGGGCCGGCGCTCGTCGAGGTGGGCGCGCGCGGCGGGGGCGGGCACATCTTCCACACCATCATCGAGGCCGTCTCGGGCGTCGACGCCCCGGCGGCGGCGGCGCGGCTGCTGACCGGCCTGCCGGTCGAGCTGCCCCCGCTCCGGAACAACGGCGCCGTCTACCGCTTCTTCAACCCGCCGGCGGGCATCCTGAAGGCCGCGCGGAACTTCGAGGAGGCCCGGCGCGTCGAGGGCGTCCTCGACATCGGGCTGTCGAAGAGGCCGGGCGACCGCGTGGGGAACCTTGAGAACTCCCTCCAGCGCGCGGGCTTCGTCGTCACCGCCGGCAGGACGCGGCGGGAGGCGGTCGAGGTCGCCGACCGCGTGGAGTCGCTCATCGAGTTCGTGGTCGAGCCCGCCGCGTAGGCCGAAGGGGGGTTTACAGAGACGGATGTTCGCGCTGACTTTCGACGTAGACTGGGCGCCCGACGAGGTGCTCGACGACACCCTCGGGCTGCTGGCGGCCGCGGGCTGCAAGGCGACCTTCTTCGCCACGCACAAGAGCCCGGCGCTCGGGGGGCTCGGGGCGGGCGGGTTCGAGGTGGGGATACACCCGAACTTCAACCCCGTCATGGAAGGCTCGGGCGGTGACTTCAGGAGGCCGGTGGACGAGCTGCTCTCGGCCTTCCCGGACAGCCGCGGCGTCAGGTCCCACTCCCTCGTGGACGGGGCCATGCTCATCAGCCACTTCGTCAGGGTCGGGCTCAAGTACGACAGCAACATCCTCCTGCCCTACCAGCGCGGACTGCGCCCCTTTCACCACTGCACGGGCCTCGTCAGAATCCCGTACTTCTGGGAGGACGACGTGCACTTCGGCTACGGCAGGCCGTTCCTCCTGGAGGACGTGCCCCTCGACCCCGGCTCGCTGAACGTCTTCGACTTCCACCCCGTGCACGTCTTCCTCAACACCTGCGACCAGGCGCACTACGACGGGGCCAAGAGGTTCTACCAGGAGCCGGCCAGGCTCCTGGAGTGCCGGAACACTCGCCGCCCGGGCGTGCGCGATCTGCTGACCGAACTGCTCGGCCACATACGCGCCGAGCACGCCGAGACGGCGACGCTCGGCGAGGTGGCCGAGCGGCTTGACGCGGGGCGCGCCGGCGAGCGCGACGCCCGCCCCTGAGGCTTCGCCGGCATGGACAACCTTCGCGACGAGCGAGTCGAGAGAATCCTCCGCGGGCACGTCGTCGAGTACGGGCTCGACCTCGGCGGCCTGACGGTCATGACCGAGGCGGCCACGGGACACTACCTGCACACGCCGCTCTTGGCGGCCCTCGCCGGGGCGCGCAAGGTCTACGCCGTGACCGCCGATTCGAGGTACGGCACGCGTGAGGAGGTCGGGGGGCTGACGGCCGAGGCGGCGCGGCGCCTCGGGGTCGCCGGCCGGGTCGAGGTGCTCTTCGGCAAGAGCAGGGAGGCGGTCGGCGAGAGCGACGTCATCACCAACTCGGGCTTCGTGCGCCCCATCACGCGCGAGGTCGTCTCGTGGATGAAGCCGACCGCGGTGGTGCCGCTGATGTGGGAGACGTGGGAGTTCCGCGACGCGGACCTCGACCTGCGCGCCTGCCGGGAGCGCGGCGTCCTTGTGCTCGGCACGGACGAGTCGCGCCCCCCGCTCTCCATGTACCCCTACAGCGGCTTCGCCGCCATGAAGCTGCTCTTCGAGCTGGGGCTCGAAGGCTACAGGACGAAGACGATCCTCCTCGGCGGCGGGACGGGGCTCGGCAGGAGCATCCGCGACCACTTCGGCCGGCTCGGCATGGAGGTCGCCTGGTTCGCCGACTCCGAGGAGGGCGCCGCGCCTTACAGCGAGCTGGGCGCGTTCTTCTCCGCGCGCGGGGCCGACTACGACGCGCTCGTCGTCGCCGAGCACGGCGACGACACCCGTCTCCTCGGCAGCGGCGGGGCGCTGACCTACGAGCAGATCGTGCGGAGCAACCCGGGCCTGCGCGTCGGCGTGATGTCGGGGAACGTGGACATCGAGGGGCTGCGCGCCTCGGGGCTGCGCCACTTCCCGGCGGCGCTCCGCCCCTTCAGGTACATGAGTTATCATCCGGGCGACCTCGGCCCGCTGCCCGTCCTCGACCTCTACGCCGCCGGCCTCAAGGTGGGCGAGGCGATGGCGCGCGCGCGGCTGGGCGGGATGGGGCTTGAGGAGGCGAAGCGGTACGCGCTAGCGAACTCGCCCGCGATGGACTTCCCCGGGGAGGCGTGAGGGATGAAGATCGAGGACCTCGGACTCGACGACGATTTGCGGCGGCTGTGGGTCGGGCTCCAGTCGCTGCGCGCGCGGCTCCGCGACGAGACCTGGGCGAAGTACCGCCGCGTCAACCCCTTCGGCGAAGACCTCTTAGACTGGAAGGAGAAGGGGCGGTTCGTCGGCGGCCGTAACGTGACGGTCTACGACTCGACGACCGTCGTCGGCGACGTGACCATCGGCGACAACACGTGGGTCGGCCCCTTCTGCTCGCTCGACGGGACGGGCGGGCTCGAGATCGGCAGCTTCTGCGCCCTCTCGCTGGGCACGCAGCTCATCACCCACGACACGGTGCGCTGGGCGCTCTCGGGCGGCCGGGCCGCCTACGAGTACGCGCCCGTCCGGGTCGGCGACTGCTGCTTCCTCGGCGTCCACTCGGTCGTCACGCGGGGCGTGAGCGTGGGCGACCACTCGCTGGTCGCGGCCGGGGCGGTCGTGACGAAGGACGTGGAGCCCTACTCCATCGTGGCGGGCGTGCCGGCGCGCCGCGTGGGGGCCGTCCGCGTGGGCGAGGGGGGGGACGTGGACCTGGATTTTTTCGGCGGCGGCGGCCGGGGGGAGACCTAGCCCCCGCATGGCGAGCCCTCAGAAGATTCTGGTAGGGACGGTCGAGATCGCGCGGCAGATGTACGACCTCGCCGACGGGTTCCGACGGCTCGGCCACCGCGCGCGCACGCTCATCGCGCGGCGCAACCCGCAGCACCCGGGGCTGCGCTACGACATCGAGTACAGGCAGTCGCCCTTCTCCGAGCGCGTGAACGGCATCCGGGCGTTCCCGCTCAGGCACGCGCGCGCCGTCGTGAACCGCTCGTACTGGGCGGCGCGCCTGCTCCCGCTCCTGACGGGCTACGACGTGTACGTCTTCCAGGCCGGGGGGAGCCTGCTGCCCGGGAACCGCGACCTCCCGCTGCTCAAGCGGCTGGGGAAGAAGGTCATCGTCATGTTCCAGGGCGACGAGATTCGCCACTGGTCGGCGGCCGAGCCCGTCTGGGAGTCTTTCGGCCTGCGCCTCCCGCCCTACTACCGCGAGAACGCCTCGCTCTTCCCGCTCGCGCAGAAGCTCACGGCCCTGCGGATGGCCGAGAGGTACGCCGACGTCATCTTCTCCGTCCCCTCGCAGTCGGAGCTGGCGCTGCGGCCCTACATGCACGTCTACCTGCCGCTCGACCTGTCCCGCTTCCGCTACCACGTCCCGGCGCGCGACGTGCCCGTGGTCGTCCACGCCCCGTCCTTCGCGCCGCTGAAGGGGACGGCGCAAATCCTTGAGGCCCTCGACAGGCTCAGGGCCGAAGGGGTGCCCTTCGAGCTGCGCCTGCTCGAAGGGAAGAAGAACGAGGAGGTGATAGAGGAGCTGGTCGGGGCCGACGTGGTGGCCGACCAGTTGAACGTGCCCCTCTACGGGATGTTCGCCCTGGAAGGCATGGCTACGGGGTGCGCCGTCGCCGGGGGCAACCGCGAAGACTTCATCCCGCTGCCCCCGAACCGGCCGACGCTGCACATCGACTCAGGCAACCTGTACGGACAGTTGAGGAGGCTGCTGACGGACAAGCCGCTCAGACTCCGGCTGGCCGCCGAAGGGCGCGCGCTCGTCGAAAAGTACCACGACCACCGGAGGGTGGCCCGGCACCTGCTCGACTGCCTGGCCGCGGGCCCGGGCCGGGGCTTCGACTACCACCCCACCTTCTTCGCACGCCGGTATAAGCTCCCCGAGGGCGAGGCGCTCGACGAGGGCTTAAAGCGGTTGACGGCGCGGGTCGTGCGGCGCTGGGGGCTGCCGGAGGACGTGGACCCGCGCGACTTGGTCGCGCGCGGGCTAATGTCGTGCGAGGGGGCGGGGGATTCGATCCCGCGCTGGAAGGACGCGCCGCCGGCGGCCGGCGCGCGGGCCGGTGCCGAGAACGTTGGCTGAGCGCCGGCGGGCGTAAAAACCCTCAGGCGTATGATGGCAGATGGCGAAGAGGCGAAAATCGGTCTGCATTATATCTTTCTCGTGGGTCGCCGGCGACGCGCGGGTGCTCAGGCAGGTCGAGTACCTGTCGCCGCACTACGACGTGACGGTCGTCGGCGAGGGCGAGGCGCACCCTTCGTGGCCCGCGGGCGGGGCGGTGACGTGGAGGCAGATTCCGCCGATCCGTGCCGGGGGCGGGTTGCGGCGGCTGCCCCTGCGGCTCGCGGGCCTCGCGCTCCTGCTCGCGGGCAAGGCACACCCCGACAGCTACCTGCGCTGGTACTGGCGCCAGCCCATCATGCGCGACACCTTCGAGCTGGCGAAGGCCGGCGGCCACGACGCCTACCACGCCAACGACTGGAACGCGCTGCCCATCGCGGCCGAGGCCGCGACGGCCTCCGGGGCGCGCCTCGTCTTCGACGCGCACGAGTACGCGCCGCTGGAGTGGGAGAACCGGCGCGTCTGGCGCATGCTCTACTCGCCGATGATCGGCCACGTCCTGCGCCGCTACGGCCCGCGCGCCGACGCCACGACGACCGTCGCCTCCGCCATCGCCGACCGCTACCGGCGGGAGTACGGCCTCGACCCCGTCGTGGTCATGAACGCGCCGGCGCGCAACGGCCTTTTGCCAAACAGGGAGGGCGACTTTAATAATATACGGCTGATCCACCACGGCGCCGCCATCCCCGACCGCCGGCTGGAGGACATGATCGCGGCGCTCGCGGAATGCGACCGGCGGTACAGCCTGTATTTCATGCTCACGGGGGGCGAGTCCGCCTACGTGCGGAGGCTCAAGAGGGTGGCGGGCGAGCTGGCGGCGGGGCGGGTCACGTTCCTCGACCCCGTGGCGACGGAGCGGGTGGTGGAGGCGGTGTCGGAGTTCGACCTCGGGCTGTGCTACATCGCGCCGACGAACTATAATTACTACGTCTCGCTGCCCAACAAGTTCTTCGACTTCATCGCGGCCGGCCTGCCCGTCTGCATCGGCCCTTCGCCCTCCATGGCGGAGGTCGTCCGCTCCTACGGCCTGGGCTGCATCGCCCGTTCGTTCGAGCCGCGGGACATCGCCGCCGCGCTCAACTCGCTGGGCGCGGACGAACTGGCGCGGATGCGGCGCGGGGCGCGCGCGGCCGCGGCCGAGGTCAACGCCGAGCGCGAGATGGGCAAGCTCGTGCGGATATACCAGAACCTTTTGTCGGGGGAGTAAAGGAAAGTGTGCGGCATCTTCGGCGTGTGGAACCTTGACGGCGGCCCGGTGGACATCGCCGCGGCCGTGCGCGCGACGACGCTCCTCCGGCACCGCGGGCCCGACGACGACGGCTTCCTGCTCGCCGCGACGCGCGAGGGGCGCGCCGCGCTCTGCGGCGGCCCCGACACCGTCTCGGGGCTCTCGCTCCCGCTCGCCGAGGGGCAGGGCGGGCAGGGCTTCGACCTCGCGCTCGGCTTCCGCCGCCTCGCCATCCTCGACCTCTCGCCGGCCGGCCACCAGCCGATGTCGAGCCCCGACGGCCGCCACTGGATAGTCTTCAACGGCGAGGTCTACAACTACATCGAGCTGCGCGAGGAGTTGGCCGCCCACGGGCACCGCTTCCGCAGCGGCTCCGACACCGAGGTCGTCCTCGCGGCCTACCGCCAGTGGGGGCGCGCCTGCCTGCCGCGCCTGAACGGCATGTTCGCCTTCGCCCTCTGGGACTCGGCCGAGCGCAGGCTCTTCCTGGCGCGCGACCGCTTCGGCGAGAAGCCGCTCCACTACGTCCACGTGCCCGGCAGACTCTTCGCCTTCGCCTCGGAGATCAAGGCGCTGCACGGCGCGGGCCTCGTCGAGCCGCGCGTCCACGAGGAGACGCTGCTGCGCTACGAGCGGTTCGACCAGACGGACGTGGGCGAGCAGACCCTCTACGAGGGCGTGCTGCGGCTCGCGCAGGCGCACAGCCTCACGGTCGGGGCCGACGGCGGCTTCCGGAAGGAGCGCTACTGGGACCTCGACCCGAGGGTGCAGCACGAGGGCAGGCCCGAGGCGTGGTACGCCGAGCGGTTCCGCGAGCTGTTCTTCGACTCCGTCAGGCTGCGCATGCGCTCGGACGTGCCCGTCGGCTCAAGCCTCTCGGGCGGGCTGGATTCGAGCACCGTCGTGGCGACGATGGACAGGCTGCTCCCCGAGGGGGCGGTGCAGAAGACCTTCTCGGCGCGCTTCGACGACGAGGCGAAGGACGAGGGGAAGTGGATCGAGCACGTCACGGCGGCGACGCGCGTCGAGCCGCACTTCGTCTGGCCGACCGGCGAGCGGATGATGGAGGAACTCGGCCCGCTCTTCTACCACCAGGAGGAGCCCTTCGGCTCGTCGAGCATCTACGCGCAGTGGTGCGTGATGCGCCTCGCCGCCGAGCACGGCGTGACCGTCCTGCTCGACGGGCAGGGCGCCGACGAGACGCTCGCGGGCTACCACCCCTACTTCGGCGTCGTGGCCGACGACCTCTTCCGCCGCCTCAAGTTCCCGACCTACTTCGCGTGGCGCGGCAGCTACGCCTCGCTCCACGGCCGCCCGCTCGACTCCGTCGCGCTGACCATCAGGCGGAACATCCCGCGCGACCTGAAGCGCCCCGTCAAGGCGCTGCTCGGGCGCAACGGCAACGGCCGCAAGGTCGAGCCCCTCGTGCCCGAGTACCCGGCGGAGTTCGGGCGCGTCTCCGCCCTGCGCAAGATTCTGTGGTGGCACACGACGCGGCAGGGGCTGGCCGAGCTGCTCAGGTACGCCGACCGCAACAGCATGGCGCACAGCCGCGAGGTGCGCCTGCCCTTCCTCGACCACCGCCTCGTCGAGTTCATCTTCAGCCTCCCCGACCGGATGATTATGAGGGACGGGTGGACGAAGTGGGTGCTGCGCAGGGCGTTCGGCGGCGTCGTCCCCGAACCCATCCTGGAGCGCGTGGACAAGCTGGGCTACGAGCCGCCGCAGCGGCGCTGGCTCGGGTCGCTGACGTGGAAGGAGCTGATGCTGGGGCAGGTGCGCGAGCGCGGCGGCGACTGCTCGGCCGCGGGCGCGCCCCTCTCGTAAACGGGATGAAAACAATCTTAGTCGTCAGCTACTACTTTCCGCCCTGCAACAGCGTCGCCACCGCCAGGTCGAAATCCTTCGCCGAGAATTTCAGGAAGCACGGTCTGTCCCCCGTCGTCGTGACGCGCCACTGGCGCGGGGAAGAGAAGACCTGGACGGACTACCACCGGACGAGCGAGGAGCCCCAGAGGGTCACGGAGGGGGACGGCTACCGCCTCGTCCAGTTGCCGTACCGCGCCAGGCTGTTTAGGCTGTTCGAGTCCGCGGCGAGGGTGCCCCTCGGGTCGAAGCTGTTCACGCTGCTGATGCTGCTCGGCGGGCGGTTCGACCCGGAGGTGAACGCCTTCGAGATATTTTACGAGTACCTGCGGGAGTACCTGCGGGCGAACAGGGTGGACTACCTCCTCGTCACCGCCCCGCCGCTCAACCTCGTGCGGCTCGGCTACCTCCTGAAGAGGGAGTTCGGCGTCCCGCTCGTCGTGGACTTCCGCGACCTGTGGAGCAAGGAGATTCTGAGGACGCCCGAGCTGCGGCCCCGCGCCGACGCCAAGGAGAACCTCTACGAGTTCCACCTGCGGAGGTGGCTGAAGGCGGCCGACCTCGTGGTCTCCGTCAGCGCGCCACTGGTCGAGGAGTTGGAGCGGATAAACCCGGGCGGCCGGACGGCCGTGGTGATGAACGGCTACGACGCCGCCTCGCTCGCGGAGTTCGACGACCTGAAGGGCTGGAGGAACGAGAAGTTCACCGTCTCGACCGTCGGGACGCTCTACGAGACGCAGGACCTGTCGGTGCTGCTCGAAGGGCTGAAGCTGTTCCTCGCCGACAAGGGCGCCGACGAAGTCCGGCTGAACTTCGTCGGCACGGCGGTCGTCGAGGAGGTGAGGGAGCTGCTCAGCGAGCGCCTGCCGCCCGCGTGCACGCGCATCACCCACCGCGTCGAGCGGCGCGAGGCGCAGGCCGAGATGTTCAAGTCCGACGTGCTGTTCTACGCGGGCTGGAAGGGCTACCGGGGCGTCGTCTCGACGAAGCTCTTCGAGTACCTCAGCTCCGGCAGGAACATCCTCATCGCGCCGAGCGACCACGACATCATCGAGGAAGTCCTGCGGAAGACCGGCGCGGGGCGCACCGCCGACACGCCCGAGGAGTTCGCCGCGATACTCAACGGGTGGTTCGCCGAATGGAAGCGGGCCGGCAGGCTGAGCTATCATGGCAAAGAGGAAGAGATAGGGGTCTACAGCCGCGAGCACCAGGCCGAACTGCTGGCCCGGGAGATACTGTCTTTATAGCGGCGGGCCGCTGTCGGCGGGCCCGGGGGCCCGGGGGCGGTAAACGTAAAAAATGCAGGCCATCAAAGAAATCGCCAAGACCGTGGTCTACGGCGCCATCCACATCTCGACGGCCGGCCGCGGCGTGACGCGCACCGTCTGCGGCGAGCCGGTGCGCTTCCCCGCGCGCTGGTTCCGCTACTACCCCGCGACCTACGAGCCGGAGACCTTCGCCTTCCTGCGCGCCCACTGCAAGCCGGGCGACACCGCGCTCGACGTCGGCGCGCACATCGGGCTCTTCAGCGTCGTGCTGGCGCGGCTGGTCGGCCCCGCGGGGCGCGTCTTCAGCTTCGAGCCGACGCCGCTCAGCCGCTCGGTCTTGCAGGAGACGGTGCGGCTCAACGGGTGCGGGCAGACGGTCGAGGTGCGCGGCGAGGCGGTCGGCGCCGCGAGCGGCACGGCGACCTTCTACGACACCGGCCACGAGGTCTCGAACGCCAACAGCCTCGTGCGGACGGGCGGCAGCAAGGGCGGCATCACCGTCCAGACGGTGAGCGTGGACGACTTCGCCGCCGCGCGCGGCCTCAAGGTGGACTGCCTGAAGATAGACGTGGAGGGCGCGGAGCTTGACCTGCTCCGCGGCGCCGCGCGGGTCTTCGAGGAGTGCCGCCCCGTCGCGCGCCTCGGCCTGCACCCGGCCGCCATCAAGGCGGGCGGCGGCTCGCTGGGCGACATCTGGGAGCTGCTGCGGCGCTACCGCATGTCGGCGACCTACGACGGCGAGCCCGTGGACGAACGCTGGTTCTGCCGGCAGGAGAACCTCTTCGACGTGTCGCTCCTCCCCGCGGAGCGCGCCCCGTCGGCGCGGCCTACGACGACGAATCCCGGTAATGAAAAAAGTAGTTAAGAGAGTCCTGCGCTCGGTCTACGGGCTGCTGCAACGCCCGTCCCTGCGCTATTCCGGCGCCTTCTACGCGGCGCAGGGCGCGATCAACTTTTTCCCCTACGAGTACCTGACCAAGACGGTGATGGAGTTCGTCGCCTACTCCAACCTGGAGGGCGACTACCTTGAGTTCGGGGTCTTCGAGGGCGCACACTTCACCGCCGCCTTCCACTTCGCGCGGATGAACGGGCTCGGGGGCATGAGGTTCTACGCGTTCGACTCGTTCGAGGGGCTGCCCGAGGTGTCGGGCGTTGACCTGGAGGCGCCGCGCCAGTTCAGCCGGGGGCAGTATAGCTGCGACGAGGGCAAGTTCCGGCGCATAGTCGAGCGCAACGGCGTCGACATGGGGAAGGTAACGCTCATCCCCGGCTGGTTCCAGGACACGCTGACCCCGGCGACCCGCCGGGAGTTGCCGCTGGAGAAGGCGGCCGTCATCTGGATAGACTGCGACTTCTACGAGTCCACCGTGCCCGTCCTCAAGTTCATAGGCGACTACGTGCAGGACGGCACCGTGCTCATCTTCGACGACTGGTTCTGTTTCAACGGCAACCCGAATTACGGACAGCAGCGGGCCTTCCGGGAGTGGCTGGAGTGCAACCCGTCCATCACGGCCCGGGAGTTCCACAAGTACGGCTGGGCCGGGCTCTCCTTCATCCTCAACCGGGACGCACGGCCGGCGGCCGGGGCGGGCGACACGCGGGCGCGTTAGGTGAAGAGTATGATCCGCGTCTGCCACTTCTGCACGTCGAGCGTTGACGCCCCCTACTTCAGGAACATCAGCCGGGGGCTGGTGGCCGACGGGATGTCCGTGCTGGTCGGCAACCTCGCGCCCGCGAAGCCGCCCGCGTGGCTGCCGGAGGTGCCGGGCGTGAGGCACTTCGACCTCGGCGCGGCGGGGCGGGCCGGCTACCCCGGGGCCGTCGTGCGGCTCGC
This sequence comes from Pyrinomonadaceae bacterium, assembly GCA_036389815.1. Lineage (GTDB taxonomy): Bacteria > Acidobacteriota > Blastocatellia > Pyrinomonadales > Pyrinomonadaceae > QHXN01. The sequence continues at coordinate 11,555 of DASVWB010000431.1, read as the reverse complement.
GCGGCTGCTGCGGCGAGAGCGCGTGGACATCCTCCAGACGCACCTCTTCGACGCGGGGCTCGTGGGCGTGGCGGCCGGCCGGCTCGCGCGGACGCCGACCGTGCTCGTCACGCGCCACCACTCCGACCAGGCGCAGCTCATCGGCGCGAAGTTCCACATGGCCTTAGACCGCTGGACGGCGCGCATGGCCGACGGCGTGGTCGCCGTCTCGCACGCCACGCGCGACTTCATGGTCTCGCACGACCCGTCGGTCGCGGGGCGCGTCGAGGTCGTCCACCTCGGCTTCGACTTCGCGGCCCTCTCGCCGACCGAGGAAGACCGCCGCCGCGTGCGCGAGGAGTTCGGCTTCGGCTCCGACTTCGTCCTCGCCTTCGTCTCCAACTTCTTCAAGACGAAGGGGCACCGCTACCTGCTCGCCGCGCTCGCCGAGCTGGCCCGCGAGATACCGGAAGTCCGCCTGCTGCTCCTGGGCGACGGCGACCGCGCGCCGCTTGACCGGCTGATAACGGAACTCGGGCTCGGGGGGCGCGTGGTATTCGCCGGCCACAGGGCGGACGCGCCGGCCTGCATGCGCGCGGCCGACGTGGTCGTGCACCCCTCTCTGTCCGAGGCGTTCTCGCAGGTGCTCATCGAGGCGATGGCGGTCGGCACCCCCCTCGTCAGCACGGACGTGGGCGGGGCGCGCGAGGCCGTCACGGACGGCGAGACGGGGCTGCTCGTCCCGCCGGCCGACGCCACCGCCATCGTCGGCGCCGTGTCGCGCCTGTACCGCGACCCCGAGTTGCGCCGCCGCCTCGCTGCGGCCGCGCGCGAGAACGTGCGCCGGCGGTTCACGGTCGGGCACATGGTGGAGCGCCAGGCGGACTGCTACCGGCGCATGCTCGGCCGCCCGCGGGCGCACGGCGACAGCTATGTCTCAACCTAGGTTCGACCCCGTGACGGCGGACGGCGGCGAGCGCGGGCGCTCGCCCTGGTGGGGCGTGCACGTGGCGCGCTACCGCTTCGCCCTCCCTTACGTCAAAGAGGACTGCCGCCTGCTCGACATCGCGTGCGGCACCGGCTACGGCCTCGCCATGTTGCAGGCGCGGGCGCGGAGCGTCGTCGGCGCCGACATCGACTGGCAGACCGCCCGGCAGGCGCTCGACGAGGTGCGGGGCGGGCGCCCGGCCGCGGTCGTCCTCGCCGACGGCCGCCGCCTCCCGTTCCGCGACGCGAGCTTCGACCTCATCACCTCGTTCGAGACCATCGAGCACATGGAGGAGCGCGGCCGTTTCGCCGCCGAGCTGAGGCGCGCGCTCGCGCCCGGCGGCCTCTGCATCATCTCGACGCCGAACGCGAATTACACGCGGCCGGTCAACGGTCGCCCGCTCAACCCGCATCACATCTACGAATACAGGCCCGAGGAGCTGCTGGCCGAGCTGCGGCCGCACTTCGGCGAGGTGGAGCTTTTGGGGCAGACGCTCGACGCGCGCTTCCGCATGTCGCCCTTCCTCGACGACCAGCGGCGGCTGCCGCGCGACCTCGGGACGCGGGCGCAGCTCCTGCTCTGGCGCGTGCTCAACAAGCTGCCGCCGGCCGTCCACGACCCCCTCAGCCGCCTCGCGTGGGGGCACCCTTTGATCCCGCAGGAGACCGATTACGTCTTCGACCGCGCGTCCGTCGAGGGCGCGCCCGTGCTGGTGGCGCTCTGCCGCACCCGCACGTAGAATGGAGCCATGAGTCCCCCGCTCGTCAGCGTCGTCATCCCGAACTACAACTACGCGCGCTACCTGCCGCAGGCCGTGGACAGCGTGCTGGCGCAGACCTACCCGAGCGTCGAGGTCATCGTGGTGGACGACGGCTCGACCGACGACTCGGGCGAGGTGCTGCGCTCCTACGGCGGGCGCATCCGCGCCTTCAGGCGGCAGAACGGGGGCGTGGCGGCGGCGCGGAACTTCGGGGCGAGTCAGGCGGCGGGCGACTTCGTCGCCTTCCTCGACGCGGACGACCTCTGGCTCCCCGAGAAGCTGGAGCGGCAGGTCGGGTGCTGGCTCGACGACCAGACCCTCGGGCTCGTCCACTGCGGCGTCGAGGACGTGGACGCCGGGGGCCGCCCGCTCGGCGTGCACCTCGACGGCGGCGACGGCTGGCTCGCCAAGGACATGCTGATGTTCAGCCCGCGCGGCGTCCTCGGGGGGGGGAGCGGCGTGATGCTGCCGCGCGCCGTCTTCTCGGAGGTCGGCGGCTTCGACGAGCGGCTCTCCACCTCGGCCGACTGGGACTTCTTCTTCCGCGTCGCCGTCCGCCGCAGGGTCGGCTTCGTGCCCGAGGTGCTGCTCCGCTACCGCGTGCACGGCTCGAACATGCACGCCAACGTCCGCCTGATGGAGCGCGACATGCTGCTGGCCTACTCGAAGGCTTTCGACACGGCGGACGCCGACCTGCTGCGCATGCGCCGCCAGAGTTACGGGAAGCTCCACATGGTGCTCGCCGGCTCGTACTTCCACGCCGGCAAGTACGCCGAGTTCACGCGGCACGCGCTCAGGAGCGTGCGCTCGGCGCCCGGCAACGGCAGGCACCTCTCGGGCTTCCTGCTGCGCTGGTGCCGGCGCCGGCTGGCCGGGCAGCCCGACGGCCATTAACTCGGGGCCCCGCGCGGGCCGCCAAACTTTCGGCAGCGACGTGACGAGCGAAAAGGCAGAGCCGCCATCGAACACGGGGGACGCGGGCGCGCGCCCGCGCACCCTCTACCTCACTTTCGACGGGCTGCTTGAGCCGCTCGGCCGCTCGCAGATTCTGCGCTACCTGTTCGCGCTGAGCCGCCGCGGCCTCGACTTCACGGTCGTCTCCCTCGAACGCGAGAGCGACCTCGCGGACGCCGACGCCGTGCGCGAACTCGAAGCCGAACTGCGCGAGCACGGCATCGGCTGGCACCGCTTCCCGTTCCGCAGCGGCGGGGCCCGCGCGGTCGGCGAGAACTGCCGGGCGGTCTTCCGCGCGGCGCGCGAGGTCGTCCGCCGCGACCGTGTAAAGCTCGTCCACGCGCGCTCGCACGTCCCCGCAAGCATCGCCTGGGCGCTCGGCCGCCTGCACGGCCTGCCTTACGTCTTCGACATGCGGGGCTACTGGGTGGACGAGCGCGCCGACGAGGGGCGCTGGTTCGTCAACCCCCTGGCGTACCGCGCCGGCAAGGCGGTCGAGAAGCGGCTGGTGAAGGACTCGGCCGCCGTGGTGACGCTCACGCAGCTCCAGGCCGACGACCTGCGCGCGGGGGTCTTGAAGGGCGCGCCCGCGAAGCCGGTCGAGGTCATCACGACCTGCGCCGACTACGACGAGTTCGACCCGGCGCGCGCGCCGAACGGCGCCGTGCCCGCGGAGGCCGCCGCGCGCCTGCGGGGCAGGCTGACGGTCGGCCTCGTCGGCTCCATCAACGCCTCGTACAGGCTGCGCGAGAGCCTGCAACTCTTCAAGTACCTGCTGGAAGAGAGGCCGGACGCGCACCTCATCTGTTTGACAAGGCAGTTGTCCGAGATGAAAGATTTGCTCGCGGAGCACGGCATCGGCGAGGGCGCCTACACGCTGGCGACCGCGCGCCACCAGGAGATGGCCGGGTGGATGCGCCACATGCGGTGGGCGCTGCTCGTGCTCAACACGCGCTACTCCAAGCGCGGCTCCATGCCGACGAAGCTGGCCGAGTTCTTCGCGGCCGGGGTCAGGCCGATACAGTACGGCTGCAACGAGGAGGTCTCGCGGAAGGTGGCCGAGGCGGGGTCGGGGGTGGTGCTGCGCGGCGTCGCGCCGGAGGACTTGCGCGCGGCGGCGCGCGCCGTCGCCGCGTCGGACGCGCGGCCCGAGACGATTATGAAGGCCAGAGAGAGCACGCGCGCCCACTTCAGCCTCCGCTCGGGGGCGGAGAAGTACGAGGCGCTCCTGAAGGGCCTGCTGCGGGGGGCGGGGCGATGAAGGCCGTCATCCTGGCCGGCGGGCTCGGCAGCCGCCTCGCCGAAGAGACCAGCACCAAGCCGAAGCCGATGGCCGAGATCGGCGGCCGGCCCATCCTCTGGCACATCATGAAGATTTACTCGGCGCACGGCGTCAACGAGTTCATCGTCTGCTGCGGCTACAAGGGCTACATCATCAAGGAGTATTTCGCCAACTACTTCCTGCACATGTCGGACGTGACCTTCGACCTGGCGCGCAACGAGATGAGCGTCCACCAGAACTACGCCGAGCCGTGGCGCGTCACGCTCGTCGACACCGGGTCGGAGACGATGACGGGCGGGCGCCTCAAGCGCGTCGCGCCGTACCTCGCGGGCGAGGAGGCGTTCTGCATGACCTACGGCGACGGGCTGGCCGACGTGGACGTGACCGCGCTCGTCCGCTTCCACCGCGAGGAGGGGACGCTGGCGACGGTGACGGCCGTGCGCCCGCCCGGCCGCTTCGGCGCGCTCGTCGTGGACGGGACGAAGGTCACGGACTTCGCCGAGAAGCCCTCGGGCGACGGCTGGATCAACGGCGGCTTCTTCGTCCTCTCGCCGCGGACGCTCGACTACGTCGCGGGCGACGAGACGGTCTGGGAGCGCGAGCCGATGGAGGCGCTGGCGCGCGAGGGGCAGCTCTCGACCTTCGTCCACGACGGCTTCTGGCAGCCGATGGACACGCTGCGCGAGAAGAACCAGCTCGAAGAGCTGTGGGCATCGGGCGCGGCGCCCTGGAAGGTGTGGCGGTGAACCCCGAGTTCTGGCGCGGCAGGCGCGTCCTCGTCACGGGGCACACGGGCTTCAAAGGGGCCTGGCTCTCGCTCTGGCTGCACGCGCTCGGCGCGCGCGCCGCCGGCTACTCGCTCCCGCCCCCGACCGAACCTTCCCTCTTCGAACTGGCGCGCGTCGGCGAGCTGGTCGAGCCGGCCGGCGGCGACGTGCGCGACCTCGAAGCCCTGACGCGCGCCGTCGCAGACTCGTGCCCCGAGGTCGTCATCCACATGGCCGCGCAGTCGCTCGTGCGCCGCTCCTATCAAGACCCCGTCGAGACCTACGCGACTAACGTCTTAGGGACGGTCAACGTGCTCGAAGCCGTCAGGCGCGCGGGCGCAGGGGTGCGCGCCGTCGTGGTGGTGACGAGCGACAAGTGCTACGAGAACCGCGAGTGGGTCTGGGGCTACCGCGAGGACGAGCCCGTCGGCGGCCACGACCCCTATTCGAGCAGCAAGGGCTGCGCGGAGCTTGTGACGGCCGCCTACCGCCGCTCCTTCTTCGGCGCGGGCGGCGGGGCGGCGGTCGCCTCGGCGCGCGCCGGCAACGTCATCGGCGGCGGCGACTGGGCCGAAGACCGGCTCGTGCCGGACGTCTTCCGCGCGCTCCTCGCCGGCCGCGCCGTCGCCGTGCGCAACCCCGGCGCGGTGCGCCCGTGGCAGCACGTGCTGGAGCCGCTCGGCGGCTACCTCCTCCTCGCCGAAAGGCTCTGCGAGGAGGGCGGCGCGCGCTTCGCCGAAGCCTGGAACTTCGGGCCGGCCGAGGAGGACGCGAAGACCGTGGCGTGGGTCGTCGAGCGCCTGCTGGGGATGTGGGGCGAGGCGGCGCCGGGCTGGGCGCGCGACCACGTGGAAGGGCCGCACGAGGCCCGATACCTGAAGCTCGACTGCTCGAAGGCGCGCGCCGAACTCGGCTGGCGGCCGCGCTGGCGCGCCGAGGAGGCGCTCGGCGCGAGCGTCGAGTGGTACGAGGCGTACCGGCGCGGCGGCGACGCGCGCTCGCTCGCGCTCGGGCAGATAGACGCGTACCAGAACATCTTACTGAAGGGATGATTTACCGCCCGTGAGCCCTCAACAGTGCCGCTTCTGCGGCGCGACCCTGCGCCACACCTTCCTCGACCTCGGCGTCTCGCCGCTCTCGAACTCGTACCTCTCGGAGGACGACCTCGACCGCATGGAGCCCTTCTACCCGCTCCACGCGCGCGTCTGCGCCGAGTGCTTCCTCGTGCAGCTCGGCGAGTACGAGAGCCCCGAGCACATCTTCCAGGACTACGCATACTTCTCCTCCTACTCGGCGAGCTGGGTTGAGCACGCGCGCCGCTACTGCGACGAGATGGCGCGCCGCCTCGGCCTCGGCGCGGCGAGCCACGTCGTCGAGGTGGCGAGCAACGACGGGTATCTTTTGCGCAACTTCGTCGCGCGCGGCGTGCCCGTGCTCGGGGTAGAGCCGGCGCGCAACGTCGCGGCCGCGGCCGTCGAGGCGGGCGTGCCGACGGTGTCGGAGTTCTTCGGCCGCCGCCTCGCGCGCGAGCTGGCCGCAGCAGGGAAGTCGGCCGACCTCCTGCTCGGCAACAACGTGCTCGCGCACGTCCCAGACCTCAACGACTTCGTGGCCGGCCTCAAAATCCTGCTCAAGCCGCGCGGCGTCGTCACGCTCGAATTCCCGCACCTGCTGCGGCTCATCGAGGAGGGGCAGTTCGACACCATCTACCACGAGCACTTCTCCTACTTCTCGTTCCACACGGCCGAGCGGGTGCTCGCCGCCCACGGCCTCGCGGTCTTCGACGTTGACGAGCTGCCGACGCACGGCGGGTCTTTGCGCGTCCACGCGCGGCACGCGGAGGACGCGTCGCGCGAGACGGGCGGGCGCGTCGCGGACTTGCGCGCGCGCGAGGAGGCGGCCGGCATCACCCGGCTCGAAACCTACCTCTCGTTCGAGGACAAGGCGCGCGAGGTCAAGGGCGCGCTGCTCGAATTCCTCGTCCGCGCGCGGCGCGAGGACAAGCGCGTCGCCGGCTACGGCGCGCCGGCCAAGGGCAACACGCTGCTCAACTACTGCGGCGTGCGCACGGACTTCCTCGACTACACCGTGGACGCCAGCCCGCACAAGCAGGGGCGCTACCTGCCGGGGACGCGCGTCCCCGTCTACGCGCCCGAGCGCCTGCGCGAGACGCGACCCGACTACGTGCTGATACTGCCTTGGAACCTGCGCGACGAGATCACGGCGCAGGCCGCCTACGTGCGCGAGTGGGGCGGGCGCTTCGTCGTCCCCGTCCCCGCGACGGAGGTCCTGCCTTGAGGTTCGTCGAGACGCCGCTGCCCGGCGCGTTCGTCGTCGAGCCGGAGCCCGCCGCGGACGAGCGCGGCCTCTTCGCGCGCACCTTCTGCCGCGAAGAGTTCGCCGCCCTCGGCCTCGACACGCGCGTCGCGCAGTGCAGCACCTCCTACAACCGCAGGCGCGGGACGCTGCGCGGCCTGCACTACCAGGCCGAGCCCTACCCGGAGGCGAAGCTCGTCCGCTGCACGGCCGGCTCGGTCTACGACGTGTTGGTAGACCTGCGCGCCGACTCGCCGGCCTTCCGCCGCTGGTTCGCCGTCGAGCTGACGGCGTCTAACCGCCGCGCGCTCTACGTCCCCGCGGGGCTCGCCCACGGCTTCCAGACGCTCGAAGACGACTCGGAGGTCTTCTACCAGATTTCGGAGTTCTACCACCCCGAGTGCGCGCGCGGCGTGCGCTGGGACGACCCGGCCTTCGGCGTGCGCTGGCCGGAGTCGGACGCGCGCGTCATCTCTGGGCGCGACCGCGCCTTCCCCGACTTCACGAGATGAAGAGAGTCCTGCTCACGGGCGCGAGCGGGTTCGTCGGCCGTCATTGCCCGGCGATGCTCGCGGCGCGCGGCTACGAAGTCCACGCCGTCTCTTCGCGCGCGCGGGCGGCCGGCGGCGGCGTCGAGGCGTGGCACGAGTGCGACCTGCTGCGGCCGGGCGCGCCCGCCGAACTCGCCGAAAGGGTGAGGCCGACGCACCTGCTGCACCTCGCGTGGGAGGCGACGCCGGGCAAGTTCTGGACGGCGCCCGAGAACCTGGACTGGACGCGCGCGAGCATGGAGCTGCTCGGCGGCTTCGCGCGCGCGGGCGGGCGCCGCGTCGTCGCGGCCGGGACGTGCGCCGAGTACGACTGGGCGGGCGACGGGCTCTGCTCCGAGTCCTCGACGCGGCTGGCGCCCGCGACCCTCTACGGCGTCTGCAAGAACGCGCTGCGCGAAGTGCTCGAAGCCTACGCGCGCCGTTCGGGCCTGAGCGCGGCGTGGGGGCGGCTCTTCTTCCTCTACGGGCCGCACGAATACCCGGAGCGTTTCGTGCCGTCGGTCGTCCGCGGGCTGCTGCGCGGCGAGCGCGTGCCCTGCTCGCACGGCGCGCAGGTGCGCGACTTCCTGCACGCGGAGGACGCGGCCTCGGCCTTCGTCGCGCTGCTCGAAAGCGGGGCGGAAGGGGCGTTCAACGTCGCCTCGGGCGAGGCGGTCGCGCTGCGCGAGGTCGTGCGCCTCGTCTCGGAACACCTCGGCGCGCACGGGCTCGTGGACTTCGGCGCGCTGCCCGCGCCGCCGGGCGAGCCCGCCGTGCTCGCGGCCGACACGCGCCGCCTGCGCGCGGAGGCGGGGTGGTCGCCGCGCCGGGGCCTGGCCGAAGGGCTCGCGCAGACGGCCGAGTGGTGGCGCGCGCGCGAGGGCGGCGCCGGCTAGCCGCCGGTTCGTGGCCGCCGAGTTCGTGTGCTAGACTCTGCGGCTTAAAGAGAGCCGCGGCCGCAGGCCGTCACGCACGCGCGGCCGTCCCCGTTAATCTTCTGATGAAAGTCGCCGCCATCGTCCCCTACCACACGGGCTTCTGCGCGGGCCAGCGCTTCCGCATCGAGCTGTGGGCGCGCCACCTCGCCGCCCGCGGCATCGAGGTGGAGTTCTACCCCTTCGCCGACCCCTCGCTGACGGGCGTGCTCTACGAGCCGGGGCGCCTCTTCGAGAAGGGCGCGCGCATGCTCCGCTGCTACGCCGGGCAACTGCTGCGCGTGCTCCGCGGGCGCGGGCGCCCCGACGCCGTCTACATCTACCGCGAGGCGGCGCTGGTCGGCCCCGCGCTCATCGAGAAGCTGGTCAGGCGCTGGGGCGTGCCCGTCATCTACGACCTCGACGAGCCGCTCTTCGTCCCCTACGTGAGCCCGACGAACGGGCAGCTCAACCGGCTGAAGTTCTTCTCGAAGGTGGACAAGCTCTTCGGGATGAGCGACCACACGCTGGCGGTCAACCGCGCCATCGCCGACCACGCCGCGCGCTTCGCGCCGAAGGTCTCGGTCGTCCCGATGGCCGTGGACACCGAGCGCTACGCCTTCGCGCCGGAGGCTTCCGCCCCGCCGGACGCGCGGCCTCGGGTCGGATGGGTCGGCACCTTCACGAACCAGCCGAACCTCGAACTCATCGCCGCGCCGCTCGCGCGGCTGCGCGAGTCGCACGGCGCGGTGCTGCGCGTCATCGCCGACGAGCCCCTGAGCCTGCCGGGCGTCGAGGTCGAGTTCGTCAAGTGGAGCTTCGCCGAGGAGGTCGCGCGCCTGCGCGAGTGCCAGGTCGGCGTCGTGCCCGTCAAGCCGAGCCCGTGGGCGCCGTGGAAGTTCTTCTTCAAGCTGATTCAGTACATGAGCATGGGGATGCCGGTCGTCGCCTCGGCCGTCGGCTCGAACCTTGAGATAATAGAGGACGGGGTGAACGGCTTCCTCGCGCGCGACGACGCGGAGTGGTACGAGCGCGTGCGGGCGCTGCTCGATGACGCCGGCTTGCGGGCGCGCGTGGGTCGCGCGGCGCGCGCCACCGTCGAGGAGCGCTTCAGCCTCGCCGGCCAGATAGACTTCATGGAGGGCGTGTTCCGGGAGGCCGGGGCGCGCGCCGCCTGACGGGGGAGCCGGCCGCGGCCCGCATGGCACGACGCAGCAGCAAACTCCGCCTCGCCGCGCTGGCCGCGACCGCACTGCTGCCCGGCTTCCTCAAGCGCACGCTCTACCGCCGGCTCTTCGGCTACCGCATCGGCCGGCGCGTACGCCTCGGCTTCAGCGTCATAGACGCGGGCGAGTGCGAGATAGCGGACGACGCGTCGGTCGGGCACCTCAACCTCGTCATCGGCGTCGGCCGCCTGCGCGTCGGCGACCACGCGCGCATCGGCCAGCTCAACGTCATCCGCGGCGGCGACGAGGTGAGCATCGGCCGCTACGCCGAAATCCTCCGCATGAACGAGATCAACTCGATACCCGACCCGTGGGTGGACAACCCGACCGACCCGCGCTTCAGCCTGGGCGACGGCGGGATAGTGACGGCCGGGCACAAGATAGACTTCACCGACCGCGTCGAGATCGGCCGCCGCACCATCCTCGGCGGGCGCAACTCCAGCCTGTGGACGCACAACCGCCAGCGGACGCGCCCCGTCCTCATCGGCGAGCAGACCTACATCGGGTCGGAGATTCGTGTCGCGCCGGGCGGCGTGATACCATCCCGCTGCATCGTCGGCATCGGCTCGGTCGTCACGGGGCGCATCGAGGGCGAGTACGCGCTGATCGCGGGCGTGCCGGCCCGGCGCGTGAAGCAGCTCGGCGACGAAGACCGCTCGCTCGTCGAGCAGAAGACGCGCCCCGACCTCCCGGACGAAATCTGACTGCGGGGCCGCCCCTGAGAAGATGAACGCCCTACTCGTTCTCCTGACGCTCGCCACCTCCGTGTGCCTCGCGCTCGCGTTCCCCAAGGAGGGCCCCGCGGCCGTGCTCTTCTGCGCATCGCTCGCGGCGGGCACGGCCTACTGGGTCAGCCGGCACCGGACGCACGGGCGCTTCCTCGTGCACGTCTTCGTCTCCGCCGTCCTGCTGCGCGTCGTCGTCGGCTCGGCCATCCACCACTTCGGCCTCCAGGACTTCTTCGGCGGCGACGCCGTCACCTACGACTACCGCGGCTGGGCGCTCCTGGAATACTGGCGCGGCGGGATGCGCCACGAGGACTTCGAGCGCTACCTGAGTTTCTACCTCTACCGCAACTGGGGCATGCCCTACATGGTGGCGGGCGTCTACTGGCTGGTGGGGCGCAACGTGCTGGCCGTGCAGTACCTGAACGCCCTGCTGGGCGCGGCGACGGCGCCCGTGATCTTCCTCTGCGCGCGGCACATCTTCCAGAACCTGCGGGTGGCGAAGGTGGCCGCCCTCTTCGTCGCCTTCTTCCCGAGCCTCATCCTGTGGTCTTCTCAGGCACTGAAGGACGGGCCGATAGTCTTCCTGCTGGCGGCGGCGATGCTCGCCACGCTGCGGCTCGGCGAGCGGCTGAGCGCGCAGTACCTCGCCGTGCTCCTCTTCGCGCTCTACGGGCTGCTGAGCCTGCGTTTCTACGTCTTCTACGTGACGCTGGCGGCCGTGTTGTGCGCGTTCGTGATAGGCATGCGCCCGCAGAAGACGACGAGCCTCGTGCGGCAGTTCGCCGTGATAATGGTGCTCGGACTGGCGCTGACCTACCTCGGCGTGCTGCGCACGGCGAGCGTGCAGTTCGAGACGTACGGGAACTTGCAGGTCTTGCAGAACAGCCGCTCCGACCTCGTCCAGTCGGCGGCCTCCGGGTTCGGCCAGGACGTGGACGTGTCCACCACGGAGGGGGCGCTCAGCGCGATACCCGTGGGGGCGACGTACCTCCTGTTCGCGCCGTTCCCGTGGCAGGTGGCGAACCTGCGGCAGTCGATCACGATCCCGGAGATGGTGGTGTGGTGGGCGTCGTTCCCGCTGCTGGTCGTCGGCATCTGGTTCACGGTCAAG
>DASVWB010000430.1:0-12996 GCA_036389815.1 Pyrinomonadaceae bacterium | reverse complement strand
GTCCGTCTTCGGCCGGGCGCTCGCCGGGGGTCGCGCCCTCGGGAGGGAGCGCGGCCCCGTCGGTGTCGCGCTCGCCCGTGCCCGTGCCCGCGCCCGGCCGCGCGGCCGCGTTCGATGCGCCGGCCTCGCCCTTCGGACTCTGGCCGCCGGCCGCGCCCGCGGCGGCGGTCAGTAACGCCGCCGCGATAATGAGTCGTTTCATCCGCCCACCCTCCCCCAGCCCGTCAGAAAACTAAACGCGCCCCGCGAACCGCCGCCTTCAGGCGTAGTCCCTGAGCGCCGGCACGCTCACGAACTCGCCGGTCTCGACGACGTAGGCCGTGAGGCGGCCGCCGTAGACGCAGCCCGTGTCGAGGCCGACGGCGCGCGGCCCGCGCCGCGGCTCGGCCGCCGGCCAGTGGCCGAAGAGCGCCACCTTCTCGCCCTCGTAGACCTCGTACCACGGCGTGCCCTCGCGGCTCTCGCGGTCTTCGCCGAGCGTGCGCAGCGCCGTCAGGTCGTCGAGCGACTGTTCGGCCAGCGGGACGCCCGGGCGCAGACCCGCGTGGACGACGACGTGCGAGCCGAGGTCTAAGAAGCCGGGCAGCCCCGCGAGGAACTCGGCGAAGCGGTCGCGCCCGTCCTTGAGCCGCTTGGCGCACTTCCTCTGCGCCGGCTTCAGCTCCCTCTTCTTTCGCAGCCCCGTCCAGTATTCGAGGAGCGCGCGGTCGTGGTTGCCGAGGACGGACGAGTAGCGCGCGTCGCGCATGAAGAGTTCGAGCACCTCGCGGCTCTTCCGGCCCTTCGTCACCAGGTCGCCGACGCAGACGAGCCTGTCCGACTCGGCCAACCGGACGCGCCCGACCAGCTCCACCAGCTCGTCGTAGCAGCCGTGCAGGTCGCCGACGACCAACGTCCGAGACAAACCCTTCGCCCTCCCGACCGCCCTCGTTAATTACCTCGCTTTTCGATTACAACACGCGCCGCCGGACGGCGACAAACGCCCCGGCGTTTGACGCGCGCCGCATCTGTGGTAAAAGACTGCGGCGCCCCGCCGGGGGCGCGCCCACTTTATGCTCAGCATCGACGGCTCATACGGCGAAGGCGGGGGCCAGATCATCCGCACCTCCCTGGCGCTCTCGCTCATCACGGGCGAGCCCTTCCGCGTCTACAACGTCAGGGCGCGGCGCGACAAGCCCGGCCTCCAGCGCCAGCACCTCACGGCCGTCACCGCCGCCGCGGCCATCGGCACCGCGAAGGCCGACGGCGCGCACGTCGGCTCCACGGAGTTCACCTTCGAGCCCGGCGCCATCCAGCCCGGCGAGTACAAGTTCACCATCGGGACGGCCGGCAGCACCATGCTCGTCCTCCAGGCCGTGCTGCCGCCGCTGATGCTCGCCGACGCGCCGAGCCTGCTGCTCTTCGAGGGCGGCACGCACAACGTCAAGGCGCCGCCCTTCGAGTTCATCCAGAAGACCTTCCTGCCGCTCGTCAACAGGGCGGGCCCGACCGTGACGGTCGAACTCCAGCGCTACGGCTTCTACCCGCCGGGCGGCGGACGCTTCAACGTCTACGTCGAGCCCGTCGAGAGGCTGAGCCGCCTCGACATCGTCGAGCGCGGCGCCGTCCTCGCGCAGAGGGCGCGCGCGCTGTGCGTGAACGTCCCGGCGCACATCGGGGAGCGCGAGCTGGCCGTCGTGAGCGAACAGCTCGGGTGGATGCCCGACCAGCTCGACCTCGAAGAGTCGGCGAACGCCATCAGCGGCGGCAACGTCCTCACCGTCGAGATCGAGAGCGAGCACCTGACCGAAGTCTTCACCGGCGTCGGCGAGCGCGGCGTGCGCGCCGAGCAGATAGCCGCCCGCGTCGTCCGCGAGGCGCAAGCCTACCTCGACGCCGGCGCCCCCGTCGGCGAGCACCTCGCCGACCAGCTCCTCATCCCCATGGCCCTGGCCGGCGGCGGCTCCTACACCACCGTCACGCCCACCGCGCACACCACGACCAACATCGAGGTCGTCAAGAAGTTCCTGCCCGTCGAGATAACCACCACGCAGTTGACCGAGGACGTGTGGAAGGTCGAGGTATTCGGGTAGGGGTTTGAGATTTCAAATTTCAAATTTGAAATCTGAAATCTTAAGCCTCAAACCTCAGACCTTAAATCTCAAATCCCCGCGAGGCCGTCGGCCATCAGCGCGACGGCGGCGGGGTCGAGGCTCCTCTTAAAAACAATCGTGTTCGGGGGGACGTTCGTCATGGGCTCGCGCGTGCCGCGGAGGTCGTCCCAGGCGGCGAGGATGAAGTTCTTAAGGCCCGCGTGGTCGAACTCGAGCAGGCGCCCGCGGAGGTGTTCGGGCGTCCAGAAGCCGAGGAGTTCGAGGAAGACGGAGGCGCCCGTCCCCGCGTGCCGCAGCACGAAGTCGGGGATGAAGGCGGAGCCGCCGAGGTCTACGACCACGCCGCTCGGCTCCAGCGTCCAGCCGTTGTCGGAGCGCGCCCACGCGGCCGAGAGCTTTTCGACGACCGGGTTCTGGTAGGCGCTCAGCTCGGGGTAGTGCGAGCGCAGGGTCGTCTGCCCGCTCGTCAGCTCGAAGTAGAGGACGCCCCCGCGCCGCGCCTGTATCTCTGCACGCATGCGCCAGCCCTTGCAGAGGAGCAGGGCGGGCAGGAAGACGGCCATCTGGATGCCGTACTTCTGCGAGCGCTGGAAGATGGAGGCCGGGCCGTCGAGCCGCACCTCGTAGCCCTCGCGCGAGTTCCCCTTCACCGTGTGAATCAGCCTGTAAGCCTTGATCGCCCCGAACAGCTCGCGGAAGCCCTCGGGCGGCTGCGGCTCAAGCCACAGGCGCATCTCGACCGAGCCGTAGAGGAGCGCCTGCGCCTGCGCGACGTTGTAGAGGTCTAGCAGCTCGCCGGCCGCGAGCGGCTCGAAGGCCGTGAGGCACTGGCTCGCGGGCAGGTCGGCGTAGAGCGCGGAGGCGAGCGCCGCGGGGTCGCACGAAAGCTCGCGCGCCGCCTCGGCGACGGCCTCGGCGCGCGCCTCGGCCGTGAGCACGGGGTGGCGCGCCCGCGCCTTGAGGAAGAGCGCGCGGCGGGCCTCGGCCGGCTCGACGGCCGCGCTCGTCTCGAACTCGCAGCGGTCGGTCAGGAGCTTGATGAGGCCGCGCAGGATGCGGTAGTCCGTCCCCGTCCCGACGTACTCCTGCAACGACTCTTCGAGCGCCGCGCGCGGCCGGCCGACGTAAGACTCGAAGAGCGCGACCAGGTCCTCGGCCGCGCTCAGGTACTCCTCGTCCTCCGCGTCGATGTAGCGCGGGTGGACGCGGTCGCCGCGCTGCCAGCTCATGGCGAGGTCCGAGGTCAGCATCTCTTCTATATCAGCGTCGGCTCTTCGGCCGCCCGCGACTGCCCGCGGAACTGCTCGCCCGCGCCGCGGCGGCGGCTGATGTGCTCCTCGGTCGTGTCCTGCGTCACCACTTCGTACAGTATCGCCTCCTTGCCGGGGAACTTTCTCAGGATTCTCCCGAGGCGCTGGATGTGCTCGCGCGACGAGCCGGAGCCGGAGAGCACGACGGCGACCGACGCGTCCGGGATGTTGACGCCCTCGTTTAAGACCTTCGACGTGACGAGCGCGAGCACCTCGCCCTTGTTGAAGGCTTCGAGCCACGCGCGGCGCTCCTTCACGCCCGTCTCGTGCGTGATGGCCGGGACGAGCAGGCGGCGCGAGATGCGGTAGACCATCTCGTTCTCGGCCGTGAAGACGAGCACCTTCTCGCGCCGGTGGCGCTGCAAAAGGTCGCCGAGCACGCGCAGCTTCGAGTCCGTGCCGAGCGCGATGCGCTTCGACTCGCGGTAGGCCATCATCGCGCGCCGCCCCTCCTGCGAGCGCGCCGACGCGGCGACGAACATCTGCCACCCGCGCAAGGAACTCAGGCTGATGCCCTTCTGCTTGAGGAAGGCGCGGAAGACCTCGCGCTCGCCCTCGTAGGCCGCGCGCTCCTCCGGCGAGAGTTCGACGCGCAGGCGGACGACCGTGTAGTCCGAAAGGTACTCGCCGGCAAGCTCGTGCGTCTCGCGGCGGAAGACGAAGGGGCCGACGAGCTTTTCCAGCAGCGCGTCGGCGCCGTCCTCGCGCTCGGGCGTGGCGGAGAGGCCGAGCCGGAACGGGGCGAGGCACATCTCGGCGGCGATGCGGTGGACGCCGCTGGGGAGGTGGTGGCACTCGTCGAAGATGACGAGGCCGAAGCGGTTGCCGAGGCGCTCCATGAAGCGGAAGGCCGAGGCGTAGGTCGTCACGGTCAGCGCGCCCAACTCGAAGTAGCCGCCGCCGATTAAGCCGACCTCCGCGTTGAAGCACGAGAGCAGCAGGTCGTACCACTGGTTCATCAGGTCGAGCGTGGGCACGACGACGAGCGAAGAGCGCTTCACCTGCTCGATGGCCATCTGCGCGACGAGGCTCTTGCCCGCGCCCGTCGGGAGCACGACGACGCCGCAGTGGTTGGCCTTCCTCCATTCCTCGACCGCCTCCTGCTGGTAGGGGCGCGGCTCGACGAGGAACTTGGTCGGGAAGTCGAAGCGGTGGTAGGCGCGCGCGTGGTCTTCGTAAGGCGTCTTCTCTTTGACCAGCTCCCTGACGACCCGCCGGTACTCCCAAGCGGGCGCGCGCCAACGCAGCACGCGCGCGTCCCAGCGGAAGGGCTCGGGCACGCGCGCGTCGGCCCCCGCGCCGTCGAGCAGCAGCGTCCCGGAGTCGAAACGGAGTAGGAGCGTACTCATGCGGGCTGTGAGTTCGGGAGTGTGAGGGCCAAGTTAGACCATTTCGCCGGCCGGGGCAAACGGCACGCCTGCCGCCGCCGCTCGCGGGCGCCACCGGCCTTCAGGGCTTGAGCTTGTAGCCGGGGTCGCCCGGCGCGAGGCCGTCCACGCGGAGAACCTTCACGGAGGCGTCCACCTCCTCGGGGCGGACGTAGCCGATGGCGCCCGGGACGAAGGAGACGAACTTGATGACGTCGGCGGCGGACGTTTGCTGCCGCGGCTCGTCGGGCGTCTCGCCGCGGAACTTCTTGCCGAGGAAGTAGCTGACGTAAGCCTTCTCGTTCATGTTGTAGATGAGGCGCAGCGCGGCCTCGCGCGCGGGCGCGCCCTGCCCGAGCATCACGACGCGCACCTTGCCCCCGCCGTTCGGCCAGTGGCCGCGCTCGGCCAGGAAGTACTCGCGCAGCTCCGCGAGCGGGAGGTCGTCCACGGGGTTAGACTTGTTGACGATGACGGCTATCTCGGCCGGCGCCTGCGCCCGCGCCGCGCCGCCGCCGGCGGGCGGCAGGCACGCCGCGGCCAGCGCCGCGAGGAGCGACAGGGTGCAGGCGGCCCTCGGCAGAGTGCGGCTCTTCATCAGAACGTGAAAGCGAACTGGAGGATCAACTCGTCGAGCGGCGTCTGGCGGCGGCGCGACGTGCGCTCGTACTGGGCCTTGAAGGCCGCGAAGTCCGTCAGGTCGTAGCGTATGCCGAGCGCCGGGCCGTTGCGGCGCCCCACGTCCGTGTAGAGCGGGTTGTCGCGCGGCACGTTGACGTACTGGTAGCGGAAGAACGGCCGCAGGCTCCCGAACTGGCGCGAGAGCTGCGTGTAGAAGGCCGGCGTGTTGTAGACCCTGCCGGCCGAGTTAAGGCGCATCATGACGAACTCGTTGAGCGACTCGTAGCGCGCGTTCTGGTAGACGACGTAGCCGGCGCCGATGGTCTGGTTAACCGTCGGCGCGCCCGCGGGCGCGAGCCGGTCGCGGTAGACGGAGAAGCCGGCCTGTAGGCCGCGCACGGAGTTCGGCCGCGCGAAGAGCCCGAGGTTGAAAGCCTTCCGGTTGTTCTCGTCGAGCGCCGTCTGGACGGGCGCGTCGAGCGGCGAGCGCGACGCGCGGCCGTTGCCCACCTCGGCCACGTAGCGCAGCCCCCACGGCGCGCCGGGCACGCGCCCCGTCGCCTGCAGGCCGACGTTGTGGAGCGGCAGGATGCCGCCCTTGCCCTCAAAGGCGAAGATGAAGGGGCGGTTGGCCGCGGTCTGGAACCAGGAGCCGTGGTGGTACGCGGTGTTGTAGTAGCCGATGGCCGTGTGGTAGCGCCCGAGGCCGAGCCGCAGGTTGTCGTTCGGCGTGTACTGAAGGAGCAGGCGGTGGATTTCGAACGTGAACTCGTTGCGCCTGTTCGCCTCGACTATCAGCTCGCTCAGCACGTCGAACTTCTCGGACAGGCGCGAGGTGATGAAGAGGTCGAGCTGCCCGAGCGCGAAGGAGGTGTGGCTCCCCGGTTGGCTGCTCGCGGTCAGGTTCACGTCCGCGAAGCCCTGAATCTGGAGGCGCGGCGCGCCCGTCTGCTCCGCGTCGTGCTCGTCGTGCTGTCCGGGGGCGCCGTGCGCCGCGGCCGCTTCCGGAGAGGCGGGGCGCGCTTCCGCGGCGGCCTTCGCCGCCTCGGCGGCGGGGGCGACGGGCGGCTGCGACGCCCGCACGGACTCAAGCTCGCGCACGCGCGCTTCGAGCGCCGCTATCTGCTCGCGCATCTCGCGGATGGTCTCGACCTCCAGCCCCTCGCGCGCGGGCGGCGCGGCGGCCGGGGCCGGGGCCGCCGCCGCGGCGGCCGGGCCGTCGAACGTGACCTCCAGCCGGTTGAAGCCTTTGGCGAGCCGTGCGGACGCGCCCTCGCGCAGGCCGAAGGTGACGAGGACGGCGTCGCCCCGCTGCTCGACGCGCGCGCTCTTGTAGAAGCGCCCCTCGGCGCCGAGCCGCGCGGTGTCGGCGGCGACGGCCCACGGGATGCGCACGCTGAAGTCGTCGCCCTCGCGGTAAGACTCGCAGTCGTCGAGCGGCGAGTCGGACGAGATGGTGACGCGCGAGCCGCCCGCGCCGCCGACGGCGCGGAGGAGGACGAGCCGCTTCGGCAGCCTGTTCGCCGCCGCCGCCCCCGACGGCGCGTCCGGCGCGGCGGCGGCCAGCGAGAGCGCGGCCGAGGCGGCGCGCGCCTCCTGAGCGAACGCGCGCGCGGCGGGTAAGGCCGCGAGACAGAGCGCGGCGAGCACGGCGACTGCGCCCCTCGAAGTTTTAGGAATCATTGATGCCTCGCCCCGCCGCGGGCCCGAAGGCCGCGGCGATACCGATCCGGAGTGACGTTCGTCTTGCGCGGACGGCGCTAGCTTATGGGAGCGCGCGCCCGAGCGTCAACACGCCCCCCCGCGCCTGCTCACTTCCTCCCGTCCTTGAGCGACTGGGTCAGCTCTTCGAGACGTATCTCGACGATGTCGGACATGACGGCGTCGCGCAGCGAGCGGAAGAGCGGCAGCGCCTCGCGGCACGAGTCGATGGCCTTCGCGTAGTCGCCGAGCGCCGCGTAGCCGAGCGAGAGGTAGTAGAGCGTGTACGCCTCCTTCTGCCGGTCGGAGCCGGCGCGGATGGCGGGCAGCGCGTCGCGCAGCAGCGCGAGCGACTGGCTGTAGTAGCGCGAGGCGCGCTCGCCCTCGCCCGAGGTCTTGTAGAGGTCGCCGGCCTTCGCCAGCGTGTAGCCCTCGCCGGGCACGTCCGAGGCGTCGCGGTAGACCTTGAGGGCGCGCCCCACGTAAGCGTCGGCGCTCGCCGCGTCCTTCAGCTCAAGGTAGACGCCGCCCGCGCTCAGAAGCGTCTCGGCCTCGTTCTCGCGGTCGCCCGTCTCGTGGTAGACGTGCGCGAGCTGGTCGTAGTACTCGACGGCGCGCTTCTTCTCGGGCGTCTCGCGGACGAACCGGATGACCTTGAAGAGCGTCGAGGTGGCGACCTTCGTCTGCTCCTCGGCGCGGCGGCGCTGCGTCTCGGCCTCGACGGCGCGCTGGTTGGCGAGCTGGCGCTGCGCCTCGGCCATCCTCTGCGCCGACTGCGCGGCGGCGCGCTGGCGCTCGGCCTCGGCGCGCCCCTGCGCGGCCACGCGCTGCTGCTCCTGCGCCTGCCGGCTCTTCTCCTGCGCGATCTGCTGCTGGCGCTCGGCCTCGGCGCGCTGCTCGTCGGCGTCCTGCCTCTGCCGCTCGGCCTCTGCGCGCTGCCGCTCGGCCTCGTCGAGCGCCGTCTTCAACTCGGAGAGCGCCGCCTCTCGGTCGCGCGCGTTGCGGTCGGCGCGGCGGGCCTCTTCGAGCGCGCGGTTGCGCTGCGAGACGGCGGCGACCGCGAGCCCGCCGAGCAGGAGGAAGATGACGGCCGCGACCGCCGCCGCGCGCATCAGCCCCCGCCGGTAGGCCGCGCGCTGGCGCTGCAACTCGGCGTCGGGCATGTTGGCGGCTATCCAGTCGCGGTCGAAGACGTGCTCGTAGATGCGGTTGCGCACGCGCAGCCGGCCGCGCTCGGCGCGCGCTATCCCCGACAGGCGCAGCGCGCTGACGAGCGGGTCGGTCTCGTCGTCGGGCACCGCCCGCCCGCCGCGCACGCGCGCGTAGAGGTCGAGCAGCGCGACGCGCTCGGTCTCGCCGCGCAGCAGGCGCTCGCGCACGAAGAGCAGGTTGTCGTCGCGCTCGCGCGCGCGGTTCGAGAGGAACAGCTCCTCGCAGAGCCGGTCGACGCCCGCCGTCGACTGGACGGACGCGTCCTCGGCGACCGCCTGGCAGAGTCGCTGCGTAAGATAAGGGTGTCCGCCCGTCCAGTAGAGCACGCGGCGGACGAGCGCCATGCCGAGCCGCTCGTCGCGGCCGAGGCCGGCGGCGAGCGGGCGCGCCTCGGCCTCGGCGAAGTCCGTCAGCTCTATCCGCTGCCCGACGTTGAAGGGCGTGGTGCGCACGTCCTTGATGAGGTCGGAGGGCGTGGCGACGCCGAGCAGGCAGAGCGTGAGGCGGTGCATCGCGGGGTCTTCAGTCCGCCGGTTGTAGAACTCGCGCAGCGCCGCGAAGAACTCGTCGGACGAGAAGGGCAGGCTGCGGACGGAGTCTATCTCGTCGACGAAGAGGACGACGTTGCCCTTGACCTTCTCCAGCACGACCTCGCGCAGGGCGCGCGTCCAGCGCTGCAAGGGCCCGAGCCGCTTGTTGTCGTCCCAGAAGTCTTCCAGCTCGTCTTCGAGGTCGAGCTGCTGGCCGACGCGGCCGAGCAGGCCGTCGTACCACTGCTCGGGCGTCAGGTTCTGGCCGATGGCCGTCAGGTCGAGGACGGCGACGGCCGCGCCCGACTCGCGCAGGCGCGCGGCCGTGCGCACCATCAGGGAAGACTTGCCCATCTGCCGCGAGGTGAGCACGTAGCAGAAGCGCCCCTCGCTCAAGCCCCCGTAC
This sequence comes from Pyrinomonadaceae bacterium, assembly GCA_036389815.1. GTDB lineage: Bacteria > Acidobacteriota > Blastocatellia > Pyrinomonadales > Pyrinomonadaceae > QHXN01. Next base: position 3,756 of record DASVWB010000430.1, on the reverse strand, counting down.
AGCTCCTCGTCGGCGCGCCGCGCCACGTAGGACGGGGCGTCGCGCCGCAGCGTCCCGCCCGTGACGTAGAAGCCGGAAGGCTGGCTCGTGCTCATATTCGTTCGGGCGTCCGCCGCGTCAGACGAGGTGGCGCTTCAGGTAGTCCGCGTAGAGCTGGCAGCGCGGCGCCAGCTCGGCCTGCGTCTCGCCGGCCATCACGCCGGCGCTGCGGAGCCGGTAGAAGGCTTCGCTCGTCGGGCACGGGTAGCCCGAGAGGACGGCGCGCGTGATGTCGGCGAGCGCCGCGTCGCGCGCCAGCAGCACGAGGATGCGGCGCAGGTGGTCGCCGAACGGCCCGTCGTCGCGGCCGGCCAGCGCCTCGAAGGCGTCGAAGGCGAGCCCGCCCGTGACCATCTCGTGCAGGCCCCGCCGCACGAGATACGGGTGGCCGCCGAGCAGGCGGTAGAAGCGGTCGATCTCGGCGTCGTCGCGCAGGGGCGAGCCCGTGCGGGCGTTCAGCTCCGCCACCTGCCCGCGCGTGAAGTCGCGCAGCTCCAGCCGCGTGCCGACGTTGAAGGGCGACTGGTTCTGGTCGGTGATGAAGAGGTGCGCCTCGGTCGCGTAGGCGATGGCGAGCGTGAGCCGCCCCCACGGCGCCTCGGGGTCCACGGCGCGCTCGTTGTGCCACGTGCGGAAGAGGCCGAAGACCTCGCTGCCGAAGGGGCAGGTGAAGAGGCGGTCGACCTCGTCCATGCCCCAGACGAGCGGGCCGTCCACCTTCCCCAAGACCTCGCGCCGCACGTAGCGCTCGAAGTTGACGCTCGGCGCGCGCCGCTCCTTCCAAACGTCCTCGGGGTACACGTCGAGGTCGAGCTGGTCGGCGATGAGGCCGCCGAGGGCGACGAAGAACTTCTCGGCCGATTCGAGGTCGCTCGCGTTGAGCTTCTGGTAGTCGGTGACGACGACGCGCGCGCCCTCGGCCCGCGCCTGCTGCAAGCCCCGCGCGAGCACGGAGGTCTTGCCCATCTGGCGCGCGCCCTTGACGAGCACGATGCTGTCGCGGCGGCGCAGCGCGTCGAGGAAGAGCGCGTCGGTCGGGCGCACGAGGTAGAAGCGGGAGTCGAGCGGGACGGCGCCGCCCGGCGGCTCTATCTTGCGCTCGGCGCCGACGGCGGCCGGGTCGATGCCGCCCTTGAGCGCCGCGAGCAGTTCCGTCGCGACCCGCTGGTCGTCCTCCGGCCCCGACCACAGCGCGTACTGGATGGGCGAGAGTATCCCCGAGATGGATTCGGGGAGGCCGCCCTCGTAGGCGACGCGCACGGGGAGGATGCGCGGGCGCCCCTCCCGCTGCGCCGACTCGTGCGCGATCTGCAACTCGTAGGCCAGCATCTCGCTCGACATCGAGGCCGCCGAGAGCAGCGGGACGACCGCGGCGGCCGTGCGCACCTGCCGCTCGATCTCCTTCGCCCACTCGACGCCGACCTTCATGTTGCGGTCGACGAAGACGCCGACGCCTTCGGACGCGAGCGCGCCTTCGAGGAGCCGGAGCACGTGCTCGTCCGGCTCCGAGTTGCGCTTGTAGAGCAGCGCCACGTGCGCCGAGCCGGCGCTGGTGGCGGGGACGGCCGCGGAGACTGACGAGGGGACGAACGAGGAGGCCGAGGCGACCGTCGCCGCGGGCAGGATTTCCGTCCTCGCCGACTGCGGCGGGACGGCGGAGAGCGTCGCCTGACCGGACGCGCCGCCGCCGAGAGCGCGCGCCAGCGCGTCCACGAAGGCGCGCGCGCTCGCGGGGCGCGCGGCCTCTTCGAAGGAGAGCGCGCCGAGGATGATCTCCTCGGCCTCCGGGGGCAGGTCGGGGCGCAGCGCCGCGGGGCGCGCGCGCACGCCCGCGCGCAACGTCTCCATCACCTCGTAGGGCGACTTCGGGTTGAAGGGGCGCGCGCCCGTCAGCATCTCGTAGGCGAGGACGGCGACGGCGAAGATGTCGGAGGCGGGCGACGGCCTGCCCTGCAACTGCTCCGGCGCCATGTAGAAGACCGTGCCGGCGACGCGCGTGCTGGTGGCGCCGGCGGCGGCCTGCGAGTCGTGGACGGTGGCGATGCCGAAGTCTATGAGGCGGGCGTACTCGTCGCCCTCTTCGAGCGACTGGAGCATGATGTTCTCGGGCTTGAGGTCGCGGTGGATGATGCCGCGTGAGTGCGCGCTGCTGAGGGCGTGTCCGATCTGCCGGATGATGTTGGCGGCGCGCGCCAGAGCCATCGGCCCCTGCTTCATCGCCGCGCGCAGGCTGCCGCCCTCGATGTACTGCATGACGATGAAGGGGCGGCCGTCGGCCAGCTCGCCCGCGTGCATCACGCCGACGACGCCGGGGTGGTCGATGCGCGCGAGCGCCTCGATCTCCTCGCGGAACTTCCGGCGCACCCAGTGCTCCGTCTCGTCGTCGCCGAGCTGTTCGAGGAGCACCTTGACGACCACGCGCTTCTCCATCAGCTTCGTGTCGCGCGCGAGGTAGACGGCGCCGATCCCGCCCCGCCCGAGCATGCTCTCGACGAGGTAGCGCCCGTCGAGCAGTCTCCCGGTCAGGTCCCAGGGGCCGGCCGACTTCCCTTGTTCGTCTTGGCTCATCTGTCTGCTTTGTTTCTGTCCGGTCAGGCCCGGCACGGGGCGCGGAAGCGAAAAAGCCCGCCCGCATGTTCGGAGGGCGGGCGAGATTGTAGCACGCTGGCGCGGGCGGCAAGAAAACCTTCCCGCGGACGGCTCAGGCCGCGGCGCGCTTCGACAGCATGCCTTGCAGCAGGGAGAGCACCTCGCGCTTGTCCGGCTCGGTCAACTGCCCGACGCCGTCCGCGCCGTACTTCTTCCGGAGCCAACCCGAAAGCTGCTCCTCGGTCTTCCCCAGCGCGCGGCACGCGGCGCGAATCTCACCCTCGGCGTCAGCCTCCGCGGCGGCCTCGCGCGCGACCGCGGCCGCGCCGAAGTGCATGTCCTCCACGTCCTGCGTGAAGAACTCAGAGGCGTTGACGGCGAGCAGCACGGCCCCGACCAGCGCCCTCTTCTGACTCATCTTCTGAATCGTGTTGACCTGGTCGGCGATGTCGGGGTTGAAGACGCGGCCGACCTGTTGCGTCTCGATGGCCTGGTCGCCGTCGGGGTACTTCGCGCCGCAGCCGCCGCGCTTCTTCCAGCAGAGCCAGCCGCCGCCGAAATCGTCCTTGCCTTTGATGATGGCGGCCTGGCCGCAGGCGGGGCAGGCGCGCTGCGCCTCGCGCCAGCGGTACTTGGTTTCGCGGGAGTTGCAGGAGGCGTCGCCCTCGGCGATAGCCACGTCGCCGCGCAGGAGCCGGCAGCGGTAGAGGTAGTAGAAGAAGGGCTCGCCGCCGTGGCTCTCGCCCGTCCAGTCCTCGACGCGCTCCAGCAGCTCGAAGCGCGTCGAGAGGCCGAAGAAGGTCGTCAGCTTCTCGGCGCCGGGCTTCAGAAGAGTGCGCTTCTCCGTGCCCGGGATGACGCCGTAGTCCACGTCCTTGCGGAGCACGCGGCTGACGAACTCCGTCACCGCGTTGTAGCGCTCGACCGCCGACTCGATGGACATCGCCGGCATGAACCGCGCGCGCTCGACCGCCACCAGCGCGCGCCCCGTCTCGTCCGCGCCCACGAACTCCTCGCCCATACACGCCCCCCGCCCTGCGTTATCAGTAAGAACAATTAACAGGGGCGGGCGGGACGGGCGGGATTGGTTCATTGGTTCGTCGGGTCATTGATTCATTGAATCAATGA
>DASVWB010000429.1:0-14343 GCA_036389815.1 Pyrinomonadaceae bacterium | reverse complement strand
GCCGCACAGCGTCCGCCTCATCGTCTCACCTTTCATCCTTCATCCTGCCGCCCTCATCCTTCCCTCCTTGCGCCCGCGCCGTCACTTTTCGGACGGCGACTGCGGCGCGACCTCGGGCACCGGCCGCGGGCTCTTCGGGCTCGAAGGCGCGACCTCCGGTATCGGCTTCGCGGGCGCTATCTCGGGGACGGGCTTCGCGGGCGCGACCTCCGGGATGGGTCTGGAGGGCGCCACCTCCGTAATCGGCCTGGCCGGGGCGACCTCGGGTATCGGCCGCGAGGTGCGGTCGGGCGCGACCTCGGTGATGGGGCGCGAGGGCGCGACCTCCGTGACGGGGTAGCCGGGCCTTTCGGGGGCGACCTCGGTGACCGGGTAGCCGGGTCTTTCCGGCGCTATCTCGGGCGTCGGGCGCTGGGGCGCGACCTCGGGTATCGGCCGGCCGGGTCTTTCCGGCGCGACCTCCGGTATCGGGTAGCCGGGCCTCTGGGGCGCGATCTCGGGGATGGTCTTGCGCGGGTGTTCGGGGTGCTCGGGGTGTTTCGGGTGTTCCGGGTGGCCGTGCTCTTTATCCTTTTCGCTCATGGCGATTCTCCTGTCTGCGTAGGCGGTTGGGTAAGGTGTCAAAGGCTATAGGCTTGTCCTCCGGCCGGCGGTAAACAGAGGCCGAGGCTGAAGCGCGACGACGGACAGCGTTCACTTGGGGCGGACGGGCGTGCAGCGGAGCCGGCGGGTTGAAATGCAGCGCGTCGTGAGACCGGCAGGGGCGAAGGGCTGACGCCAGTAACTACTCGGAACCAGTACGAGGAAACTTGAAACGAGCGTATGCAGGGTAAGCCGAGCCTGCCGAACTGTCAATAGGGTTGTGCGGAAGCGGACGCCCGCGCGCGCTAGCCGAACCAACTGACGACGGTGAAGCGCTCGCCGCGCGTGACGGGCGTGACCTCGTGCAGGGTGTCGGCGCGGAAGGCGACGAGCAGACCGGGCTCGCCCTTCACGGGGAAGACGACGGGGCCCGGCAGCGCAGCGCCCTCCGCGCGGTAGATGAGGAGTTCGCCGCCGCCGAAGGTGCCGGGCGCGTCGTCGTCCGAGCCGCCGTTGAGGAAGACGACGACCGAGACCTTGCGCACGCGCAGGTGGTCGAACTCCGTCTGGCCGGCGTCGCCGTCTTGGTGGCGGACGAAGAAGTCGCCCTCGCGGTAGCGCAGGAACTGCGGCGGCTCGCAGTCGCCGAGGCTCAGCCCGAAGTGTCCGCCTATCTCGGCGCGCAAGGCCCGGAGCCGGCGCGCAACGTCCGCGGCGGTCGCGGCCGACACTTCGAGGCTCGTCGTCCTGCGCACCGACTCGTGCACGAGCCCGTCCTCGCCTTCGAGGTAGACCGGGGCGGGGTGCCCGGCCGACGCGTGAGCCTCTTCGCGGACGGCGGCGCAGAGCGGCGCTTCGAGGAAGTCGCGCGCGAGGAAGAGCCCGGAGGCGGCAGGCGGTTCGAGTATCCGCATACGTTAAGCCCTCGCTCTGCCGCGGGCCGTTCAGAGCAGCAGCGTCTCGACGCGGTGCGCGTGCACCATCTGCTCGCAGGGCGACCAGGCGAAGACCGTGAAGCGCCCGTCCTGCGAGGCGACGAGCGCGACCGCGTCGGGCTGGTCGCGGACGAACTGCGCCGCGGAGAGGTGGCGCGTCCCGCCGAGGCGCGACGGCTCGACGACCTCGGCCGCGGAGCCGACGACCGGCTCGGTCACGATCACGCGCTCGACGCGCGCGCCGCCGTCGCGCTGCACGATCTTCGCGCCGAAGGCCAGCAGCTCCGCGCGCGCGTTGACGAGCGCCGCGCCGTCCACGGCCGTCAGCCCCGCGACGGCCTCGACGGCCCTGCGCAGAGACTCCTGCCACTCGGGGTCGTCGCCCTCGGCCTCGGAGCGCGCCATCAGCTCGCTCAGCTCCGAGAAGGCCGGCTCGACCGAGTAGGGCGCGGGCCACAGTATCGACTCGCGCCAGGCGTCGGAGCCCGTGGGGACGACGAGCAGCGCGCCGCCGCGCCCGTGCGCGCGCATCGAGACGGCGAGCTGCACGAGGACGTTGACCGAGTCCGGCGCGGCGACCGCCGGGCCGAAGCCGAGGAGCGAGGTGAGCATGTCGGGGCAGTCGGGGACGCTCGCGCCCTCCTCGTCCACGACCTTCACCTCGTCGCCCTTGAGCACCGCGACGTTGACGAACTTGCCGGGGTCGCGACCCCGGCGGTACTTCACGACGAGGAGGCCCGGCTCGACGACTTCGAGCACGAAGCAGAGGCGCGGGATGGCGCGCGTCGTCCCCCAGACGCAGAGGTCGCGGCCGTCGCAGCGCCAGACGCCGAGGTGTATGCCGGGGCGCTCGACCGCGGGCGCGAGCTTGGCCAGCGCCGAGGCGGTGAGCGGGAGCGTGCGCGCGAGCCGGAGCGGCGGCTCGGCCTGCTCGGGCGGGAGGAAGGCGAGGGAGATTTTCGGCGAGTAGCCCTCCTCGCGCCGGAGGCTCGCCCAGAAGGCCGCGTCGATGACCGATTCGACGGCGGCGGCGTCCGGCGCGGGCGCGAGTTCGTAGCCGCGGCCGCGCGCGCGCGCCTCGGCGGCGCGTCGCGCGAAGTGCGCCTCGACCGTCTCGGCCACGTTGCGCGCGGCCGGGTAGGACGGCCCCGCCGTCAACACCTGTTGCCCCCGCTCATCCTTCGTCCTCACTTCACGCCGAGCAGCTCGATGTCGAAGACGAGCGTCGAGTTGGCCGGTATGCCGGGGCGCGGCATCGGCCCGTAGCCGAGCGCGGGCGGGACGACGAGCCGTCGCCGCCCCCCGACCTTCATCGTCGCCACGCCCTCGTCCCAGCCCCTGATGACCGTGCCGCGCCCGAGCGGGAACTCGTAGGGCTGCCCCTTGTCGCGCGAGCTGTCGAACTTCGTCCCGTCGGTGAGCGTGCCCGTGTAGTGGACGACGGCCGTCTGCCCGGGGCGCGGGCTCGGGCCCGTGCCGACGACGACGTCCGTGTACTTGAGGCCGGAGGGCGTCGTCACCGCCGCGCCCGCGCCGCCGCCGCGCAGGGAGGGCGCGAAGAGGTAGGCCGCGCCGCCGGCCGCGAGCAGGAAGATGACGACGGCGGCGACTATCCGCGTCCGCCTGCGCCCGGCCGCGCGCGCCTGCTGGCGCTGCTGCTGCTGCGGCGCGGACGCGCGCCCGTGTGTTCTCCGACCCGTCTGTCGCTTACGACTCTGAGGCAAGTGCAGGCCTCCTGAATGTGGTGTGTCCTTCCGTGTGGCGCCCGCGCCGGTCGAGTGCGAGGGCGGGCGTAGCATAAGCGAAACGGCACGCGCGCTCAACCGCCGCGCCCCGTCGTGCAACGAATTTTCTTAACCACCCCTTTAAGAATTTCAAATCCCGGATTTGAAATTTGAAATTGATTTAGCTGTGTCTCCGCGCCCCCGTGGTGCGAACGTCCCGCCCGTCACCCTCAAGTCGCAAAGGCGATAAGTCTCCCGACTTCGTATCCCACAGGGTCGGCCCGGCCGGCCCCGTGGCGCGCTCGACGGCGAGGGCGACGAAGCCCATCGTGTACCGGGCGTTGACTTCGAGCAGCGGGTGGAGCCCTCCCGCGTGCTCCAGCGCGTCGACGCCCGCCGGGCCCCGATAGCCCTCCGCGTGCAGGCGCGCGGCGACCGTGGCGGCCGCCGCCTCAAGCTCCTTCGAGCGGCGCGGCGCGGGCGGGCGCCCGAGCACGTAGCCCGTGCCCGTGCCCGCGCCGTTCGTCCGCAGGTCGCTCACGCCCAGAACGCGGTGCGAGCCGTCGCGCCCGACCTCAAGGGCTACGCCGTACTCGCGCACGACTTCGAGCCACGGCTGGAAGATGAGGGCCTCGCCGCGCGCGAAACGCCTCGCGGCCCACGCCGCCTGCGCCCCCGCGACGCGCGGCCCCCGGCCCAGCACGCGCTCGCGCGCGGCGAAGCCGTAGGGGCTCTTCAAGACCCACTTGTCCTGCGCGCACGGGCACGCGCGCGCGGCGGCTTCGGCTAACTCCTCCGTGTCGCGCGCGACGGCCGCGCCCGGCAGCGCCCAGCCCATCTCGACTTCGAGCGCGTGGCTCCACAGCTTCGAGTTCACGCGCGCGACCGCGTCGAAGGGGACGGGCTCGACGGACGCCCCCGCGCGCGCGCCCGCCTCGGCCGCCGTCGGCGTCCAGCCCCAGGGGGTGAAGAGGCGCCCGGCCTGCGTGTCAACGTCGCGCGTCGGAACAAGCTCGACCCCGCGGCGGCGCGCGTCCGTCGAGAGCGATTCGGGCCACGGGTCTTCGACGAGCAGCGCGTCGCCGGGCTCCGCGAGCCAGAGGAGTTGCGCGGAGAGCCTGCGGTTGAGCGCGGCGAAGTGTTGCGTGCGGCGGTAGGGCCGGCCGGGCGCGGCGCCCAGCTCGACCTCGAAGTCCGCGTTCATGTGCCACAGCCTGTTTTTCACGGGCGGAGGGTTTACTATACAGGAACGATGCGCGTCTGGAGGCTTGAGCTGGAGTACGAGGGCACGAGGTACGCGGGCTGGCAGTCGCAGCCGCACGCGCGCACCGTGCAGGGCGAGCTGACGCGCGCGGCCGAGGAGTTCTTAGGCTCGCGCGCGGAGGTCGGCGGCTCGGGGCGCACGGACGCGGGCGTGCACGCGCTCCGGCAGGTCGCGCACCTGCGCTGGAAGTCGGCGGGGCGCGCGCCCGACGCGGCGCAGTTGAAGGCGGGGCTCAACAAGCTCCTGCCGCACGACGTGAACGTGCTGCGGGTCGCCAACGCGCGCGCGAGCTTCCACGCGCGGCACGACGCGGTGGCGCGCTACTACGTCTACCAGATAGCGACGCGGCGGACGGCTTTCGGGAAGTCTCTGGTCTGGTGGGTGCGCGACAGGCTGGACGTGCGCGCGATGTCTGCGGCGGCCGCCGCGCTCGCCGGCCGGCACGACTTCCGCTCCTTCTGCGAGAGCCCCGGCGAGCAGCGCTCGACGCTCGTCGAGGTCGCGCACGCGGAGGTCGCGTCGCAGGGCGGGCTCATCCTCTTCCGCGTCGGCGCGAGCCACTTCCTTTGGAAGATGGTCAGGCGTCTCGTGGGCGCGCTCGTAGAGGTCGGGCGCGGGAACGTCTCGGCCCGCGACTTCGCACGGCTGCTCGAAACGTACTCGAACGAGCCCGCCGCGTGGACGGCGCCGCCGTCGGGGCTCTTCCTCGAACGCGTCCTCTACGAGGGCGACCCGCCGCCGGGGCCGCTGCGCCCGGCCTTCCCGCTGACGGCGGACTGAGCGGCCGCCGTCCGAAAGCGGGGGCGCCCGCGTCACTACTTCTGGCGCTTGAAGTAGAGGCAGGTGACGTTGCCGTCCTGCGTGGCGGCCGCCAGCTCCCAGCCCTCCTCGCCGAGCCCGTTGAGGTCTGCGCGGCCGCAAGTAGCCTTGTACTCCCAGCGCACGCCCCTCGCCTGGCGCGCGAACCCGACGCAGAAGACGGAGGCGAGCAGCACCGCCGCCAGAATGATTCTTCTTCTCATGCGCCGCAGCATAAGAGAAGCGCGCCGGCCGCGTAAAGGCTCGGAGTCGGAGGGCCGCGACCGGGTTGAACCACAGAGACACGCAGACACGGCTAAAGCCAATTTGAAATTTGAAATTTGAAATTTCAAACCCTTCGATTTGAAATTTCAAACCCCCCGCGGGTAAGATGCCGCGCCGTCACAGAAGACCCAGCCGAGCAGGAGGCCGCAAACGATGTCCGCGCACACACAACCTTCCCCCGAACGATTCTTCGAGACCGTCAACTCTTACCAGCTCACGGCCGCGCTCAAGGCCGCCGTCGAGCTCGACCTGTTCACCGCCGTCGGCGAGGGCAACCGCGACGCGCGCTCCGTCGCCGAGCGCTGCGGCGCCTCGGAGCGCGGCGCGCGCATACTCTGCGACTTCCTCGTCGTCGCGGGGCTGCTGACGAAGGAGGGCGGCTCGTACGGGCTGACTCAGGACTCGGCCGTCTTCCTCGACCGGCGCTCGCCCGCCTACATGGGCGGCACGCTCGAATTCCTGCTCGCGCCGACGCTGCTCGCCGGCTTCGAAGACCTCGCGGGCGCCGTGCGCAAGGGCGGGACGACCGTGCCGCAGGGCGGGACGGTCGCCGCCGAGAACCCGCTCTGGGTGAAGTTCGCGCGCGCGATGGCGCCGATGGCCGCGCCGGCGGCCGAGGCCGTCGCGTCGCTGGTCGGCGCCGGGCGCGGCGGGCGACTGAAGGTGCTCGACGTCGCGGCCGGCCACGGCCTCTACGGCATCGCCTTCGCGCGCCAAAACCCCGGGGCCGAGGTCGTCGCGCTCGACTGGCCGGCCGTGCTCGAAGTGGCGAAGGAGAACGCGCAAAGGGCCGGCGTCGCCGAGAGGCATTCGACCATCGGCGGCGACGCCTTCGGCGCGGACTTCGGCTCTGGCTACGACCTCGTGCTTTTGACGAACTTCCTGCACCACTTCGACCACGAGACGTGCGTGCGCCTGCTCCGTAAAGTCCGCGACTCACTCGCCGACGGCGGCGCGGCCGTCACGCTGGAGTTCGTGCCGAACGAGGACAGGGTGTCGCCGCCCGTCCCCGCGGCCTTCTCGCTGACGATGCTCGCGGGCACGCCCGGCGGCGACGCCTACACCCTCCCCGAACTCGAACGCATGTTCGCCGAGGCGGGCTTCTCCGGCAGCGAGGCGCACGCGCTCCCCGCCTCGCCGCAGCAGGTCGTCATCTCAAGGAAGTGAGGAAGACTTTGAGACGGCTGACGCTTCTCCTCGTCGCACTCTTCTGGTGCCTGCTCCCAGCCGCGCGCGCCGCCGCGCAGGAGCCGGTCGCGAAGACGGTCAGGACGCTCAGGCTCGGCGAGACGGACGTGCACGTGAACGTCTACGAGCGCGCGGGCGCGGCCGTCACCATGTTCGCGCCGCACCACAACGAGCAGGGCGCGCTCAAGGCCGCGCGCGATGCGGTCGCCGCGCGCGGCGGGCGCTTCGTCGAGGTCGAGTCCTTCGACGACGCCGGCGCGCCCGCGCGCCGCCTGCGCTTCCGCGTCGCGGGCAAGCCTTACAGCGTAGACCCAAACCGCATCTACACCCCGAACGGCCGCAAGTGCCTCAACCTCCCGGCCGACGCGGAGTCGGCCGTGAAGGCTTTCTCGGACGAGCTTCTCGGGCTCCTCTTCGCGCCCGGCGGCGCGCGGCTGCGCGAGGGCGAGACGCTCTTCGTCGCCGTCCACAACAACGGCGACGTGGAGAAGAGCCCCGCGGCCGAGCGCGACAACGACCTGAGCGCCGTCGGCTTCGTACGCCCCCTGCGCTCGCGCCAGACCTTCCGCGGCGAGTACGCCGACTCTGCCGCGGGCGTCTACCTCTCGAACGCCGAAGAGGACGAGGACAACTTCGTCATCGTCACCGAGCCGCGCCTGCTCCTCCCCTTCGCCTCGCGCGGCTTCAACGTCATCGTGCAGAAGCCCGCGGCGCAACTGCGCGCCCCCGGCTGCGCGGTGGACGACGGCTCGCTCTCCGTCCACGCCTCCTACAGCTCGATCCCTTACGTCAACTTCGAAGTTGACATCCTCTCCGGCGGCGCGCGCCAGCGCCAGATGCTCGAAGCCGCCTACGACCTCCTGAAGTCGAAACAGTAAGAGCCGGCCGGAAGGCCCCGAAAGTTTGAAGGCGCGTGCGAGGCCGTCTCGCACGCGCCTTCGCTTTTACCCGCGGCCGCCGGAGGTGATCCGTTTGCCGCGCCGCCGACGCGTTAATGGTGAAGGGCAGGCGGGGAGTCGCCCGCGCCTGCCGGGGTTGAAAGGCCATGAGAGCAGCGTTCAGCACAAGAGCCGCGGCGTCAGTCCTGTTCCAGCTCGCGCTGGCGGCCGCGCTGTCCGTCGCGGCGGGCGAGCGCGCGGCGGCGGCCGTTGGCGACGACGACGACAAGACTTCTAAACCGGCCGCGGGGCGGGAGACGAACACGGGCATGAAGGTCGCTAAGTTCGACGAGGCGCTCTCGGCGGCGCTCGCGCGGCGCGGGGCCGCCGGGCGCCAGATGTGCGACGGGGGCGACCGCGTGGCGCGGCGCATCCTGAACGAGTACGGCGCGGTCTTCGTCGCCGCGCGCGAGGTGCTGCCGCCGCCGGTCTGCATCTTCGAGGGCGCGGCCGAGGTCGAGACGTTCCAGGCCGCGGCGCGCGCGGCGCGGGAGGAAGTGGGCGGCGTCTACGTCGAGCTACAGCCGGCCGCCATGCGCGCCCTGCTCGCCGCTCGCGCGGAGGCGCAGGCCGCGGGGCTCGACATCACGCCGCGCGACGGCTCGGAGTCCGCGCGGCGCGGCTACGCCGACACCGTGCGCCTTTGGAACTCGCGCCTGCTGCCCGCGCTCGAACACTGGCGCGCCGAAGGCCGCCTCACCGACACCGAGGCGGAGCGACTGCGTGGGCTGCCCGTGCGCGAGCAGATAGGCGCCGTGCTCGAACTTGAGGAGGGCGGCATCTTCTTCAGCAAGGACTTCTCGAAGTCGATTCTCTACTCGGTGGCCGCGCCCGGCGCGTCGCAGCACCTTTCGCTGCTCGCCTTCGACGCCGCCGAGTACGGCGACGAGCGCGTCCGCCGCCTGCTCGCGCGCCACGGCTGGTTCCGCACCGTGCGCAGCGACTGCCCGCACTTCACCTACCTCGGCCTGCCCGAGAGCAGCCTGCCCGCGCACGGCCTGAAGAAGCTCTCGACCGCCGACGGCGAGTTCTGGGTGCCGAACAGCTCTGAACTCGGCGGCGTGTTGCAGTCGGCTTTAGCGCGGAAGAATTAACCGCCCCTAGTGAATTGTCTTCTTGACGGCGGCCGGGGCGGTGAGCCCCGTGTCGGAGAGCGCCTCGACGCGCCACTGCGTGACGGCGCCGTGGTAGACGAGGCGGCCGTCGGGCGAGACCCTGTAGTCGAGCGGCCCGCGCGCCCGCCAGTGCTCCGGCGTGAAGAGGCAGAAGAGCCCGTCGCGCCCACGCGCCGCGACCACGTCCTGCCAGTCCGCCAGCCTGTAGATGCCCCTCTCCCTTAGCTCCAACCGCGACACCTCCTGCATAAAGGTTCTCGCACGGAAGGGAGAGCGTGCGCCCTCGAAGTCTGCTAACGGCGTGCCAGAGTGCGGCCGCCTGAAACCTGCCTGCCGAGAGCGCGCGGCCGTCAGGAATCGATACTGAATGTTTAAACCCTGTTCACTAATCGTCCGGAAACAGACAGAGCAAGCGCGCCGAAATTTTGTTTGACCGAAACGGGGAGTGGTGGTAGAGTCCGCGCACTCTCGTTAACAAGCGCCGCCGGGGCGTCCCCTCTCACCGCCATAAAAGGGGAGAAACCGGATAACACGAACAGGCCCGCCAGCCTTCTCCCGGAGCAGACTCCGCCCTGCGCGCGCGAGTGTGTGAAGGGCTTCGACTCATCCCGAACCCGACCGACTGAGAACCGAGACGTGCGGCTTCCGACAACGGCCGCCGCCTCGGCCGGCGCGCCGCCCCGCCACCCGCGCCGCCGTTAAGAAAAATTGGTGACAGACACGGATTCGCGTCTGCCGCGCCCGCGGCGGGACTCCGCCTGAATGCGGAAGCTCGACCGCCTGGGCTGGGCGGAAGCCATAACGTTCGAGAGTTTCGGCGTGCGCTTCCGCGTGCGCGCCGACGACGCGGCCGCGCTCGCGCGGCTCGCGGGGCTTCTGCCGCCGGGCTCAAGCCCCGCGCCGTGCGGCGAGGTCGAACGCCTCTACTCCGTCCGCACAGGCGGAGAGGCGCGGCGGGGCCTGCGCCGCTTCAAACTCCTCTACGCCGACGACGCGCTGGTCGCGCGCACGGCGGAAGCGGAAGAGTTGTTCGAGCGCTTCGAGTCGGACTTGCAACTGGCCGTGGCAGAGTCGGCGCGCGGCAGGGTCTTCGTCCACGCGGGCGTCGTCGGCTGGCGCGGGCGCGCCGTGCTGCTCCCCGGCCGCAGCTTCGCGGGCAAGACGACGCTCACGGCCGAGCTTTTGCGCGCGGGCGCGAGCTACTACTCGGACGAGTTCGCCGTCCTCGACGCGCGCGGCCGCGTCCACCCTTACGCGAAGCCGCTCGCGGTGCGCGTCGAAGGCGGGAGGCAGCGGAAGGTCGCGCCGGGGGAGTTCGGCGGCTGCGCGGCGTGCGGGCCGCTGCCCGTCGGGCTCGTCGTCGTGAGCGAGTTCAGGGAGGGCGCGCGCTTCCGGCCGCGCGTGCTCTCGAAGGGGCTCGGCTCTCTGGCGCTGCTGGCGAACGCTATCCCCGCGCGTCGGCGGCCCGCGGCGGTGCTGGAGACGCTGGCGCGCGTCGCCGACGGCGCGACCTTCCTGCGCGGCGCGCGCGGCGAGGCGGCGGAGGCGGCGCGGAGGATTCTGGAGACGGCGTCGTGAAGGGTTTGAAGGTCTCGGGAGCGGACGAAGACCGGCGGGAGAACTTATGAGAAAGAGAATGGTCGAGCCGGGACCTCTGGCGCGCGCCGAGGGCTTGGTCGTGCGCGAGCTGGGCGGGGAGGTGCTCGTCTACGACCTCGGCACGCACACGGCGCTCTGCCTCAACGCCGCGGCGGCCGCCGTCTGGCGACTGTGCGACGGGCGACGCACGGCCGCGGACATCGCGCGCGCGCTCGCGGCCGCGGCGGGAGGCGACGTGTCGGAAGAGTTCGTGTGGCTCGCGCTCGAACGTTTGGGCAGGGAAGGGCTGCTCGCCGCGCGCGTCCGGCGCCCCTCGCCGCTCGCGTGCGTCTCGCGGCGCGAGATGATGCGGCGCGTCGGACTGGCCGCGGCGTTGGCGCTGCCCGCAGTCGTCGCAATCGTCGCGCCCACGCCCGCGCAGGCCGCGAGCCTCCTGGGCTCGGGCGCGGGTTGCAGCGACGGCGCGCAGTGTCAGTCGGGCATCTGCAACGGCGGGCAGTGCGTGTGACATTCATCTGACGACCGAAGGGTGCCTCGCTTCTCGACTACTTCGGAAGTGCAGACGACATACATGGCCGAAGCCGTAAGCATTGACGGCAACCTGCTGGCGAGGGCGCTCGCCGGCTCGTGGCGAACGGAGCCGCCGGAGTGGGAGCTTTCCGCACGGGAGCTTTCGGCGGTCGCGCGCGTGCTCGCTGTCTCGGGCGCGGGCGCGCTGGCCTGGCGGAGTGTGAGCCGCACGGTCTGGCGCGCGACCGCCGCCGCGCAAGACCTGCGGCAGGCGTACCTTCTGCAAACGCTCAAGGCGGCCGTGCGCGAGGCCGAAATCGCGCGGCTGTTCGCGCTGCTCGATTCGGCGGGGGTGGACGCCGTGCTCGTCAAGGGCTGGGCCGCGTCGGGGGTCTACGCCGAGCCGGGGCTGCGGCCCTGCGGCGACATCGACCTGTGCGTGAGGCCGCGACACTACTCGCGCGCGAAAGATGTCCTTGCCTCCGAGGAGGGGCGCGCCTTCTGGGTAGACCTGCACGCGGGCTTCGAGAGGCTGCACGACGGGAACGTCGAAGAGCTGTTCGAACGCTCGCGGGTCGCGCGCGTGTGCGGCGCTCGCGTGCGCGTGCTGAGCGAAGAGGATCACCTGCGGCTCCTCTGTCTCCACCTGCTGCGGCACGGGGCGTGGCGCCCGCTCTGGCTGTGCGACGTGGCCGCGGCGCTCGAAGCGCGGGGCGCGGCTTTCGACTGGGGACTCCTGCTGGGGCGAAACGGCCGGCGCGCGGAGTGGGTGACGTGTACGCTCGGGCTGGCGCACGTCCTGCTCGGGGCGCGGGTTTCGGGGACGCCCGCGGCCGAAGCGGCGGCGCGACTCCCGCGCTGGCTCGTGTCGGGCGTGCTCCGGCGATGGGGCGGGACGCGCGCGCCCGCGCAACCGCCCTACACGCACCGCGCGCCGATAGCCTCATACCTGCGCGAGCCCCGCAGGCTGCTGCGTGACCTGCGCGACCGCTGGCCGGGCCCCGTCGAGGCGACGGTCTGCGTCGGCGGGCGGTTCGGCCGGATGCCACGCTGGCCCTTCCAACTGGCGAACTGCTTCACGCGCGCCGCCTGCTTCGTCGCGGGCGCGCGCCGCCCCGTGGCGTGGTGAGCGCCGCTTTTGAAATTAACGGAGAGAGCCCCATGCACACACCGGAGTCACGCCGCGCCGCGAAGGGTGCCGCCGCGCTCGCCGCCCTCGTCGGCCTCGCCGCCCTCTTCTTCTACGCGCACGTCCGCGCCGCCGGCGCGACCTACTACTCGCGCGGCAGCCTGCCGCCCGAGTTGGTCACGAGTTGGAGTTCGACGCGCGACGGCCTCGGCACACCGCCGCCAAGCTTCGCGGCCGGCGACGCCTTCGTCATCCAAGACGGGCACACGATGACGACCGCGGCCGCCTGGAACATATCCGGCCCGAACTCGAAGCTCCAGATAGAGAATGGCGGAACCCTCGACTCGGCCGCGCCCGTCATGCTGTCCGCCGCGACGACCTTTCGGATTGACGACGGGGGCACTTACAAACACGACAACACGAGCGGGATGAGCGGGACTATATTTGCGGGAATCGAATCGTTCGCGTCGAATAGCAATTTTATCTATTTGAAGGCGACCGGGGCTACGCAGGTGAGCGGAGTCACATACGGGAATCTGACCTACGACATAGGGGCTGACCCGGGCAGCTCGCTCCAGTATAACGGCGGGCTCACGACCGTCAACGGTAACCTCTCGGTCGTGCGGGTGGCGGGCGACAGGGAAATCCGGCTCGGCAGCGGGAGCACTTACACCCTTAACATAGCAGGCAACCTGTCTGTTTCGGGCGGGGTGCTGAGCTTCAACTCCGGCTCCGGCGGAACACAGACAATTAACGTCGGAGGCAGTTGGTCACAGACGGGGGGGACGATTCAGGGCGCCGCGGGGCCGGCCACGGTCAACTTCACCGGCGGGTCGCCCTTCGTGACCTTCAAGCGGAGCGGCGGGACGCTCACGAACAACAACATCAACTGGTCAATCGCCGCGGGCAAGACCGTCGAGTTCGACAGCGCCTTCACGAACGCGGCCTCGCGCACGCTCGCCGTGGGCGCGGGCGGGGCGCTCGTCGCCGCGGCCGCCGTCGTTAACAACGGCACGACGGCGGTCAACGGCGAGTTCCGCCTGAAGGGCGGCGGGTCGGCGGCGGGGAACGGCTTCGTCTACGGCGCGTCGTCCACGCTCGCGTACGACACCGGCTCCGCCTACACGGCCGGCGTCGAGTTCCCGGCCGCGGGCGTCCGCAACCTCACGCTCGCCTCGACGACGCAGCTCACGCTCGACGGGGACAAGGCCGTGACCGGCGCGGTCTCGCTCGGCTCCGGCAGAATCTCCACGGGGTCTTCGTTCGCGCTCACGCTCGGCGGCTCTGCGACGTTGACGCGCGCCGACGGCTACGTCGTCGGCGCGCTGAAGAAGGTGTCCGTGCCCGCGGACTTCACCTTCCACGTGGGGACGGCCGCGGGCTACACGCCGCTCGAAGTGTCGAACGCGTCCGGCGGCGGAGACCTGTCCGTGCGCGCGGTCGGCGCGGCGCACCCGGCCGTCAACGCCTCGACCTCGCTGAAGGAGCACTGGAGTCTGAACGCGACGGGCTCGCTCACCCTAGACATGACGTTCAACTATTTGCAGCCGGACGTGCAGGGTAACGAGTCCGTCTACCGCGTCGTGCGGGTGTCGAACGGCGCGGCCGGCTCGTTCCCGCCGAACTGCCCGGCGGGGACTTGCGTGGACGCCGCCGGCAACACCGCCGTCGTCAGGGCGGTGAGCCCCTCCTCCTCCGACTGGACGCTCGACGAGCCGGGCCCGCTGACGCTCGCGCGGCTCGTCGGCTTCCGCGCGACGGCGACCGAAGGCGGGACGGTGCTGGAGTGGAAGACCGGTTACGAAGTCGAGAACCTCGGCTTCAACCTCTACCGCGAGTCGGCGGGCCGCCTCGCGCCCGTCAACGCCTCGCTCGTCGCGGGCTCCGCGCTCGTCGCCGGGCCGGGCGTGGCGCTGACGGCCGGCAACTCGTATTCGTGGACTGACGCGGAGGGCGACATCGGCGCGCGCTACTGGCTCGAAGAGGTAGACCTCGCAGGGCGCGCCACGCGCTACGGGCCCTTCGAGGCCGTGCGCGGCGTCGCGCCTTTCAAGGGCGCGCGCTCGCCGCTCGTCTCGCAACTGGTTGACCCCGCGCCGGCCGCGGTGTCGCAGCGGCAGTGGACGCAGACGGACGCGGACGCCGCGCTGCTGACGCGGGCGTCGCGGGGCGCGCCGCTCGAAGAGGCGCGCGCGCGGCAGCGCTGGCTGGCCTCGCAGCCGGCGGTCAAGATTTCCGTGCGCGAGACGGGTTGGTACGTCGTCGCGCGCGAGCAG
>DASVWB010000428.1:0-5846 GCA_036389815.1 Pyrinomonadaceae bacterium | reverse complement strand
GCGGCTGCGCGGCGGCCCTGCCGTCCGGCGCGCCCGTCCTCGCGGCGGGTGCCGACGGCGCGGGCGCGGGGCGGGCGGCCGGAACCTCGCTGATGCTGCCGACGCGCATCTCGGAGGAGAAGATGTGCTGGCGCGCCTCGGAGACCTCGGCCTGCCACGCGGCGCGATCCTGTTCGCCGCGCGCGATGCGCATGCGCACCGTCGCGGCGTCTTCGAGCAGCGCGGCCGCGTCGAGCCCGCGCGCGCCGTCCGCGCCGCCCGTCAACTGCTCCGCGTGGAGAGCGCGCGCCTGCTCGACCACCCGTTCGAGGAGCCCGCGCAACTGGTCTACGTCGCCCGCCGCCTCGGGCGGAAGCTCGGGGGCGTCCGAGACGTTGACGCCGAACGAGCGGTAACGTTCGAGGTGCGTCCGCACCGCGTTGACCGTCTGCCCGGCGAGCGCGAAGTAGAAGTGCGTCGCGGCGTCCCCGGCCTGCCCGGCCGAGCGCGCCCTGAAAGCCTCGTCGAGCAGCGCGGTCGCGCGGGCGTAATCCGGCATCTCGACGATGACGGCCATCAGGAGCACGCGCGCCACGTCGCGCACCGACTCGTCCTTCGTCGCCCCGCGCAAACTCTCAAGCTCCGCGGCCGCCGCGGCGAGCTTCCCGATGGCGGCGAGCGCGCGCGCCCGCGCGAGCCGCTTCTGCGCGGCGTCGGCCTCGGTGGCGGCGGCCGGCTCGGCCGGCGCGGCCTGCCCCGTCGCCTGGGACGTGACCTGCGCGTCCGGCGTCGTTTGCGTCGTCTGGGCTTGTGCCGCCTGTTGGGCCGCGGCGGCTAGGGACAGCGAGAGTGCGGCGGCGGCGAAGAGGTGCGCGGGGGATGACTGCCGGGATGAATTCACTACAAACAACTCCGTAAATTCAAAAGCGAGCCACGACGCTCGCCCGAGACCACACAACGATTTCGCGACACATTATGCCCCCGCGAAAGGCAAAAGTAAAAAGGGAAAGGCCGTGAGCCGTAAGCCGTGACGAGAGGAGGCGGCCGTCTCCTTCCCTTCTCGTCACGGTTTACGGCTCACGGCTCACCGCATTCCCAAACTCCGGGAGATGCGCTCGCGGATGGCGCGGGCGCGCCGCTTGATGAGCGGCTCGTCGAGCGTGAGCAGGCGGCGGTCGCGCATGACGACGCGCCCCTCGACGACGACGGTGCGCACGTCGCCGGCCTTCGTCGCGTAGACGAGGTGCGAGTAGATGCTGTAGCGCGGCGTCTGGTGCAGGGCGTCGAGGTCCACGACGACGAGGTCGGCGCGCTTGCCCTCTTCGAGCGAGCCGATGTCGGCCTCCATGTGCAGGGCGCGCGCGCCGCCGACGGTCGCCAGCATGAGCGCCTCCTCGGCCGTGACGACCTTCGGGTCGAAGGTGGCGACCTTGTGCAGCTTCGCCGCGTAGTCCATCGCCTCCCACATGTCGAGGTCGTTGTTCGACGCCGCGCCGTCGGTGCCGAGCCCGAGCGCCACGCCCGCCCTCAACA
Source organism: Pyrinomonadaceae bacterium (assembly GCA_036389815.1). Taxonomy (GTDB): domain Bacteria; phylum Acidobacteriota; class Blastocatellia; order Pyrinomonadales; family Pyrinomonadaceae; genus QHXN01. The sequence continues at coordinate 4,334 of DASVWB010000428.1, read as the reverse complement.
TCTGCGGCACGGGCGCGACCCCCGACGCGAGCTTCATGTTCGACTCCGGGTTGTGGACGCAGCCGACGCCGCTCTGCTTGAGCAGGTTTATCTCGCCCTCGGTCACGTGCACGGTGTGCGCGGCGACCGTGCGCGGCGAGAGGAAGCCGATGCGCGCGAGGTATTCGACGGGGCGCGCGCCGTGGTCGCGCGAGATGTCCTCGACCTCCTTGCGCGTCTCGGCGACGTGCGTGACGACGGGCGCGCCCGTGCGGTCGGAGAAGGAGCGCACCTCGCGCAGGTGCGCCTCCGACACGGTGTAGGGCGCGTGCGGCGCGACGGCGGCGGTGATGAGGCGGTTACCCTTCCAGCGCGCGACGAAGCGCTCCGTGTAGCGCATCGCGTCGGCCCAGGTCTTGTTGTCGGGCACGGGGAAGTCGATGACCGTCTCGCCGAGCAGGCCGCGCACGCCCGCGCGCTCGGTCTCCTCGGCGATGGCGTCCTCGAAGTAGTACATGTCGCAGTAGGTGGTCGTACCCGAGCGTATCATCTCGGCGAGGCCGAGTTGCGTCCCCGCCCGGACGAACTCCTCGGTGACGTTCTTCGCCTCGGCCGGGAAGATGTACTTCGTGAGCCACTCGTTGAGGTCGAGGTCGTCGGCGATGCCGCGGAAGAGCGACATCGGGACGTGCGTGTGGCCGTTGACGAGGCCGGGGATGACGGCGCGGCCGCGCGCGTCGATCACCTCGCGCGCGGCGTAGGCGCGGAGCACGTCCGCCCGCTTCCCGACCGCCACGATGCGCCCGTCCGCCACCGCGACCGCGCCGTCCTCGACGACGCGGCGGCCCGCGTCCATCGTCACGACCGTCCCGCCGCTGACGATGAGGTCTACGCGCCGCGGCCTCTGCCTCGCGGCGGAGGCGGCGGGGGGCAGGACGATTTGGGAGAGGAGTGCGAGACAGAGGAGGAGTCGTTTGGCGTGTGCTCTCATGTTCTTTTCCGGGGCGCGCTACTTCTGTTCCGCGCCGGTCTCTTCGAGGAAGCCGGCGTCGAAGGGGTGCGGCAGCAGTTCCCTCATCCGGTAGGTCTGTGTGTCGCCGCGCAGGTTGGCGAGGACGACGGGGATGTCGCCGCAGAACTCCCAGATGACCTGGCGGCACGCGCCGCAGGGCGGCGTCAGGCGCTCGGTGTCCACGACGACGCACAGCCGCCTGAACTTGCGCTCGCCCTCGGAGAGCGCCTTCCAGATGGCGACGCGCTCGGCGCAGATGGTCTGCTCGTAGGCCGCGCTCTCGACGTTGCAGCCCGTGTAGACGCCGCCCTCGGATTCGAGCGCCGCGCCCACGCAGAAGTTCGAGTAGCGCGCCAGCGCGCACTGCCGCGCGCCGGTCGCCAGTTTGATGATCTCTTGCAGGTCGTCCGTGCTCACTTACCCTCCCTGTTCGACCCGGAGCCCGACGCCGACGGCCGCCGACTCCGAGCGCGTGCGGCGCGCGTCGGCCAGGCGCTCGCGGATGCGCCCCGAGATGAGGCTGATGCTGACGAGGTTGTGGCCGCCCTCGGGGATGATGACGTCGGCGCACCGCTTCGAAGGCTCGACGAACTGGTTGTGCATGGGGCGCACGGTCGAGAGGTACTGCTCGATGACCGACTCGACGGTGCGGCCGCGCTCGGCCACGTCGCGGCGCAGGCGGCGGATGAAGCGGATGTCGTCGGGCGTGTCGACGTAGACGCGGATGTCCATCTCTTCGAGCAGGCGCTTCTCGGCGAAGATGAGGATGCCCTCGATGATGATGATCGGCTGCGGCTCGACGTGCAGCGTCTCGGCGCGGCGCGAGTGGGTCTTGAAGTCGTAGAGCGGCAGCTCGACGGCGCGCCCCGCCTTGAGCGCGCGCAGGTGCCCGACGAGGAGGTCGTTGTCGATGGCGTCCGGGTGGTCGAAGTTGACGACGTTGCGGATGTCGAGCGGGAGCTGGTCGAGGTCGCGGTAGTATGAATCCTGTTGCAGGAAGACGACCTCGTCCTTGCTCACCGACTCCAGAATCCGGTTCGCCACCGTGGTCTTACCCGACCCCGTGCCTCCGCAAATTCCGATTATCATCGCTTCGCTCTGTAGTAGGGAGTAGACAGTAGTCAGTAGTCAGTAGTCAGTAGAAAAGCAATCTTCAAATGAATCATCCGGCCGTCAGCGTCGGCGGCCGCAACGCGGGGCGCTACTGCCTGCCGTCTACCGTCTACCGCCTACTGTAGTTTCGGTATCACCCGCCGCAGCAGCTCCGCGAAGGTCTCGCGGACGCGCTCGCCCGTCTCGATGACCTCCTCGTGGTTGATGGGCTTGTCGAGGACGCCGGCGGCCAGGTTGGTGATGCAGGAGAGGCCGAGCACGCGCAAGGACATGTGGCGCGCGACGATGGCCTCGGGCACGGTGCTCATGCCGACGGCGTCGGCGCCGAGCAGCCGGAGCATGCGAATCTCGGCCGGCGTCTCGTAGCTCGGCCCCGAGAGCGCGGCGTAGACCCCGCGCCTGAGTTCGAGCCCCATCTCGCGCGCCTCGCCGATGGCCGCCTCCTGGTACTCGCGGTCGTAGACCTCCGTCATGTCGGGGAAGCGCGGGCCGAAGCGCGGGTCGTTGCGGCCGAGCAGCGGGTTCGTGCCCGTCAGGTTCAGGTGGTCGCTGATGAGGACGAGCGCGCCCTGCTCGTACGAGTTGTTCAAACCGCCCGCCGCGTTCGTCAGCACGAGGCTCTTCGCGCCGAGGAGGCCCAGCACGCGCACGGGGAACGTCACCTCTTCGAGCGTGTAGCCCTCGTAGAAGTGGAAGCGCCCCTGCATCGCGGCCACGCCCACGCCGCCGACGCGGCCGACGACGAGGCGCCCGGCGTGCCCCTCGACGGTCGGGCGCGCGAAGCCCGGAATCTCCGAGTAGGGGACGGCCTCGCCCCCCTCCAGCTCGTCGGCGAAGGCGCCGAGGCCGCTGCCGAGGACGAGCGCGACGCGCACGTCCGCGTCGGCGCGCGAGCGTATGAAGCGCGCGGCGTGCTCGGCGCGCTCGTAGAGCGTCTGCGGGTCGTGGCTCTCGTTGGTCGTCATCTGTCGAAAGGAGCGCTACTTCTCCTTCTCGCCCTTGTCCTGCTCGTCGAAGAACATGATGTTGAAAACTAACACGAGCGCGCCGAGCGCCGCCAGCAGGAAGAAGATGATGGCGATGGCCGGGTAGCCCAGGATGGTGAAGGAGGACTCGACCCGCATCATCAGCGCCGCCCCGACGATGAGCGCCGCGAGCAGGAGCCCGACCGTGATGCGGTTGGCTATCTTGTGCAGGCTGGTGAGCAGGCTGTGCTCGTCTATCACGTCGGCGTCGATGCGGATGCCGTTCGTCGTCAGCGTGTCGACTAGCTGGTTGACGCGCGCCGGCAGCTTGTCCACGAACTCCTTCAGCTCCAGCACGGTCCCGTAGAGGTTGCCGGCCGAGAGGCTCTTCTTCAGGCGGCGCTGGAGGATGACGTCCGCGTAGTTGCGGATGGCGAAGTTCGGGTCGAACTTCGGGTCGAGCGTGTGGACGACCTGGTCGAGGTTCAGGAGCGCCTTCGCGATCATGGTGAACTCGGGCGGCAGCCGGAAGTTGCACTCCCCCGCGATCTGCTGGATGCGCAGGACGACGCGCCCGGAGTCGAGGTTCTCCAGTTGCGCGTTCTGGTTCTCCAGCACGAGGTCGGCCACCTGCCGGCGGAAGGTCTTCTCGTCGAAGCCGGGCTTGGCCTCGCCCATCTTGATGGTGATGTCGGCCGTGTCGTCGCCCTTGCCCTCGCTGATGGCGAGCAGGAGCTGGATGAGCTGCTCCTGCGGGCGCGGCGCGACGCGCGCGACCATGCCGAGGTCGATGAGCGCGATGCGGCGGTCGTCGGTGAGGAAGACGTTGCCCGGGTGCGGGTCGGCGTGGAAGAAGCCGTCGATGAGAATCTGGTGCAGGTACGCCTGGAAGAGGTGCTCGGCGAGCTGGTAGCCGTCGAGGTCGATCTTGGCGAGCGGCGAGAGCTTGGTGATCTTCCGCCCCGAGATGTAGTCCATCGTCAGCACGCGCGAGGTGGTGAAGTCCTCGACCGGCTGCGGCACGACGATGCGGTCGAACTCGCGCAGGTTGTTGGCGAAGACGACGAGGTTGCGCGCCTCCAGCCGGTAGTCCAGCTCGCGCAGGAGGTTCTTGCGGAACTCTTCGAGGAAGGGCGAGAACTCGTACTTGCGCCCCGTCTCCGTGTGGGCGTCGAGGAAGCCGGAAATCTCGGCCAGGGCGTCCAGGTCCTGCGACATCTGCTCGCGGATGTTCGGGCGCTGCACCTTGACTACGACCTCGCGGC
>DASVWB010000427.1:0-39124 GCA_036389815.1 Pyrinomonadaceae bacterium | reverse complement strand
AATGATGGGAGGCACGCCGCCTTCTCATCATTAACTTGATTGAGGACGCGCCGCCTTCCTCTTCACTTTTGCCTTTCGCCTTTTTACTTCTGACTTTCCTCACGCACGACCAGCTTCGACGGCGGGAGGACGGCGGGCTTGCCCTTGTGCTGCCAGCAGCGGCCGGGGCCGCGCACGCGGCGCTGGCACGGCGTCCCCTTCTTCGTACGCGCCCCGCAGATGTAGACGACCTCTTCGGGATCCGTCGGCCGCTCGTTCGTAGTCCCGTCGGGGCCGTAGGCGGGCGCGGGCTTCGGGTCGGCCCCGGCGCGCGCGGGCCCTGCGGCCGCGGCCGGCGGCGGCGCGAGCCCGGCCCCGCCGCGCTCCACGACGAGCGGCGGCCGTGTCGGGCCCGTCAGACGCCCCACCAAAAACCCCGGCCCGAAGAGCGCGCAGGCCGCGACGAGCGCCGCGCCCAGACGCCCGCGCCGGAAGCGCCGCGCGCACGGCGCGCAGAAGCGCCGGCTCGTCCACACGCGCCACCGCGCACGCGCGACGCGCTCGCCGCACTCGCAGCAGAAGTTCGGTCTGTACAAGGCTTCGGTCTCTCCTTCAGGCTTCGGACGGCCGCGGTCGGAAGGCGGCGTCTTTGCGGGAGAAACTCAGGAGGGAGCGTGGCGGCGGGCCCCGTGAGTAGAGTTACGAGCGTCCTCGACGGCGCGGATTATACGCCCGCCGGCCGGCCGCGCGAAAGGCTTTTTCCGCCTGACAGACAGGCCACCCGTTTCGTTTCACGCGCAAACGTGCGTTGCACGCGTGGAACGCGCGTGGTATATTAACTGGCGCACGCGGAGAGCGCCGGACGCCCTTGAATCGGCGGCCGTCCCCCGCGCCTGCGGAAGCGTCGGCGATGCGTCTGAAACTCTACTGCAACCGCTACGGGCACTTTAAGGACGCGCTCGTCTGCTCGGTGAACTGCGTCTACCGGACGCGCTGCAACGACTTCGCACTCTTCTACGACGAGCGCCGCGCGGAGGTGGACGCGCTCGTCTCCGACTACTACGACGCGCGCCGCGGGCAGGCGGGGGCGGGCCCCGGCGCGGCCGCGAAAGATTCGACGCTCGCGCACATACAGCCGGTCGCACGGCCCGAGGAGATGCGCAAGCTGATACGCCTGGAGGTTTTAAGAGAGATGGCCGAGGCCCTTTACATCTGGATCGACAAGGAAGACCGCGCCGAGCTGCTGGAGACGACCGAAGTCCTGCGCCGCGCCGAGCGCGGGCAGAAGGCGAAGAACATCTACCGCGTCTCGCAGGAGATGGAGCTGCGCTACCAGCTCGTGCCGCGCAAGCGCATCGACAAGGCCAAGCGCGTCGCCGCGGTCGAGGCCGAGCGCTCCGAGGCGCGCCGCACGCGCCGCACGAACACGCGCACGACGACGCCCGCCCCCGCGCCCGTCCCCTTCCCCGCCCCCGTCGCCTCGGACGCGGACGACCGCGAGGCCCCCGCCCCGCGCCGCGCACGCGCCCGCGCCGGAAGGTAAGGCGAAAGTAAAAAGGCAGAAGGCAAAAGTAGGGGGATGAGAGACACGCTGTTTTTCGTCGTCAGCCGATGACGAGAGACACGCCGCCTCTTATCTTCACTTTTGCCTTATGCCTTTTTACTTTCGCCTTCGCCGCGGGCGTCCGTGGCAACTCGCGGCGCGGCGCCGGCACCCAAAACACTGCGGCCGGGGCCACGCGCTTGCGCGAAGGCGCGCCGCCTGCGCATACTATCCCCGCACCGAGCGTGTTCGAGCGATGACCTTTTTCAACTCCCGGGCCAACAATTCGCTAAAGATCGCCTGCGCCCTCGCCGCGCTCCTCTGCCTGGCCGGCGCCGCGCGCGCGCAGCAGGACGAGCCCGACGTCGTCACGACCAGCACCAACCTCGTCATCCTCAACGTCGGCGTCGCCGACCGCAAGGGGCAGGCCGTGACGAACCTCTCGCGGTCGGACTTCACGGTCTACGAGGACGGCGTGCGCCAGTCGGTCGTCAGCTTCGAGCCGACGACCGCGCCCTTCAGCCTCGTGCTCCTGCTCGACATGTCGGGCTCGACGATCAACTTCCGCCCCACGCTCAAACAGTCCGCGCTTCGCTTCATCGACGCCCTCGGGCCGGGAGACCGCGTCGAGGTCGTAGCCTTCAGCGAGAAGATTCAGACGCTCCAGCACTTCACGAGCGACCGCCGCTCCATCGCCTTCGCCATCGAGGAGGCCAAGGGCAAGGGCAGCACGAGCCTCTACGCGGCGCTGCGCCACTCGCTCGCAGAGCTTGCGAAGGAGGGCAAGCGGCGCAAGGCCGTCGTCGTCCTCACCGACGGGCTCGACACCGAGGAGCGCAAGCTCGACGGACGCGCCTCGGCCGAGGCCAGGACCGGCGAGGAGGCCGTCGCCTCGGTCAAACCCGAGGAGAGCGCGGCGCTCCGCTCCGTGCTCGACGCGGCCGACCGCCAGGGCGTGACCGTCTACCCGCTGGCGCTCCCTTCGGCCGACCCGAAGACGCTCTCGCCGCTCACGCCGCAGCAGGCCGCCATCTACGCCTCGGCGCGCGCGCGCATGCAGGCGCTCGCCGACCGCACGGGCGGCCGCCTCCACGAGATACGCCGGCTCGAAGACATGGGGCGGCTCTACGCCGAGGTCGCCGCCGAGATGCGCACGCTCTACAGCCTCGCCTACCAGTCCTCGAACGCACGCCAGCGCGACGGCAAGTGGCGCTCGATCACCATCGAAGTCTCCCGCGCCGACGCCATCGCACGCTCCCGCCCCGGCTACTTCGCGCGCTGAAAACGGCGGACTTCCTGCCCCACTCCGACGCGCCCGAGCCTGCTTGACACCCCCGCGCGCGGCCCTTATATTCGTCACATCTCTTCACAGAGAAAACGCACCCGTAGCTCAGTTGGATAGAGCGTCTGACTACGAATCAGAAGGTCGCACGTTCGAGTCGTGCCGGGTGCATTAACCGAATCAATAAGTTAAGGGCAGCAGCGCGGCTGCCCTTTCTCGTTTGGTGTGCCTGTAGTGTGCCGGGACTTCGGCTAAAAATAGCGTCGTTGGCGGAATTACTTTTCGGGCTTTTTGATAATGCTTTTCAGCCGCCTCTGCACGGGCTTCCGCTTCCCCACGAGCGCCTTGTGTCGGGCTTTTAGTATCGAGATGAGCGTCTGGTGAGTGAGTCCCAGGAGTCGCGCCGCCTTCGTGATGCTGCCGCCCGACTCGTCCAGAGCCTGCCCTATCAGCCTCGCCTCCACTTCGTGAACCGCCCCGTAGAGGCTGAAATTCTTTTCGTGAATCTGCGTGCCCGAGAGCCGCTGCATGACGACGCGGGCGCACGCGCGCAGCCTCTCTATGTCTTCGGCGTCCTGCGTGTCCTTCAGGAGCCCGTCGGCCTTCAAATAAGCGTCGTAGACTTCCGCCGGGGGCAGCAGCCGCGACAGCCCGTGCTCTTCAACGAAGGTGAGCATGGCCTGACCGGCGTTAGAGAGCGCCCCTACCGATTCGGCCACCTCCGCCGCGCGGCGCAGGACGTTGATCGAGCTTTGGTATTCCCAGAGACGCGCCCGGATGACACCTTGAACCGTGAGCGCGTCCGCCAGCAGGGCCGACGCGTCGCCGCGCTCCAAGGTCTTGAGTGCGCCCGCCAGCGTCCGCTCCGCGTCCCTGTATCTCCGTTCGGCTATCAGCACCCGCGCCCTTGTCTCGTCCACCTGCGCCAGCGTGCCGGTGTCTTTCAGCCTCGTCAGGACGGCCTGCGCCCTGTCCAGGTGTTCGTGCGCGTCGCGGTAGCGGCCGAGCTTGTAGAGAAGGAAAGCGAGGTTGTTTTCGATGGACGCGCCGTACTGCTCATGCCCCGCCTGTTCGGCGTGGTAGACGGCGGCCGTGTATTCGAGTATGGCCCTGTCGGTGTAGTCGGCGCGGCGCTCCGCCCTACCTAAGAAGTGCAAAGCGATGGCGAGTTCATTATGAAAACTGCCCCGCAGGGTAGGGCTCACGTTGTCAAAGAGCGGGGCGGAGTCTGTCAAAAGGCGTAGCGTGTCACTGTAGCGCCCGGCCGAGTTCTCTATCACCGCGAGGCGCAAGATCGTCTTGGCCTTTAACTGCGCATCGTCTCTGACGAGCGCGGCGGCACCTTCCAACATCACACGCGCCTCGTCATACGCCCCCTCCCGCCAATAGCAGAGCGCCAAGTCTGCGCGTGCGGCCGCGGCCCTGTTGAACTCCCCAAACTTCTCAAAGAGCGTGGCGCTCTCACTGATAAGGTCTTTAGCCGCGCCCTGTGTCCCCGCCACCTGCCCGAGCGCGCCTATGCGGCCGGACAACACGCCTGCCTGTAAGAGCACTTCGGCGGCCGTCCTCTCCGGCAGCCCTTCCACGTTAGGGCGTTCGCCCACTCCCCGCCAGTGTCCGCCTAGAGCTTCGCGCGCGGCCTCATATTGCCCCGCGTGGATGAGGTCTGCCGCCACACGGCAGCGGAGTAGTGTGCGCTCTTCCGTCGTCAGTGAAGAGTTATCTAGTTCCTTCAACTGTTCGTCTGCTAAATTCATGTGAGGTAAAGCCTTCCTCTAGTTGTCGAATTTTCGACAGCTACGAAAAAACCGTCATACCCTTGCGGGGCAGACGGTTTGACCATTCGACTACTCATCACCGGAAGAGAGAAAGAACAATGCGTAAAACCCTGATAGCCGCCGCGCTAGTACTAGCCCTATGCTGCCCTGCGTGGGCCGGGATAATTCACACCCCCGGCTCGCCGCGACCGGAGCCGACGCCAACGGACACCGCGCAAGAGCCTACTACGACCAATGAGGATACAACGGGGGCGACTGAGACTCTGACACAGATCGCGCTCGATTTAGTCTCAAGCGTGCTGTCTCTGCCCTGAACCCGGGCGCACGTCCGACAGTTAAAAGCTGCCGTTGCGGCGGCCGGGGGTAAGTGTGTTTAGCGTGAGCGGCGGAGTGCGGGAGTGACGCCCACGGACGGGAGATTAAACCCGCGCGGCAGAGAATGCAACAGTTTTGGCAGAGCTTACAGAACGATACCGCGGCGGGGCGTGGCGGCCGCCGCTTAAGGCGCGGAGCGGGGTCGAGAAGGGGGCGCGAAAAATTTCGGAGGCCGTATGATCCCCGTGCGCGCCGCCTGACGCGTTATTCGTTGGGCGGTAATCGGGCCGCCCGGCTTTGCCCGTTCGCGGGGCGTCAGGAGGTCTGTTATGCGTTTCATTCATAGGTTCATACCCGTGCTGGCTCTTTTATTAACCCTCGCGGCAACTTCATACGCGCAGTCCGCGCGCCGCACGGTCGTCCTGATCCCGTTCGACTTCGTCGCGGGCGAGAAGACTCTCCCCGCCGGCGCCTACAGGGTCGAGCCGGTCAGGCGAGACTCTTACACGGCCTGGGAGATTCAGAGCACGGCGGGTCGCGCGGGCTCCGTCGTGATGACCTCTTCGCTCCAGGGCGGGGCGGGCGGCGACGGCGCTAGGCTCGTCTTCCGCAAGTACGGCGAGACATACGTCCTCGCGCAACTCTGGGCGGGTTCCGACGGCGCGGGGCGCGAGGTGGCGCAGTCGCGCCGCACGCGCTCGACGGTCGAATCCCTGGCCGGCGCGGGCCGGCGGCCCGAGACCGTCACCGTCGCGGCGCGAGCGCGCTGAGGCGGACGGCCGAACAGTTCGGCTCTGCGGGGCAGGCACCCCCGCGGGACAGGATTACACAGACAATCTCCCCGACCGTCGAGGGGGCCGGCACGCCGAGAGGCACGCCGGCCCCCTCGGCGCTTTTGCAGTAGGCAGTAGACAGTAGATAGTAGGGAAAACCTTTTATGCGCCGGGGCCGATTTGGCAGCGTTAACGTTCGTCAGGCGGGGCCCTACTGACTACTGTCTACTGTCTACTGTCTACTGTCTACTGTCTACTCCCCACCGCCTTCAAAATAATGCTTGAAGAAAAGCGCGGGATAAAAGAGAATGTGCCGACACGCGCTCCTTCGAGACTCTTCCAAAAGGACAGCCTGAAACGGCCATGAAAAAGATTGCCTTCCTGCTGGCGACGACGCTCTGCGCCCAGACCTTTTGCCTACAACTGCAACAAACCCGCGCCGCCGTCCCGCAGACCGCCGACGGGCGCGGCGTGGTCTCGGCCGAAGTCCCCGACAGCGACGCCTTCTTCCGGCGCGCCGTGCTCCGGCGGCGCGCGCCCGACTACACGCGCCGCATCGAGGCGCTGCTCGCGCGCATGACGCTCGAAGAGAAGGTCGGGCAGATGACGCAGCTCGAAATAGGCATGGTCACGACCGGCTCCGACCAGGCAATCCGCATCGACCCGGCGAAGCTTGAGAAGGCCGTCGTCAAGTACGGCGTCGGCTCGATACTGAACGTTAAAGACCAGGCGCTCTCCGTGGACGCGTGGCACGAGATCATCCGGCAGATACAGGAGGCCGCGGGCAGGACGCGCCTCAAGATTCCAGTCATCTACGGCATCGACTCCATCCACGGCGCGAACTACGTGCAGGGCGGCACGCTCTTCCCGCAGGAGATAGGGATGGCCGCGACGTGGAACCCCGAGCTGATGCAGCGCGCCGAAGAGCTGGCCGCCGCCGAGACGCGCGCCGCCGGCATCCCGTGGTCGTTCTCGCCCGTGCTCGACATCGGCCGCCAGCCCCTCTGGCCGCGCTTCTACGAGACCTTCGGCGAAGACCCCTACCTCGCCTCCGTGATGGGCGTCGCCTTCGTGCGCGGGCTCGAAGGCGACGACGTCTCTTCTAACAAGAGCGTCGCCGCGAGCCTCAAGCACTACATGGGCTACAGCTTCCCGCTCAACGGCCGCGACCGCACGCCCGCGTGGATTCCGGAGAACTACCTGCGCGAGTACTTCCTGCCGACCTTCGCCGCGGCCGTCAAGGCGGGCGCGCGCACCGTGATGGTCAACTCTGCCGAGATTAACGGGGTGCCCGGCCACGTCAACCACCACATCCTGACCGACATCCTGCGCGGCGAGCTGGGCTTCAAAGGCTTCGTCGTCTCCGACTGGGAGGACATCAAGAAGCTTGTCACGCAGTGGAAGGTGGCGGCCGACGAGCGCGAGGCGACGCGGATGTCCGTGATGGCCGGCATCGACATGAGCATGGTGCCCTCGGACTACAGCTTCGCAGACATCCTCGTCGGTCTGGTCAAGGACGGCTCCGTCCCCGTGTCGCGGATAGACGAGGCCGTGCGCAGAATCCTCCTCGTCAAGTTCGAGCTGGGGCTGTTCGAGCGGCCCGGGCCGGACGCCTCGCTGAAGGGCGTGGTCGGCCAGAACTCTTCGCGCGACGTGGCGCTCCAGGCGGCGCGCGAGTCCTTGGTGCTGCTCAAGAACGACGCCAACCTCCTCCCGCTCTCGCGCGACCGCAAGGTGCTCGTGACGGGGCCGACGGCCGACTCGCTCGTCTCGCTCAACAACGGCTGGACGTACGTCTGGCAGGGGTCTGAAGCCGCGCTCTACCCGAAAGACCGCCCGACCATCCTGCGCGCGCTCGAAGGCAAGCTCGGCGGCAACCTACGCTACGAGCCGGGCACGCGCATCACGCGCCCGGCGGGCTCGCCTTCGAACAGCACGCCGACCGACGTGAACGAGGAGGTGGACATCCCCGCGGCCGTGCGCGCCGCGCGCGACGCGGACGCCGTCGTGCTCTGCCTCGGCGAGGGCTCGTACACCGAGACGCCCGGCAACATCACAGACCTCAACCTCCCCGAAGCGCAGGTGCGCTTGGCCGAGGCGATACAGGCGACGGGCAAGCCCGTCATCCTCGTCCTCGTCGAAGGGCGGCCCCGCGTCATCAACCGCGTCGCGGAGAAGTCGCAGGCGATACTGCTCGCCCTGAACCCCGGCAACGAGGGCGGCACGGCCGTCGCGGACGTCCTGCTGGGCGACTACAACCCTTCGGGCCGTCTCCCCTTCACCTACCCGCGCACGCCGAACGGGCTGGTCAACTACGACCACAAGCTCTTCGAGACGGAGGCGACGAGCTTCGGCAACATGGCCTTCAACCCGCAGTTCGAGTTCGGCCACGGCCTGAGCTACACGACGTTCGCCTACTCCGACCTGAGGCTCGACCGCAGGGAGGTGCCGTGGAGCGGCACGGTCGGGGTGAGCGTGACGGTGCGCAACACGGGGCGGCGCGCGGGCAAGGAGACCGTCATCCTCTACGTGCGCGACGTGGTGGCGTCGCTCGCGCCGCCGGGCCGGCGCGTCCGCCGCTTCGCCAGGGTCTACCTTGAGCCGGGGCAGAGCCGCACGCTCTCCTTCACGCTCCGCCCCGAAGACCTCTCCTTCGTCGGGGCCGACAACCGCCCCGTGGTCGAGCCCGGAGACTTCGACGTGATGGTCGGCAGCCTCACCGAACGCTTCACGCTCCGCCCCGGCGCGACGCCCGCCCGCGGCCGCGCGCGGGGGAGCAGGCAGTAGGCAGTTGGGAATGAGTAGACAGTAGACGGTAGACAGCAGACAGACAATTCGAGGCCGGCTAGTCATCCTTCGAGCCGCCTCTTCAGCAGCCACCGTCCGGCGTGCGGAGCCTACTGTCTACTGTCTACTGTCTACTGTCTACTTCCCCTTTACTGCGAAACTCCCGCGGGTGTAATGTTCCGCCCGCGGGAGTTTCAGTCGGAGGAGTCGGGCCGTGAAGAGACTTGGCTTTTACAACGTGGGGGGCGCCGCGCGATTCGCGGCGGCGGTCGTGGTGCTTTCGGCCTGCGCCGGTGCGGGGCGGGCGCAGGTGGGGCCGCCGCCCGGCGCGGGCGCGCCGCCGGCCCCGAACCCGAGGGCGGCGATGGATCAGCAGATTCGGCGCGAGGCCGCGCTGCGCGGCGCGGAGATGCGCCCCCGCCCGGCCGAGCTGAACCCGCAGCAGTTGGCCGCCGCCATCGAGCAGACAAAGAACGACTTCAAGCGGATACAAATCCTGCGCAACGAGATAGTCGAGCGCCTGCTGGCGAAGAAGCCGCTCGACTACAGGCAGCTCGCCTCGCAGGCCGAGGAGATCAACAAGCGCGCCGGCCACCTGAAGTCTTTCCTGATGAAGCCGGCCGCCGAGCCCATGCAGAAGGGGGAGGGCAAGAAGCCGGAGGCGCCCGCCGCCGAGTACGACGAGGAGGCGATGAAGGCCGCCCTGATCAAGCTCTGCAACACCATCTACAGCTTCACGGACAACCCGATGTTCAAGAACTTGGACGTCGTGGACGCGAAGGAGCCGGCCCGGGCCGGCGGCGAACTGCTGACCATCATCGAGCTGAGCGAGAACGTCAAACGCAACGCCGAGCGCATGGCCCGGGCGCAGAAGTAACGCGACCTCACTTCCGCCCCTCGCCCTCGACCACCCTGACGTAGGCGCCCGCGGCCACGTTCACGAGCCTGTCCACCTTCCCGCCCGGCCAGCGTATCTCGACCCAGTCGGCCCGCGCCGCGTCGCCGAGGCCCAGTATCTCGCGCGGGTCGTGCGACGAGAGGTAGCTGCCGCCGCCCGTCTTCAAACGACTCCGCCTGACGCCGCCCGCCTGCCACGTGATGACGGCGCCGACCGCGGCCGCGTTGCTCTTCGTCGCGACGAGTTGGAGCCCGAGCCAGTTGTTGCGGTTCCCGCCGTCGTTCCGGAGCAGCGCGGGCGGCTCGCCGTTGTTCGAGACGAGCGCGTCGAGGTCGCCGTCGTTGTCGTAGTCGCCGACCGCCAAGCCCCGCCCCGAGAAGTCGCGCGCGAAGACCGCGCCCGAGCGCGCGGAGACGTTGCGGAAGCCGCGCCCCGTGTTCTCGAACATCAGCAGCGGCTCGCGGTACTTCACGCGTGCGAGGCGCATCTCGATGAGGTCGTCCGGGTGTCCGTTCGCCAGCAGAAGGTCGGCGTCGCCGTCGTCGTCGTAGTCGAAGAACCTCAGGCCCCACCCGCTCAGAAGCTGCGTCGCCGGCCCGATCTCGCCCGGCTCGTCCGTGAAGGTCAAATCCTTCTGGTTGTGGTAGAGGCTGAAGAACTCCTGGTCGATGTTCGCCACGAACAGGTCCTGCCAGCCGTCGCCGTCGTAGTCGGCCGAGTCCACGCCCATCCCCGACCGCGGCTTGCCCGCCTCGCTGTAGGCCACGCCCGCCGCCAGCCCCTCCTCCTCGAACTTCCCCGCGCCCCTGTTGACGAAGAGGAAGTTGGGCATCGTGTCGTTGGCGACGAAGAGGTCTGTCAGGCCGTCGTTGTTCACGTCCGTCGCCACCGCGCCGAAGGACTTCCCCGGCGAGCCGGCGATGCCCGACTCTTTACTCACGTCCCTGAACGTCCCGTCGCCCTGGTTGCGGAACAGGCGCGAGGGCTGCGGCTTGAAGAGCCGCGGCACGCAGTAGTAGCGGCGCTTCTGCTCGTCAACGCAGAGCGGGTTCTGCGCCTTGTCGTAGAAGACGAAGCTGGAGACGAAGAGGTCGAGCCGGCCGTCGGCGTCGTAGTCGAACCACACGGCGCACGTAGACCAGCCGGGCGCGGCGACGCCCGCGCGCTCCGTCACGTCGGCGAAGGTGCCGTCGCCCCTGTTGCGGTAGAGGATGTTGCGGCCGTACGAGGTGACGTAGATGTCCTGCCGGCCGTCGCCGTCGTAGTCGCCCGCGGCCACGCCCATGCCGAAGGTGCCGCCCGCGACGCCCGCGCGCTCCGTCACGTCCGTGAACGTCCCGTCGCGGTTGTTGCGGTAGAGCGCGTTCTTCAGTGGCGTCTTCGGCGCGAAGAAGTCGGACGGGCCGCTGTTGACCAGATAGATGTCGAGCCAGCCGTCGCCGTCGTAGTCGAGGAAGGCGCAGCCCGCGCCGACGGTCTCGGGCAACTGCCGGTCTTCGGAGTGCGCGTTGTTGTGAACCCAGCCGATGCCGCTCGACTTCGCGGGCACCTCGGCGAAGGTGACGGCGGGCTGCTGCGCCCGCGCAGGCGGACGGGCGGCGCGCGGGGCGCCGTGCGGGAGCGCGAGGCAGAGGGCGCAGAGGAGCGGGAGTGTGGCGTGCCTTGCTTTCAAAGTCGTACGGCGCTCAGCGCGGCCCCCCCGGCGGCGGCGCGTCCTCGCCCTGCGGCCGCGCGCCGCCCGCGCCCTTCAGCCTCTCAACGGCCTCCATCTCCGCGCGCGCCTTCTGCGGCTCCTTGAGCTGCGCGTAGAGGCGCGCGAGGTTGTAGTGCGCCTTCGAGTCTTCGGGGTCGAGCCGGACGCCCTCTTCGAGCGAGGCGCGCGCACGCTCGTAGTTCTTCTGCTTCAGGTAGACGGCGCCGAGCGCGACGTGCGCCTGCGCGTAAGACGGCAGGAGCTTGACGGCGCGCTCGAAGTACTCGACGGCGCGCGCGTCCTCGTTCTGCTCCTGCGCGATGAGGCCGAGGTAGTAGAAGGTCTCGGGCGTGGACGCGTCCCCGCGGGCGCTCTTCTCAAGCAGCCCGCGCGCCTCCGGCAGACGCTTCTGCTTGAGGAGCGTGTAGCCGAGGTACATCTGCGCCTGCGGGTCTTCGGGCTTCAGTTCGAGCGCGCGGCGGAAGGCCTTCTCGGCCTCGAACAGGTCGGGCTTCTTGAACCAGACGGCGCCGAGCGCGACGAGGTGCGAAGGCTCCTTCGGGTCGAGCTGCGAGGCGCGTTCGAGCGCGCGCTTCGCGTCGTCGTAGAGGCCGGCCTTGAGGGCAAGGACGCCGAAGCGGTAGAGCGGCGCGGGCGCGTCCGCCAGCCGGCCGCGCACGCGCGCGAGGTAGACGGCGGCCGCGCGCGGGCTGCCGACGGCGAGCGCGGCGTTGGCGGCGCCGACGAGCGCGTCCGCGTCCTCCGCCTTCGCGCCGAGCGGGAGCATGTAGCTCTCCTCGGCCTTCGCCGCGTCGCCGAGCCGCGCGTAAGCGTCGCCGAGCATGAGCGCGAGCGGCGGCGTGAGCGCCCCCGCGGCGCGCGCGCCCTCCGCGACCGACGCGCACTCCGCAAAGCTCCCCCGCCCGCAGAGCGTGCGCGCGAGCTTGTAGGCGGCGTCCGCGTTGTGCGGGTCGAGCCGCATCACCTCCCTCAGCTCCGCGGCCGTCTTCTCGGGCGCGCCCCGGAGCGTGTAGAGGTACGCGAGGTTCATGTGCGCGCCGACGAACGCGGCGTCGGCGCGGACGGCGCGCGAGAACAGCGCCTCGGCCTCTTCGAGCCTCCCCTGCTTGGCGCGCACGGTGCCGAGCAGGTTTAAGGCGAGCGCGTCGTCCGGCCTCGCCTTCAGCGCCGACTCCAGCACGCGCTCGGCCTCCTGCAAACGGTCGCCGCTGATGAGCGCCGCCGCGCGTTCGAGCTGCGCCGCGCCCGCGCCCTCGCCGCCGCCCTGCGCGCGCGCGCGCCCCGCGCCCGAGAGCGCGACCGAGAGCAGGACGATCATCATGCACAGCGTGGACTTCATCGGCGTCACTTTCGACGAACCCGCGGCGGCGGCTCTAGCGCCGCGCCGCCGCCTTGAACTCCCTCTGAGAGACGAGCCCCTGTCCCTCCCTGACGGTCAGCACGCGGTTGGCGGCCGCGCCCGTCACCTTGTCCACCGCGCCGCTCGGCCAGCGGACTTCTATCAGGTCTACCTTCGCGCGGCCGCCGAGCCCGAAGTGCAGGCGCAGGTCGTTCTGCGAGACGTAGCTGCCGCCGCTGCGCACCTCGTCCACCTGCGCGAGGTCGCCCGCGACGACGCGCACGCGCGCGCCGATGCCGTCGCGGTTGCTCTTCACGCCGACCGTCTTGACGACGACGGCGTTGCCGGCGCTCCCGCCGTCGTTGCGCAAGACCTGCGGCGGGCCGTCGAGGTCGCCGAAGGCGACGCCGCGCCCGACCCTCTTCTCCGTGAGCGGCGCGCCCGCCTGCGCCGCGACCTCGGAGAAGGTGCCGTCGCGGTTGTTGCGGTGCAGGAGCTTGCGCTGGCGGTAGTTCTCAAGCTGCGGGTAGACGTGGCCGTTGGCGACGAAGAGGTCTACCCAGCCGTCGTTGTCGTAGTCGAAGAACTTCGTGCCCCAGCCGACTAAGGGGAGCGCTGCCTCCGCCACCTTCGCCGCGTAGGAGGCGTCGGTGAAGTTGAGCTTCGCGCCGCCGCGGTAGAGCGTGTTGTACTCGTCGGCGAAGTTGGTGATGAAGATGTCGAGCCGGCCGTCGTGGTCGTAGTCGCCCGCGGTGACGCCCATGCTCCCCTGCTCGCTGCCGTTCTCGTTGACGGCCGTGCCCGAGACGAAGCCGACCTCCTTGAACGTCCCGTCGCCCTGGTTGCGGTACATGAAGTTGGGCGTCGAGTCGTTGGCGACGTACACGTCCGTCCACCCGTCCTCGTCGAAGTCGGCGCACAGGACGCCGAGGCCGTAGAAGCCCTGCGGGTCGGAGACGCCCGCCCTCTTCGACACGTCGGTGAAGGTGCCGTCGCCGTTGTTGTGGTAGAGCGAGTCGCCCGCGCCGGGCAGGCCGCGCGGGCCGCACTGCACGGGCACGCCCTTGTACTGGCACGTGCGCCCTTTGCCGAACTCGGGCAGGTGGTTCACGTCGAAGTCGACGTAGTTGGTGACGAAGAGGTCGAGGCGGCCGTCGTTGTCGTAGTCGAAGAAGGCTGCGCCCGTAGACCAGCGCGGGTCGCCGACGCCGGCCTTCTGCGTCACGTCGCGGAAGGTGCCGTCGCCGTTGTTCCTGAGCAGGCGGTTCGCGCCGAGGCAGGTGACGTAGAGGTCGTCGAAGCCGTCGTTGTCGTAGTCGCCCGCGACCGCCCCCATGCCCCAGCCGATGTCGCCGACGCCGGCCTTGTCCGTCACGTCAACGAACTTCCAGCCGCCGTCGTTGCGGTAGAGCGCGCTGCGCGTGCGCCCCCCCGACTTGACCATGTCCACCGTGAGCGAGTTGACGAAGTAGATGTCCTGGTCGCCGTCGTTGTCGTAGTCGATGAGGGCGACGCCGCCGCTCATCGACTCGACGATGTACTTCTTCTCGGGCGAGGCGACGTGGCGGAATGAGACGCCCGACTCCGCGGTCACGTCTGTGAAGCGCACCTGCGCGGGCGCCCGCGCGGGCGCGAGCAGGAGCGCGAAGGCGAGCGCCGTGAGCAAAGTCCTCTTAGGGGGCAAGCAGTCCACCTCTCGTGGAGAGTTTAAGGGGAGACAGAGGGACGCGGCCAGTCGGGGGCCGCTCAGGGAGTCGTCTGGGTGCGCTCCTTCTCCTTCAGACGCCTGTACGTCTCCAGCTCGCCCTCGCCCTCGGCCTTGCGGCCGGCGGCGAGGTAGGCGCGGCCGAGCTGGTAGCGCACGTAAGACTTGTCGGGCGCGAGGCGCGCGGCCGCCTGTAGGTTCTCAAGCGCGCCGGGCAGGTCGCCGCTCTGGAGCAGCGCCTTGCCGAGTTCGTAGCGCGCGTCGGCGAAGTCGGGCTTCGACCGGACGACCTCGCGCATGAGGCGGATGCCGCGCGCGGAGTCCTGCCGCGCGAGCAGGACGAAGCCGAGGTGGTAGCGCGCTTCGAGGTCTGCGGGGTTGAGCGCTATCTCGGCCTCGAACTCGCGCCCGGCCTCTTCGAAGCGGCCGGCCTTGAGGTGGATCATCCCCGAGTAGTAGTGCGCGAGCGGCGTGCGCGGGTCGAGCGCGAGAGCCTGCCCCAGCTCTTCGAGAGACTTCGCCGTGTCGCCCTGCTCGTAGTAGGCGCGCCCCAGCAGGATGTGGAGCTGCGGGCTGTTGCCGTTGGCCTCGACCATGCGGCGGATGTGCGCGTTCGCCTCCTCGGCCTTGCCCTGCTTGACGAGCGCGAGCGCGAGCGTGTAGTTGACGCCGAGGTCTGTGGGGCGGGCGGCGGCGACCTGTGAGAGGTGCCCGGAGGCGCGGGCGAAGTCGCCCGCGGCGAAGTAGCTCATGCCGAGGAGCTGGCGCGCCTGCACGTTCGACGGGCGCGCGGCCAGCTCGCGCTCAAGGGGCGCGACCGCCTCCGCGTACCGCTCGGCCTTGTAGGCGGCGAGGCCGAGGTTGAAGTCCACGCCTTCGAGCCGCGGGTTGAGCCGCGCGGCCGCCGCGAACTGCACGGCCGCGCCGCCGAAGTCGCCGGCCTCCGCGCGCAGCAGCCCCACGTCGTTGTGCGCGCTGGCGAGCACGCGCGTCAGGTAAGACTCGCGCTCGGCGAGCGCGGCCTTCGTCCTCTCGTCGAGCTCGGCCGGGTCGGCGACGACACCCTCGGGCGAGGTCATCTCGGGGAGCTTCGCGTTCGGCTCGTTGAGGTTCGCCGCGCCGAGGTACGCCTCGGTCTTCTGCTTGTCGCGGGCGACCGACTGCGACTTGAGGTCGGAGGCCGTTTGCAGCTCGCGCTCGCCCTCCTCCTGCCGGCCGACCTTCAGGAGCGACTGGCCGAGCCGGTAGTGCGCGGTCGTCACCTGGTAGTCGTTGTGCGAGAGCGAGGGGTTGAGCGCGATGGATTTTTTGAGCGCCTCGACGGCCTCGGCGTGGCGCTCGACCGACTGGTACGCCTGCCCGAGGTGGAAGTAGGGGTCGGGGTTCGAGGGCTGCGCGCGGGAGGCTTTTTCGAGGAGCGCGATGGCCGGCTCCCACTTCCGCTGGATGACGTAGACGACGCCGAGGTAGTAGTTGGCGAAGAACTCTTCGGGGTTGGCCGCCAGCTCGACCTTGAACTCGGCGGCCGCGTCGTCGAGGCGGTCGGCGCCGTCTTTGAGGAGGTAGGTGAGCCCGAGGTAGTAGTGCGCGCGCGGGAAGCGCGGGTCGAGCGCGAGCGCGCGCCTGAACTCTTCGATGGACTCGGCCAGGAAGCCCGTCTCGCGGTAGGCGCGGCCGAGGAGCACGCGCAACTGCGGGTGTTCGCCGAGCTGCGCGACCATCCGGTCGTAGACGGCGCGCGCCTCGGGGAGCCGGCGCCGCTTGAGGTGCGCGAGCCCGAGCGTGTAGGCCACGTCGTAGTCGCGCGGCGAGAGTTCGAGCGCCGACTCAAGCTCCGAGGCCGCGCGGTCGAACTCGCCGAGCATGAAGAGCGACTTGCCGAGCATGTGGCGCGCGCCCTCGTGACGCGGGTCGCGCGCGAGCACGCGCCCGAGCGGGTCGAGCGCCTTCCTGTACTGCCCCGCGCGGAAGTAGGCGACCGAGAGGGCGACGAGCGCGTCCGCCGAGTCGGGCGC
The DNA here is from genome assembly GCA_036389815.1 of Pyrinomonadaceae bacterium. Classification (GTDB taxonomy): domain Bacteria; phylum Acidobacteriota; class Blastocatellia; order Pyrinomonadales; family Pyrinomonadaceae; genus QHXN01. Next base: position 22,996 of record DASVWB010000427.1, on the reverse strand, counting down.
GCGCACGGCCGCCTCCTCGCAGGCGCCGACCTCCGCCTTGTAGTCGGCCTGCGCCGAGTAGACCTTGCACAGCTCGCGGTAGCCCTCGGCGAGGATGGCGGCGAACTCGGCCTCGGCCTCGGCGGGGCGGCCGGCGCGGCGGTGCGCCTCGGCCGCCTCGTAGTGGCGGCGGAAGGAGTCGCCGGGTGACTGCGCCGGGAAGAGCGGGAGCAGGAGGAGGAGGAGGAGGAGCGCCGCGAGCGAATACATCTTGACCTTGGGTACTTGCGGGTTCGGGTCGTGCAAAAGAGCAGGACGGAGCGCCGTCGGTTTGACCTTCGGCGCTCCGTCCTGTTTCGGCCTGGCGGGAGTATATCAGAAGAGCAGCTTGAGCCCGAACTGAATCTCCCTGTGGTTCTGCGTCGCGTTGAGCGTGCCGAAGCCGCCGTTGTTGACCGTGCCGCGCAAGGTCGTCACGCCGTTGCTGGTCACGGTGTTGGGCTGGAAGTTGATGGCCGTGTTGTACCCGACGAAGTTCGGGTGGTTGAGCAGGTTGAAGAACTCGGCGCGGAACTGGAGGTTGGTGCTCTCGCGCAGCCGCCAGTTCTTGTTGAGCGAGGCGTCGAGGGTGTTGATGGGCCTGCCGCGCACGAGGCCGCGGCTCAGGTTGCCCATCTGGCCGGGCTCCGGCAGCGAGAAGGCGGCCGGGTTGAGCCACTGCGTGGCGTCGCCCGTGTTCAGGTAGAGCGGGACGCCGGGGCGGAGGTTGGGCCGCTGGCCGACGCTCGAAGCCGTGCCGATGGTGTTGACGCCGGTCGTGATGTCGATGGGCGTCGAGCCGAAGTAGGAGTAGATGCCGTTGACCTGCCAGTCGCCGAGCACCCCGCGCGCGGCCGAGCCCCACTGCTTGAAGGTCGGCAGCACGTAGACGACGTTGGCGACGAACGTGTGGCGGCGGTCGAGGTCGGCGTCGCCGTAGTCGAGGTGGTAGTTGAACGGGTCGCTCGTCGCGTTGGTGAACGCGGTGAGCGCCACGTCGGAGAGCGTGTGCCCCCAGGTGTAGCTGGCCTGGTAGGCGAGGTTGCGCGCGAAGCGGCGGTTGACCCAGACCTGGAGCGCGTTGTAGTTCGAGTTGCCGGTGGACTCGCTGGTCGTGATGTTGCCGACGCCGTGGAGCTGGCGGTTGGCGTTAATCAGCCCCGTAGTGTCCTGCCCGCTGGCGACCGCCTGGGCGATGGCGAGGCGCGCGGGGCCCGGCGCGACGTCGTTCTTGTTGACGTTGCGCCGCCAGATGTGGTGCCCCTGGTTGCCGATGTAGGACGCCTCGACGACCGTGTCCTTCATCACCTCGCGCGAGATGGTCAGGTTCCACTGGTAGCTGTCGGGCGGGCGGAAGCTCGGGTCGACGGCGGCGAAGCCCGCGCTCGGGTCGACGCCGACGAAGTTGGCGGCGAGCCCCGGGTTGATGGTGTCGAGGCTGCGGCAGGTCGGGCAGTCGGCCAGCGTGTCGGTCTGCCCCTGCCAGCCGGGCGAGGTGACGGTGCGCGTGAACGGCGGGTTGCCCGCCATGCGGTTCACGTCCTCGATGACGTTCGAGCGGCTCATGTAGCGGCCGAAGCCCATGCGGATGGCCGTCCGGCCGTCGCCGAAGACGTCCCAGGCGAGGCCGACGCGGGGCTGGAAGCCCATGTTGTAGGTCTCGACGAGCGAGCGCGGCAGGCCCGCGCGCTCCGAGTCGGCGGCCAGGACGAGCCCCGTGTGGTAGTCCGTGCCGTTGTAGAGGCGCGGGATGAAGTTCGAGATGCGGTCGTTGGCCTCCCACGCCTGCGGGAAGCGCGAGTAGCGCATGCCGAGCGTGAGCGTCAGGTTCTGCCGCACCTTCCAGGTGTCGTTGCCGTAGAACTCGAAGTCGCGCCAGCGGCCGTTGGCGACGGGCTGCGCCTCCTGCTCCTGGTAGTTGACGAGCGTCGCGTCGCGCAGCAGCAGGTCGGCGATGCAGTTGTTGGTGTGGACGCCGCAGCCCTGGATGGCGACGGGCTGGTTGCCGCCGACGGCGCCGTTGCCCTCCTCGTTCTTGATGTTGTGGCTGAAGAGCACGCCGAACTTCGTGTCGTGCGAGCCGACGACCTTCGAGAAGTCGTCCTTCCAGATGAGGAGGTCTTCGTGGTTCTGCCAGGGCGCCTGGTGCCAGAGGTCGTTGTAGCCGCCCGGGCCCCAGAAGAGCGAGGGCACGACGCCGCGGTTCGACGGGAAGACCGTCGGGAAGATCGAGGTGATGCGGTCGACGAGCGCCTGCGACTGCTGGCTGGTCTGGACGAAGATGTCGTTGCCGGCGCGCGAGAACTGGAAGTCGTTGACCGCGGTCGAGCCGAGCGTGTTCGAGACCTTGACGGCGAAGCTGTGGCTCGGCTGGTCCCAGTCGGACGAGAGGGTCGGGAACGGCGAGTCGCCCCAGAAGTTGCCCGAGGCCACGCCGTGCGTCCACGTCTCGTTGATGTACTTCACCATGACGTTCATCTTGTCGGTGACGTTGACGTCGAACCGGATGTTGTCCTGGCGCGTGTCCACGGGCTGCATCGGGGCCGCGGCCCAGTTCTGGCCGGCGGTCGGGTTGGGCGTGTTCGGGTTCGGGAAGAGCTGCACGAGCGCGAGCCCGACGGGGCTCAGCCGGTTCGCCGGGATGATGTTGCCCGCGAACGGGTCGCAGACGAGGCGCGTGCGGTTGGGGTCGTCCGGCGCCGGGTCGGGCACGGTGTGGCAGGTCGCGGGGTCCACGGGGACGGGGCCTGTGAGCGCGCCGCTGAAGTTGCCCAGCTTCTCGGCGGCGGTCGGGACGCGCCCCGTCAAAACCTGCCCGCGCCGCTCGCGGCGCCACTCCTCGGACCAGAAGAAGAAGGCGCGGTTCTTGCCGCTCCAGACCGAGGGGCCGCCCTCGCCGAAGCGCGGCAGGTAGACCGGGCCGCTGAAGTTGCCGCCGAAGTTGTTGTAGCGCAGCGGCCCCTTCTCCTGGCCGGCGCGGTTGAGGAAGAAGTCGTTGGCGTTGAGCGCGACGATGCGGAAGAACTCGAAGAGCGTGCCGTGGAAGTTGTTGCCGCCGCCCATCGTCACGAGGTTGATGACGGCGCCCTGCGCCTGCCCGTACTCGGCGCTGAAGCTGTTGCGCTCGACGCGGAACTCCTGGATGGAGTCGATGGAGGGGAAGACCAGCAGCGTGCGGTTCGAGCCGACGTCCATGTTGTTGACGCCGTCGACCGTCCACATGTTCTGGTTCGACCCGTTGCCGTTGACCGACATGTCGACGCCCGAGTCCAGCCCCGTGCCGCCCGTGCGGAAGGCGCCGCCCGCGCCCGACTGCGTGACGGGCGAGACGCCCGGCACCATCAGCGCGAGCTGCGCGTAGTTGCGGCCGTTGAGCGGAAGCTCCCTGACCTGCGTCGAGGAGACGAGGCTGCTCACGTTGGCGCTGCGCGTCTCGACCTGCTGCGCCTCGCCCGTCACCGTGACGACCTCGCCGACGCCGCCGACCTCAAGGTTCAAGTCGAGGTTGAGCTTCTCGCCGACGTGCAGCTCGACGCCGGTGCTGACCGTCTTCTTGAACCCGGACGGCGACGTGGTCACCGTGTAGCGGCCGACGGGGAGGCCGGTCGCGAGGTAGAAGCCCTCGTCGTTGGCCGTGACCGTGCGGCTCGCGCCCGTGCTCTCCTCCGCGATGGTCACCTCCGCCTTCGGGACGGCGGCGCCCTGCGGGTCGCGCACCGTCCCGCCGATGCTGCCCGTCGTGCTCACCTGGGCGCGCGCACCCGCCGCGAGGCCCACGAGCAGCAACAGCAGCAGCGCTCCCGATCCAAATCTTCTCCTCATAAACGCGTCTCCTCGCTTCCGCACTTCACGGATACCGCAGCCCCCTGCCCCTTCAGTCGGGCGCCGGGCGGGCTTTTGTTGCCCGCGGCAACTTAAGAAGGGGGAAGGCACTCCCCTGTTGACGTTCAAAACCCCTTCGCCGGCCGGCTGGCGCGGGCCCGACGGGGAGGCGGGCCCGGGACTGTTAAAAGCCTCCGGAGCCCCGGCCGCGGCGGCGGACGTGCCGGCGCGCGGGAGGCGTAAGCCTGATGGGGCGACTCTGAATTTTTCTAAAGACTAAGTTGCGTGACTGGACTTTGTTGCAAGACCTATCAAAAGCGGTTTTATTACTAAACAGCGGTCTTGTCAAGAAGTTTTTTAAGCCGTAAAGCAATCCCTTGTAATTATTTAGGGGCGGGACAAAGTTGTCCATCCCAACAAAGTCCGCGGCGTCTCAGGCCAGGGCGACGTTGGCGAACTTGGTGGCGAGGACGAGGCTCAAAGCCCCCATGAGGGTCGGCTGCTCGCCGAGGGTCGAGGCGATGATGTGGGCGGGGGGCAGGCCGCGGCAGATGCCCTCGGCGACCGCCGTCTTGATGTCCGAGGCGATGAGCGGCCACGCGCGCACTATCGGCCCGCCGACGATGACGGCGTCGGGCGCGAGCCCCTGCGTCAGGTTGGCGATGCCGACGCCGAGGTAGTGCGCCGTCTCCCGGAGCGCCGCGAGCGCCGCCCCGTCCCCTTCGAGCGCGAGGTCGAGGAGCTGTTTGAAGTCCACCTTCCCCGCTCCGCCGCGCCCCGACTGCTCGTAGCGCGCGAGCGCGGCGCGCTGCGAGGAGAAAGCCTCCCAGCAGCCGCGGCTCCCGGCGGCGCAGGCGACGGGCGCGCCCTGCCCGATGGTCATGTGGCCGAACTCGCCGGCCGCCCCGCCCCGCCCGCGGTAGACCTGCCCGTCGAAGACGATGCCGGTGCCGACGCCCTCCTCGACGAGCACGATGATGAAGTCGCGCACCTCGCGTATCTCGGGCCGCCCGAACCACAGCTCGGCGAGCGCGGCGGCGTTGGCGTCGTTGTCGGCGAAGACGGCCAAATCCACGGCCTCGCGCAGCTCGCGCGCGACCTCCCAGTCGCGCCACTTGAAGTGCGGGATGAAGGTGGCCGTGCCCGTCTCGGTGTCGACGAGGCCGGGGATGCTGACGCCGACGCCCTCGACGGTGCCGCCGCTGCGCCGGGCGAGCCCGCGCACGCACTCGACGAGGCGCGACATGGTCTTGCGCGCGTCGGGGTCCGTGGGGAACTCCTCCTGTTCGAGCACGCGCCCGGCGAGGTCGCTCGTGGCGACGACCGTCGAGATGGTGCCGAGGTCTACGCCGACGGCGACGGCGTCGGCCGTGCGGAGCGAGAGCAGGATGGGCGGGCGGCCGCCGCGCGACTCGCCCGAGACCTCCTCGATGAGGCCGCCGCTCTTCAGCTCGTCCACGATGAGCGAGACGGTCGAGCGCTGGAGCGCCGTCTCCTGCGCGATCTCGGCGCGCGAGATGGGGCCGCGCTCGCGCACGTAGTTGAGCACGAGCTGGCGGTTGATGTCGCGGATCGTGTTGGGGCGCGCGACGCTGGCTTTTCGGAGGTCTATTCGGCGCATGGCTGCTGCGCGGCGCGGGCGCGGGCGCGTCCGCCCCTCGCGCGGGCGGACTCTCTCGGGGCCTCGTCTCGGGTTAAGGGTGGAGCGTCGTCGTGAACCCTACGGACGGATATTAAGTAGTACAGCCGCGACCCGCAGTCAACACTTTTTCTCCCGCGCGCGCCGCGGCGGGTTGACAGCGGCGCGCGTTTGGCGAAAGTTATGGCGTCACTCCCAACACGCCGCGAGGTCGCACGAGGATGAGAATCGCAAAGGGTCTGCCGGCGCTGCTGCTGCTACTCCTGCTCGCTTCCGCTTCGGACGCGCAGACGCCGGGGGCGTGGGCGGGCGCGGCCAAACTCACGCTCGGGCTCGACGCCGGATGGACGTTCCGCGAGGCCGGCAGGGGCGACTGGCGCGCGGCGCGCGTGCCGGGCTCGGTGCACACGGACTTGCTGGCCAGCGGCCTCATCGAAGACCCCTTCTACCGCGACAACGAGCGGAAGCTCCAGTGGATAGGCAGGACCGACTGGGAGTACCGCACGACCTTCGACGCCCCGCCAGGGTTGCTCCGCCGCGCGAACGTCGAACTCGTCTTCGACGGGCTCGACACCTACGCCGCCGTCTACGTCAACGAGCGCCCCGTGCTCGAAGCCGACAACATGTTCCGCACGTGGCGCGTGCCCGTGAGGGAGTTTCTGAGGCCGGGCCGCAACACGCTGCGCGTCCTCTTCCGCTCGCCCGTCAACGAGGTCCTGCCGCGGATGAAGGCGCTCGGGTACGAACTGCCCGCGCCGAACGACCAGGGCGAGAAGACCAGCCCGCACACGCGTAAGGCCCCATACCAGTACGGCTGGGACTGGGGGCCGCGCTTCGTCACCTGCGGCGTCTGGCGCCCCGTGCGGCTCGAAGCGTGGGACGCGGCGCGCATCGCAGACCTGCGCGTCGTGCAGAACCGGCTCGGCAAAGATTCCGCGCAGATGACCGCGGAGGTCGAGGTCGTCTCGGCCGGCGCGGCGGACGCGACGGTGCTTGTTGACAACGTCACCGACAGAACGGCGGCCGTCGGTCGGCCTGTCAGGCTCGCCGCGGGCGTCAACAAAATCTCCGTCAACTTCCAGATCAACAACCCGCGGCTCTGGTGGCCGAACGGGATGGGCGCGCAGCCGCTCTACGAAATCCGCGCGCGTCTGCTCGTCGCCGGGCGCGGCGGACGCGACGGCCTCAGGCCGGCCGACGAGGCGCACGCGCGCGCGGGGCTCCGCACGTTAGAACTCAGGCAGCGGCCGGACGCGGCGGGCAAGAGCTTCGCCTTCGTCGTCAACGGCGTGCCCGTCTTCGCCAAGGGGGCGAACTGGGTGCCGGCCGACAGCTTCCCGGAGCGCGTGACGCGCGAACGCTACAGACACCTGCTGGAGTCCGCGCGCGACGCCAACATGAACATGCTGCGCGTGTGGGGCGGCGGCTATTACGAGGCGGACGACTTCTACGAGCTGTGCGACGAGCTGGGGCTCCTCGTCTGGCAGGACTTCATGTTCGCGTGCAGCATGTACCCCGGCGACGAGAAGTTTCTCGCGAGCGTGCGCGCCGAGGCGAGGGACAATGTCCGCCGCCTGCGCAACCACCCGAGCCTCGCCGTGTGGGTCGGCAACAACGAGGTCGAGACCGCGTGGCAGCACTGGGGCTGGAAGCAGCAGCTCCCCGCGAAGCTCTGGGACGACTACAAAAAAATCTTCCACGGCGTGCTGCCCGAGGCGGTCGCGGAGCTTGACCCCGGCCGCCCATACTGGCCCAGCTCGCCCAGCTCCAACCTCGAAGACGACCCGGACTCGCAGCGCGTGGGCGACGTTCACTACTGGGAGGTCTGGCACGCCGCGAAGCCCTTCTCGGAATACGAGAAGCAGCGCCCGCGCTTCATGAGCGAGTACGGCTTCCAGTCCTTCCCCCTGTCAGAAACGGTCGCGGCCTACACGCTCCCCGCCGACCGCGACATACAGTCCGCGGTCATGCTCGCGCACCAGAAGCACCCGCGCGGCAACCAGCTCATACGCGAGTACATGCTGCGCGAGTACCCCGAGCCGAAGGACTTCGAGTCGTTCCTCTACGCGAGCCAGGTCTTGCAGGCCGAGGGCATCCGCGTCGGCGCCGAGCACCTGCGCCGCATCATGCCGCACAACATGGGCTCGCTCTACTGGCAGCTCGACGACTGCTGGCCGGTCGCCTCCTGGTCGGGCGTAGACTACTTCGGCCGCTGGAAGGCGCTGCACTACTACGCGCGGCGCTTCTACAGCCCGCTCCTCGTCAGCCCGCACGAGGAGGGGGGCAAGGTCAACCTCCACGTCGTCTCCGACCGCGCAGAGCCGACGCCCGCGCGCCTGACCGCGAGCCTGATTGATTTCGACGGGCGCGTGCTGTCGAGCAGGACGGATGACGTGACGGTCGCGCCGCTGCGCGCGGACTCTTACATGAGCCTCCCCGCCGCCGAACTGCTCGGCGGCCGCGACGCGAAGGCGGTCTTCCTGCTCGCGGAGCTTCGGGTGGGCGGGCGCCTCGTGTCGAGCAACACGCACTTCTTCCGCCCCTTCAAAGAGCTTTCGCTGCCCTTGCCGCGCGTGAGTGTCAGCGCGACGCAGACCCGCGGCGGCTTCAAACTCGCGCTCACCGCCGACAGGCTCGCGCGCGCCGTCTACCTCTCCGCGCCGGGGGCGGCGGGCTCCTTCACCGACAACTTCATCGACCTCGTCCCCGGCCGCCCGGCCGAAGTCGAGTTCCGCGCGCGGGGGCGCACGCGCCTCGAAGACTTTCGTAAGGGTCTGAAGGTGAAGTCGCTCGCGGAGGCTTTCAGATAGCGGCGACGGGCGCGAACTTGTCCGCGAGGACGAGGCTGAGCGCGCCCATGAGGCTCGCCTGGTCGCCGATGGTCGAGCGCGTGACGCGCGCCGGCGGCAGGTCGCGGCGGACGCTGCGCTTGACGGCCTCCGCGAGGATGCCGGAGACGAGTTCCCACGCGCGCGTGATGGCGCCGCCGACGACGACTATCTCGGGGCTGAAGCCGACGACGAGGTTCGAGATGCCGCGGCCGAGGTAGCGCGCCGTCTCAAGCAGAGCCTCGCGCGCCTCGGGCTCGCCGGCGAGCGCGCGGTCGATGAGCTGCGCGAAGCTCAGGCGGCGCGCGCCCTCCGCGTCGCGCGCGAGACGCGCGTAGCGCTCGACGGCCGCGCGCCCCGACGCGAACGCCTCCCAGCAGTCGTAGCCGCCGCACGAGCAGGGCACGGGCGCGCGCTCGCCGATGACCATGTGGCCGAACTCGCCGGCCGCCCCGCCCTCGCCGCGGTATATCTGCCGGTCGAAGATGATGCCCGTCCCCACGCCCTCGGCGATGAAGACCATCACGAAGTCGCGCGCCTCAGACACCTCCGCGCGCCCGAACCACAGCTCTGCGAGCGCCGCGGCGTTCGCGTCGTTGTCCACGGCGACCTTCAGCCCCGTGGCCGCGGCGATGCGCCTCCCGACGTCGAGGTCGCGCCAGTTGAAGTAGGGGACGTAGACGAGCCTTCCGGTCGAGGGGTCTACGAGGCCGGGGAGGCTCACGCCGACGCCGCCTATCTGCCCGGGGTTGCGCGCGAGCAGGCGCGTGGTCGCGGCGGCGGCGCGCTGGAGGGTGCGGTCGAAGTCGTGGTCGGTCTCGAAGACCTCGCGTTCGAGGACTGTGCCCGCGAGGTCGCAGGCGGCGACGGTCGTGTGCGTCGGCGCGATGTCGATGCCGACGGCCGCCGCGCCGCTCGCGCGCAGGGCGAGGAGCGTCGGGCAGCGCCCGCCCGTGGAGCGCCCCGCGCCGACCTCCTCGACGAGCCCCTCCGCGAGGAGCGAGTCAACTATCTCGGAGACGGTCGAGCGCTGGAGCGCGGTGCGGCGCGCGATCTCTGCGCGCGAGATGGGGCCGCGGTCGCGCACGTAGTTGAGCACGATCTGGCGGTTGATGGCGCGCATCGTGCCGAAGTGCGCCGTGTGTATCCTCTTGAGGTCTATCCTGCGCGTCATGCTCGGTTCGTCGGTGGGGGTCGCGGCGTGACGGGGCGCGGAGCGCGCCCCGGCGGGAGAGGAGTATAACCGCACGCCGTTGAATGTTGAACATCAAAAGTGGGCCCTTCACGCCGCGGGCCGGGTGGTCTGTCCCCGCGCTTCAATCCCCGACGCAATCGCCGACGCGCCGCCGCAGGTCGGCGACGAGCGCGAGGGCGCGCGCCTCGGTCGGGGCCTCCGCGACGAGGCGGATGATGGGCTCCGTGTTCGAGCCGCGCACGAGGAACCAGCCGTCGTCGGTCGTCACCTTGACGCCGTCGCGCGCGTCCTGCGGCCAGCGCGCGTAAGCCTCGCGCACGGCCTTCAGGGCGCGCCCGATGCGGTCGGAGCGGCAGGCCAGCTTCTCCTTGACCATGTGCGAGCGGGGCAGGCCGGCGACGATCTCGGAGACGGCGCGGCCCGAGTCGGCGAGCAGGTGCAGGACGAGCGCCATCCCCGTGAGGCTGTCGCGCGCGAAGTTGACGCGCGGGTAGATGACGCCGCCGTTTCCCTCGCCGCCTAGAACGGCGCCGCGCCGCCGCATCTCCTCCGTCACGTTGGCCTCGCCTATCTTCGAGCGGAAGACGGGGCAGCCGAACTCCGCGGCCACGCCGTCGAGCGCCCCGGTAGTCGCGAGGTTCGCCACCAACGGGCCGGGCTCGCGCGCGAGCACGTAGCGCGCGGCGAGCACGAGCGTGTACTCCTCGCCGACGGGAAGCCCGCGCTCGTCCACGACGGCCAGACGGTCTGCGTCCATGTCCTGCGCGAAGCCCACGTCGCAAGCCTGCTCGCGCACGGCGCGGCACAGGTCGGCGAGGTTCTCCGGGACGGGCTCCGCGCCGCGCGGGAAGGTGCCGTCGGGCGTGGTGTTGACGGGCACGACCTCTGCGCCGAGCGCGGCGAGCAGGCGCGGCGCGACGACCGAGCCCGCGCCGTTGCAAGAGTCGACGGCGGCGCGCAGGCGGCGCGCGCCCGCCGGGAGCGGCCCGACCGCCTCGATTATTCGCCTGACGTGCAGGTCTATCGCGCCCGCCTCGCGCGCGACCTCGCGCATCTCGGCGCCCGCGACTTTCGCGTACTCGCCCTGGTGGTAGATGTCGAGGAGCTGGCGGGCCTGCGCGGCCGGCAGGAAGAGCCCCGAAGAGTTGATGAACTTGAGCGCGTTCCACTCCGCGGGGTTGTGGCTCGCCGTGATGCAGATGCCGCCCCGCGCGTGGCGCTCGCGCACGAGGAGCTGCACGGTCGGCACGGGGCACACGTCGAGGTCTACGACGCGGCAGCCCGTCGAGAGCAGCCCGGCGAGCACCGCCTGACGCACCATCTCGCCCGACGTGCGCGTGTCGCGCCCAATGACGATGGTGCCCGGCCCGACGTAAGTCCCGAACGCCTGCGCGAACCGCACCAGCAGCGACGGCGTTAGCGACTCGCCCACCACGCCGCGCACGCCCGAGATGCTGATTTTAAGTGTCGGTATGGCTCGCATGAGCTAAATGATGAGTGACGAGTGACGAGTGACGAATAAAAGACAGCCTGCTCATCACTCGTCACTCGTCACTCGTCACTCCTTCAGAAGTTACACGGCGAGTCCGGCTCGGGCACGGGCGCGGGGACTGTGTCGCGGAACTTCACCGAGCGGCGGCGCAGGCCCGCGACGCGCGACCCGACCTCCTCGGGCGCGAGCGCGGCGCCGGCCTCGAAGTAGACCCAGTCGATGTCCTCGTGGTAGCCGCGCGGCTCGGCCGACTTGACCGCGCCGTCGCGGATGAACCAGAGGTTGAAGTTAATGGACATCAAAGACTCGGGGTAGAAGCGGTCGGCGTGGTCGGCTAGTTGTTTGCCGTCCACGAAGTAGCGGACGCGCCCGCCCGCGACCTGCGTGACGAGCGTGTGCCAGCCGGCGCGGCTCCCCGACCACGTGTCGAAGACGTTGTCCTTCTTCCAGTTCGGCTCCGGATAAAAAGTCTCCCACGTCGTCGCGTACAGCGTCGGCCCCGAGATGCCCCAGCCGCCGTTCGGCAGGTACTCGAAGTCCAGCTCGCTGTAGTCCATGTCCCACGGCGCCTTGAGGGGGCTGATGGTGTAGAAGCTCTCGACGAGCTGGTCGCCGCCCGGCCCCCGCAGCGGCGCGTCGGTGAAGCGGACGCGCGCCGCGTAGGTGCCTTCGAGGTACTTGCGGCGGTGGCAGACCTGCGTCTGCCGCGTGCCCGCGCCCGTGCCGTCGGTCTCGGAGGTCATCCGCAGCACGCGGTTGCGCGGCGCCGACTCTTCCGGGACGAAGGTGACGCCCTCCGGCCACCACGTCGCGCCGGGCACGCCGGGCCAGCCCGGCGCCGTGCGGACTATCCAGCCGTTGCGTTCGAGCGCGCGGCGCGACGCGTAGGTGAAGTCGTCGAAGAGCACGCGCGGGCGCGGCCGCCGCGGCCGGCCGGGGGCGTCCGCGGCGAAGCAAAGGACGGCGCAGAGCGCGGCGGCGCAGAGCGCGGCGTAAGCTTTCACAGTTCCCTCCCCATTGCGCCGCGTCAGCGCGACGAGAGCAGCACGAAGTTGCGCCCCGCGTAGAGGCGCACCCCATTGCGCGCCTGCGTCATCATCAGCGGGCGCGGGCGCTGCAACCCTGCGTCGCGCGGGGCGCGCACGGTCAGCAGGACGCGGCCGCCGAGGTCGAGCACGTTCAGCCGCCCGTCGTTCGTGAACCCGAACCCGTAAGCGCCCGTGCCGAGCCGCGCGCCGCCGACGAAGACCGGCGCGTCGGTGATGAAGAACCCCTGGTACTTCGCCTGCACGTCGCTCGAATAGCCCGAGGTGTCTACGAGCGCCGCCATCACGAAGCGGCGGGGGCCGAACTGCGCGGCGGCCGCGTTGCGCATCTGCGTAGGCGCGCTCTGCCCCTCGAAGTAGAAGCTCGAAGGGACGACGCGCGACAGCTCCTCGCCCTCCAGAATCTTCGGCCAAGTCTGCGCCGACGCCGCGACCGGTAGCGCCACCGCCAACATCGCCGCGGCGACCCACACCCGCGGACTAAAGTTCCGCCGCCCGACAAGTCTGCTGAACATATCCGTCTCGCTCCTTATCTTGAAAGAAGATTGCCGACCACGTTCCTACTCTCATCACTCACCACTCACCTGCCCAGACGGTCGCGCGCCCAATCCTGCAACTCCCGCGCGCGCCCGGGCGTGTCCGCCTCGGCGATGACGCGGATGAGCGACTCCGTGTTCGAGACGCGCACGTGAACCCAGCCGTCGGGCCACGAGACTTTGACGCCGTCGGTCTGGTCGTACTCCGCGCCCTCGCGCTCAAGCTCTTCGTGCAGGCGCTGGAGCAGCGAGTGGATGCGGTTCGGTTCGACTGCCACGTCGTGCTTGAGCATCGAGAGGCGCGGGAGCGCGGCGGCGAGTTCGGAGGCGCGCGCCCCCTCGCGCGCGAGGTGTTCGAGGATGAGCCCGGCGGCGGCCGCGCTGTCGTGCGTGAGCTGGACGCGCGGCACGACGACGCCGCCGCTGCCCTCGCCGCCCAGGACGGCGCCGGTCTCAAGCATCGCCTCCGAGACGAACGCCTGCCCGACGGGCGTGCGCACCACGCCCGCGCCGTACCTCGCCGCGACGCGCTCGACCGCCGCGCTCGTCGAGACGTTCGTCACGACCGTCCCGGTCTTCCGTCTCAACTGTATCTCGGCGGCGAGCGGCAGCGTCGCCTCCTCCGAAAGAATCTCGCCCTCCTCCGTCACCAGCCCCAAGCGCTCGCCGTCGGCGTCGTGCGCTAGCCCCAGGTCGGCGCGCCCCGCGAGGACTATCGCGCGCAGTTGCGTCATCGCCTGCCGGCGCGGCTCGGGCGCGTGCGGGAAGCCGGCCGTCGGGTCGTCGTTGACGGCCAGCACTTCGCAGCCCATGCGTTCGAGCCAGCGCGGCGAGAGCAGCGAGCAGGAGCTGTTGCAGCAGTCCACGGCGACGCGCGGACGGCGCGCGCGCACCGATTCCACGTCGAAGGCGCGCGCGAGCGTGTCGAGGTGGTGCGAGACGGCGTCGCGCTCCTCGACCCTGCTTTTAATCCCGCGCCAGTCGGCCTTGGCGAACTCGGCCTGGTGGTAGACGTCGAGCAGCTCGTCGGCCTGCGCCGAGTTGAGGTAGAGGCCGTCGCCGCGCACGAACTTGAGCGCGTTCCAGGGCTCGGGGTTGTGCCCGGCCGTGATGGAGACGCCGCCGACCGCGCCAAAGTGCGGGACGGCGAGTTGCAGCGAAGGCGTCGGGCAGATGCCGAGGTCTACGACCTCGCAGCCCGCGGCGAGCAGCCCCGCGAGCACCGCCGCGCGCACCATCGGCCCCGACGTGCGCGCGTCGCGGCAGACGAGCACGCGCCCCGAGTCGAGGTAGCTGCCCAGCGCCTGCGCGAAGCCGACGGCCAGCTCCGGCGTGAAGGTCTGGCCGACGACCCCGCGGACGCCGCTGATGCCTATCTTGAGCGAATTCATGGCGCGGGCCGCGAGGATAGCAGAGTCGGCCGGCGACGGTCATCGAAAAAGTTTCGGCCGGCCGCGCGGACGATTTAGGTTGACTGGCGCGTGCCGTCTGATTTAATCGTTGTCCAACGAAAGTTCGTACGGCTTTCCCGTCATTAAAAAAAGCTGCTTGAGAGTCAGGGGGAGAACCGTCGACCGCAGAGGCACGGAGGCACAGCTTTAAGCATTTGAAATTTCAAATTTGAGATTTGAAATTGTTCTTAGCCCTGTCTCTGTGGTTAACGACTCAGCCGGCGCTCAGGCCGAGGTTCAAATGAAAGCGCATCTGCTCGTCCACCTTCTTCTGCTCTCCTCCTTCGCCCTGGCCGCCGCGGCGCAGACCCCGCCGCCGCCGCCGCGGCACAGCCTGATGCCGGTGCCGGCCTCCGTCCGCTTTGGCGCGGGGCGGCTCGCCGTGGATAAGACGTTCACGGCCGCCGCTGCGGGCTCCGTGGACGCGCGGCTGCGCGCCGGGATAGAGCGCGCGGTGCGCAGGCTCGAAGGGCGCACGGTGCTGGAGCTGGCGCGCGGGCTCGCGGCCGACCCGGCGCGCGCGACGCTGCTGGTCGAGGCGCGCGCGCCGGGGAGGGCCGTGCCCTCGGTTGACGAGGACGAGTCTTACACGCTCGAAGTCACGGAGCGTCAGGCGACCTTGCGCGCCGCGACGGTCGTCGGCGCGCTGCGGGGCCTGGAGACGTTCCTCCAACTCGTCGAGGGCGACCGCGCGGGGTTCTACGTCCCCGCGGTGACGATTGAAGACCGCCCGCGCTTCCACTGGCGCGGGCTGCTCATCGACATCGGCCGCCACTTCGAGCCGATGGAGGTCTTGAAGCGCAACCTCGACGCGATGGCCGCCGTCAAGCTCAACGTCTTACACTGGCACCTGACGGAAGATCAGGGCTTCCGCATCGAGAGCAAGCGGTTCCCGAAGCTCCACCAGCTCGGCTCCGACGGCCTCTACTACACGCAGGAGCAGGCGCGCGAGGTCATCGCCTACGCCGCCGCGCGCGGCATCCGCGTCGTCCCCGAGTTCGACCTCCCCGGCCACGCCACCTCCTGGCTCGTCGGCCACCCGGAACTCGGGAGCGCGCCCGGGCCCTACGCCATCGAGCGCCGCCCCGGCATCTTCGAGCCCACGCTCGACCCGACGCGCGAGGAGGTCTACCGCTTCCTCGAAGCCTTCTTCGGCGAGATGGCCGCGCTCTTCCCCGACGCCTACATGCACGTCGGCGGCGACGAGAACACCGGCAAGCAGTGGGACAGGAACCCGAAGATTCAAGCCTTCATGAAGGCGCGGGGGCTCAAGGACAATCACGCGCTCCAGACCTACTTCAACCAGCGGCTCCTGAAAATCCTCCAGAAGCATGGCAAGCGCATGATGGGCTGGGACGAAATCTTCCAGCCCGACCTGCCGAAGGACGTGGTCATCCACTCTTGGCGCGGGCAGAAGGCGCTGGCCGAGGCCGCGCGCCTCGGCTACGACGGCGTGCTCTCGAACGGCTACTACATCGACCTCGCCTTCCCCGCCGCAGACCACTACCTCAACGACCCTCTGCCCGAGGGGAGCGGGCTCTCGGACACGGAGGCCGCGCACATCCTCGGCGGCGAGGCGACGATGTGGGGCGAGTGGGTGACGCCCGAGACCATCGACTCGCGCATCTGGCCGCGCACGGCCGCCATCGCCGAGCGCCTGTGGTCGCCGCGCGACGTGCGCGACGTGGACGACATGTACCGGCGGCTCGCGACGTTGAGCGTCAGGCTGGAAGAGCTGGGGCTCACGCACGAGCGGAACCAAGCGATGATGCTCCGGCGGCTCGCGGGCGGCGCGTACCCGCCGGCGCTCGAAACGCTCGCCTCGGCCGTCGAGCCGGTGAAGGAGTACAGGCGCTACCAGCAGCGGCCGCAGACGATGCTCTCGCCGCTGACCGGGCTCGTGGACGCGGCGCGCCCCGACGCGGCGGGCGCGCGCAGCTTCTCGCGCCGCGTAGACCTCCTGCTCTCCGACGCGCCGCGCTTCGCGCTGCACTTCAGCACCCTGCGCGACACGCTCACCGGCTGGCGCGACGCGGGGCCGGTGCTCGAAGCGCTGATAGACAGATCGCCCGCGCTGGCCGAGGCCCGCCCGCTCGCGCGCGACCTCTCTTCCTCGGGGGCGATAGGGCTCGAAGCGCTCTCTTACATCTCGCAGGGGGTCGCGCCCCCGCCCGACTGGCGCGACGCGCGCCTCGCCGCGCTCGCGGAGGTCTCGAAGCCGAAGGCCGCGCTCGAATTCCCCTTCGTCGGCGCGCTGCGCGAGCTGGTCGTCGCCGCCGCGGAGCAGCCGCGGCTCCGCGACTCGTCGCCGGCCGAGTGGCGGCGGCGCGTGCGCGAACTCGCCGCGCCGCCCGCGAAAAGGTAGTCGGTCCGGGGCGAAGACGATGTGGGAAGGCGGAGGGCTGACTCCGGGGGCGGCGTGCGCGGCGCGGCGGCCGGCTCAGAGCCGCTCCAGGATGACGACCTTGCCGCGGTAGTCGAAGGTGGCGACGAAGTTCTGGAGGAAGACGGAGCCGGCGAGCGCGCCGTCGTCGCCGAGCCGCGCCTCGGCCGGCGAGCCTTTGGGGTAGATGATGACCGGCACGCCCGACAGCTTCACGGGGCCGACGTCGAGGGCGCGGACGGTGTCGTCGCGCGCCGCCCCCTTCTCGGGCGGCGGCTCGTAGCCCAGCCTCTTCGCGGCCGACGCGCTGAGTGCGACGACCGTCACGACGCCCGTGTCGAACATCACCTTGCCCGGCCGGCCGTCGAACACGACCTTCTCGACGAGGGGCAGCGTGAGCGGCCGCCCGAAAATGTCCTCGCGCTCGCCCATGCGGAGCACGGCCGCGCCGGGCGCGCCGGCCGCCTTCTCGCGCAGCGCCGCGGCCGACGCCTTGTCGAGGAAGCGCAGCACCCTCTTCCCGAAGTCGAACTGCACCGTCCGCCCCTTGAAGAAGTCGCTGCCGAGGACGCCGAAGATTTCGCGCCCGAGCGCCCGCCCCGCCGCGGCCGTCGAGGCGTAGAACATGTCGAGGCTCGCGTCCGCCGGGCCGACGCGGACGCCCGGCACCCTCGTGAAGCTGACCGTGCGGTCGTTGCGGCCGGTGATGGGCCCCACGCCCGTGTAGAAGCCCTGCAGTTCGTACTTCTGCGCCTGCAAGGGGTCGGCCGTCGAGTGCTCGTAGCCGGTCGAGAGGATGAACTCGGCCGGCTCCTTGCCCTTGATTCTGCCGGCGACGACGACGTAGCCCTTCTCGAACGTGAAGGGGACTTCGCCGGCCTCGTCGTCCGCGGGCGCGGCGGCGCAGGGCGCGCAGAGCGCGACGAAGACGGCGGCGGCGGCCAGCGCCGCCCGCGGCTTTAGCATCATCTCCTCACCCCTCCCGTACACGGGCAGCCGCGCCGCCGGCCCCGCGAACCGGAGGGGGCCGGCGGCGCGCGCGCGCCTTCAGTTCTGCCTGAGCGCCGTCATCGGCACGGGCACGTTGTAGGTCTTCGAGCCGACGCCGACGCCGCCCTCGCAGGAGTTCGGGGGCGTCGTGCAGATGCGGCGCGTCGAGGGGCACTCGGCCGCCCAGAACATGTAGCCGAGCATGCCGTTGGTCGTCCCCACGCGCGTCTGGACGTTCTGGACGTAGTTGCCGGTCGAGCTGATGAGTGAGCCCGAGAAGTTGACGCACTCGGGGCACGGGCTCTGCCCCGTGACGATGTAGAGCGCGCCGGTGAACTTGGCCGCGGCGAGCGGCGGGACGGGCGGGCTGAACTGCGCCTTGCCGTCGATGTGCTCCTGCCAGTTCGACTGCGCGTCGGCCGCGCTGTTGAACTGCTTGCTCGTCACCATCGCGTTGGCGTAGTCGAGCACGGGGGTGGTCGTGTTGAGCCAGTCGGCCGTCGCCTTGCGCGTCAGGGCTATCAGCCAGCGGTCGCCCGCGGCGAGGTCGATGGTGAGGCGCGCCGCGTGGTTCGCCCCCGTCGCGTCGTAGGGGAGCTGCGAGCGGTATGCGTCGATGAAGGCTTGCAGGCCCGCGAGGTTCGGGCTCGTGTTCTCCTCGTAGTCTATCTCGACGCCGACGCCGAGACTCTGCGCCGCCTGCGCGGCGTTCAGGCCCAACTGCGTCGGGTTGGCGGCGAGCGCCTGGTTCCAGGCGTCCACGTAGGTGATGCCGCCGATGGAGAGCATGACGCGCACGCCGCGGCTCTTGAAGTAGTTGACGACGTTGGCGTCCATCCCGCGCGGCAGGCCGTTCAAGGTCTGCGCGTCGGTCGTCCGGTTGAGCAGCTTGAGGGGCTGGACGAAGCTCAGCACGACGAGGTTGACCGACGGCCGGCCGTCGCCGCGGTCTACGAGCCAGTGGTTCTTCGCGTCGAAGTCGGCCATGTCGCGCGCGCTCGCCCAGGTGCAGGCGTCGTTGCCGCACAGCCACGCGCCGTAGACCGAGACGGGGGTTGCGCCCGCCGCGGCGGGCAGCGCGGCCACGAGCGTGAGCAGTAGAACCAGCTTCCTAAGCATACACGTCTCCTTTCGAGGTAAAGGGCGGAGAACCGCATGAGGTGGAAGGGGCAAGTCTTGTCCGCGCCGGGGACTTCTCCCGCTACTTGTAGACGCGCACGTAATCCACGTACATCTTCTGCGGGAAGACGGTGGTCGAGTCGGGGTCGCCCGGCCAGTAGCCGCCGACCGCGACGTTCAGGAGCATGAAGAAGGGGTGGTCGAAGACCCACGCGGAGCCCGGCGGCAGGTCGGCCGGCGTGCGCGTCTGGTAGAGATTGCCGTCCACGTACCAGCGTATCTGGTTCGGCTCCCACTCGACGGCGTAGACGTGGAAGTTATCGCTGAACGCGCCCGACGTGAGCGCGTAGGGCGCGCCGATGCCGGCGGCGCCCGAGTAGCCGGGGCCGTGAATCGTGCCGTGGACTATCGAGGGCTCGCGGCCGATGTTCTCCATGATGTCTATCTCGCCGCAGGCGGGCCAGCCCGCGCGAGAGATGTTGTTGCCGAGCATCCAGAAGGCGGGCCAGATGCCCTGCCCGTAGGGTATGCGCAGGCGCGCCTCGAAGCGGCCGTACGCCTGCTCGAACTTGGCCTGCGTCTTGAGCCGCGCCGAAGTGTACTGGCAGACGCCGTTCCAGCAGCGGAACTTGTTCCCGAGCGTCTCCCTGTGGGCGGTGATGACGAGGTTGCCGGCCCCGTCCATCGCGGCGTTCTTCGTCGTGTTGGTGTAGTACTCAAGCTCGTGGTTGCCCCACCCGTTCGAGCCGTTGCCGACCTCGAAGACCCACTTCGTCCCGTCCACGGCCGACCCGGCCGGCCCGTTGAACTCGTCGCTCCACGCGAGCGTCCACGCCGTCTGCGCGGAGGCAGCCGCCGACAAGGCGAGCAGCAGCAGCGCCGCCAGAAACGGCCGCGCGGCGACGCGAATCGTCAATCCCCTTCTTCCCGATGGCATGAGGTTCCCTCCTGTCGTCTGAGTCAGGTCAAAATTCCGGTGAAGCCGATGTCGGGGCAGCGCTAACTATTAACGCCGCGGCGCCGAACTGTAAAGCCTCGGCCTCACGGTTCGGCGTCGCGGCGTTAATCAACTGCTCCCCTACTCGGCGCCGGCCAGCGCCGCGAAGCGCCTGCGCGTGGCGGGCGACCAGCCGGGGATGACCTCCGTGACGACGCCGCGCTCGTCTATGACGAGCGACATCGGCACAGAGAGTTCGTCGGTCGCGTAGAGCAGCTCGACGGCCGGCACGCCGCCGAAGTACACGGGGTAGCCGACGCGGTTGTCCTTCAGGAAGCCGCGCACGTCGGCGCCCGCCTCCGTGTCCACGTTCAGCCCTACGAGGTCTACGCCCTTCGCCGCGAGCCGCGCGCGCATCCGCTCAAGCTCCGGCATCTCCGCGCGGCACGGCCCGCACCACGTCGCCCACACGTTGACGAGCAGGCGGCGGCCCGGCCGCAGCAGCGAGCGCAGAGACGACTGCGAGCCGGCGAGCGACTTCACGGCCAGCTCCGGCAGGGGATGGCCGACCGCGACCTTCAGCCCGCGCGCGAACGCCTCGGCGCGCGTCAGCGGGTCGGGCAGCCGCGCGCGCCCGAGCGCCACGCCTTCGGCGCGCCCCGCGCCCTCGCGCAGCACAACGCTTGAGCCCGCCCTGAACTCGCCCTCGAACCTCTCGACCTTGCCCGCGGGCCACGTGACCTCGACCGACTGCGCCGCGGCGTCGCGCCCCAGCCCGAAGAGCAGGCGCGGGTCGTGCTCCGAGATGAAGCCCGAGCCGCCCGACTTGATCTTGGTGAGCGTCCCCGCGGAGGTCTTCACGCGCACGACCGCGCCGAAGGCGTCGCGCCCCGAAGCCTTCCCGCCTTCGAGAGAGACGCGCAGCCAGTTGTTGTCCTGCCCGACGTTGTTGCGGAAGAGCAGGTGCGACTGCCCCTGAATCGTCGTGACGAACACGTCGAGGTCGCCGTCGTTGTCGAAGTCGGCGAAGACGCCCGCGCGCCCGTCGGTGATGGAGTCGATGCCGGAGACGCCCGACACGTCCACGAACTTCTTCGCGCCCGTGTTCAGGTAGAGCGGGTCGCGCTCGTAGCCGGAGAAGGAGAAGCCCTCGCCGAACATCAGTTGATTCTGGTCGGCGCGCAGCGCGCCCTTCTCCTGCCTGCCGTCATTCTGTTGCGTCACGACCTGACGCCAGAAGTGGCTTCAAGTGTCTTTCATCGACTTGCCCGAGATGAACCCGTTCGGCGTGTAAACGTCCTCCCACCCGTCGTTGTCGAAGTCGATGAAGCCGCCGCCCCACGCCCAGCCGCCGCCGAAGCCGCCGACCTCCGAGGTCACGTCGCGGAAGCGCCCGCCGCCCGCGTTCTCGAAGAGGTTGTTGCCCGCGGCCAGCTTCTTGAGCACGTTCTCCTTCGGCCCCTGGTTCGGGAAGAGGCGCGCCAGTATCCGGTTGCCCGCGGTCGAACTCATGTTCGACGCGTAGGCGTCGAGCAGGCCGTCGTTGTTGTAGTCGCCGAAGCTCACGCCCATGCCGTTGCCCGGGTCGAGCACGCCGCGCTCCCTCGCCTCGTCGACGAAGTGGTCGCCGCGGTTGACGTACATCGCCTTCTCGCCGAAGTCGTTGGCGACGTACAGGTCCTGCCGGCCGTCGCCGTCAACGTCGGCGAACGCCGCGGCGTAAGACCAGCGCGAGTCGTCCACGCCCCACCTCTTCGCCTCCTCGCGGAACTGCCCGCCGCCCCGGTTGACGAAGAGCAGGTTGGGCGTCCCGTTCGTCGCGCGAAACCACGAGTCGGGCGTCACCTGCCCGTAGCGGTTGTACGAGGTGACGTAAACGTCCTGAAGCCCGTCGCCGTTCACGTCGCCCGCGACGGCCGAGAAGCCGACGGCCTGAGCGCCGCCGACGCCCGACTCCAGAGACACGTCCTCGAACTGGAGGCGGCCGTCCTGCTTCAGACGGTTTTCCAGCAAGACCTGCGCGCCGACGTTCGAGATGAAGAGGTCGGTGTCGCCGTCGTTGTCGTAGTCGAAGGCGAGCGGGGCGACGCCCGTCGCGAGCGCGCGGACGCCGGCCGCGTCGGAGGCGTCGCGGAAGTGGCCGGCGCGGTCGTTCAGGTAGAGGAAGTTGCGCGCGGGCGCGGTGACGAAGAGGTCTTGCCAGCCGTCTCCGTCGAAGTCCGCGGCGGCCGCGCCGTGCCACATGAAGCCGCCGCTGCCCGCGGCGCCGAACGCGGGCAGCTCGGCCGCGAGCCCCGCCGGCGCGGCGACCTCGGAGAAGAGGTCGGAGGCGGCCACCATCGAGTCGAAGGAGGCGAGCGTGAACGAGTCGAACTGCCAGCGCTTCGTACGGTCGTAGCGCACCTCGACGAGCGCCGTGCCGCGCGCCCACTCGCGCTTGCCTTCGGGGTCGCGGCCGATGACGTAGAAGGCGACGCGCGCCTTGCCGGCCGCGCCGACGACGGCCGTCGGCACCTTCGCGCCGGCGACCGAGTCGGCGCGCTCGTCGAAGTTGGCCTCCTTCACCTTGAAGCGCGCGTCCTCGACCTCGGAGAAGTGCGAGAGGAAGGCCGACCAGCCGCGCATGAACTCCTCGCGGGTGATCTGTGCGGGCGGCGTCGGCGTCGCGCCCGCGTTCACGATTGCGGCGGGCGCGTTCGTCGTCTCGGCCTCCCAGCCGTGCGCGGCTATCCACTTGACCGTGGGCTTCGCCGCGGTCGGGCGCGAGGGAAAGGCGCTGGCGCGCAGCCGCGCGGGGAAGAACTCGGCCGTGCGCGCGAGGTCGCCGTCGCGCGTGGCGACGGAGAGTTCGAGCAGGTCGTTGGCCAGAGACTCGGAGAGGTCTTCGATGACTTCGAGCCGCGCGCGGTCTACCTGGGCGGCCGGCGCCGCCTGCTGCCGCGCGTGCGCGCGCAGTAAGGCCGCCGCGGGCGCGAGCAGCAGCGCGCACGCGGCGCACAGGCGCAGCACGGCGGGCGGGGGGAAAAGTTTTCGCATCGTTTGATTCCCGTCGGGTTATTTGAAGGATGAAAGCTCGCGGGACTGCGCGGCCGGAAGCGCCGCGTCCGCCGGGGGATTATAACGCGGGCGCGGGAAAAACAAACCCGGCCGGGGCGCGCGCCGGCCGGGGACTTGCGTAAACGGGCGGGAGGGAGTAGTAATGGGTTAAATCCAACAAGCAGGGAAGAAATGCCGTGGAGTTTTACGCCGCCCTCGTTCTCGCGCTGACACTGGCCGCCGTCGCCGCCGTCCTCTACTTTTACGTGATGTTCCTGGAGGCGCGCACGCGCCAGCAGAAGAAGTACATCGCCGAGCTGGAACGCTCGAACCGCGAGCTGCGTGGCGAGCTTGACGAGACGCGCGCCCGCCTCGACCGCGAGCTTGAGTACAGCCGCGCCCTCTGGCCCGAGCTGCTCGACGACGCGGAACTTGGGAAGTAGACAGTAGACAGTAGACAGTAGACAGTAGGAAAGAGAAGGCGGCGCGCCCGGCTGATAGCCG
>DASVWB010000426.1:0-13921 GCA_036389815.1 Pyrinomonadaceae bacterium | reverse complement strand
CGGAGAAAAGCAGACGATGCCCGCCAAACTGACGGAAGAGTCCTTCGCAGAGAACCTGAACACGAAGTTCCGCGTGCGCGCCGAGGCGCCGCGGCCCGTAGAGCTGGAGCTGGTCGAGGTCAAGAGCTACAAGGCGGGCCCGCACGAGCACCAGGGCATGGTGCGCTTCTCGCTCTACCTGCGCGGCCCCGAGGACATCTACATCCCGCAGAACACCTACACGCTCGAACACGACCGGATGGGCGAACTCGAACTCTTCGTCGTGCCCCTCAACCGCGACGGCCGCGGCTTCCTCTACGAGATCGTCTTCAACTACTTCAAGGAAAGTGATGAGTGATGAGTGATGGGTGATGGATGGGAGACGGCGTGCCTCTCATTCATCATTCATCATTCAACACTCATCACTCGCCGCGCCACTCCATGTGCTTGTAGGCGCCGAAGTCTTCGATGACGACGAAGCCGAGGCGCTCGTAGAAGCGGTGCGCTTCGTCGTTGAGGGTGAAGACCATGTGGCGCAGGGGCTTGCCCTCGCGGCGCGCGCGTTCGATGAGCGCGCGCAGCAGCAGCGTCCCGACGCCCTGGTTCTGGAACTCCGGCAGGACGGCGATGTCGAGCAGGCGTATCTGCCCCGGGTCTGCGCCCACCCAGACGCGCCCCGCCGCGCGGCCGCCGACGAGGACGACGTCGTACTCGGCGTCGGGGAAGCGGGCGGCGTACTCGCGCCGCTGGAGGTCGAACTGCCAGCGGACGAACCGCTCCTTCTCGCCCTCGCCCCAGGGCACCTGCGCCAGCTCCCGCTCGCGCGTGCTCGCGTAGATGCCGAGCAGGAACTCCTCGTCGTCGGGCGTGACCGTGCGCAGCGCGACCGGCCGCCCGCCCGCCGTCAACCCGAGTTGCCTCGACTCAGTCTCCATCGGACGCGGGTCTCCTTAACGTCAGCGAAATTTTAGCGCGCGGCCGCCCGGGCGCACTCCCGCCCGGGCGGCCGGCGCCGCCACACGGCGCGCGCCCGCGCGCGCCCTGAGGCCGTTTGAACCGGAGAGGGGTTTAGGAAGCGACGCGGTTGATGACCGCCTCGTAGAACGGAGCGCCGCCCTCCTCAGACCCGGTCATGAAGAGGTCGAACCTGCCGAGGGCGCCGTGTTTGATGCTGTGGGTGTGGGTTGACTGGCGGAGCGGAGCCTCGGCGCGGAAGCGGAGCGAGAACGTCTCCGTCCGGCCGTGGGGGCTCGTGGTGAGCCTCGTCCTGGTGCACGGCTCGTAGCCGTTTATCCCGACGAGTTGCAGCCGCACCTTCCCGCCGCCGGCCCCGGGGGCCACGAAGACGGTGTTCAGGTGGGGCTCGAAGGCCGCCCGGGTGAAATCAAAGCCGGGGGCTCGGCCCGCGCCGACGTGGGCGAGCGCTTCGAGGGGGGATTTTAAAAGCACGCCGGTGGCGAGGGCGCAGACGGCCCCCGACCTTAAGAATCTTCTTCTGGACACACTCATGGGGATGAATTTTTCTCCTCTGCTGGGGACTGGGTTCCTTCCGGACTGCTGACGGGGGGCGGCCCCCCCTTCCCGGGGCTGGTGCGCCGCACAGTGTAGTTGCTTGAACGCAGTCTTTCAACCCTAAACTTCTTCCGACGCTGAGAAACGTACTTTCCGCTCATTCCCTCCTTGAAAAACCGTCCCCCTGCGGTTACAATCTTCTCCGCTTCGCGTTACGGACGAAGGCTTTCCCAGTCCCCGTTAAGCACACGCTCCCTGGACAGGCATTTCCCAGAACAAGCTGAGGTAGACAATCTTCGACCGCTCCGCCTGTCGTGCGGAGTCCAGTCCGGTTCGACCGGCGCGAACCTTGCCCCGTCATCAGCCGGGCCGCCAACCCGCTCTTTAAGCCCAAACCGCAAGGAGTGAAAAATGGCTGAGCCATTCCTGAGTGAAATCCGGATAATGAGTTTCGACTTCCCCCCGAAGGGCTGGGCGTTCTGCAACGGGCAGCTCCTGCCCATCAACCAGAACCAAGCCCTCTTCTCCCTGCTCGGCACCACCTACGGTGGCAACGGGCAGACGAACTTCTCGCTGCCCGACCTGCGCGGCAGAGCCCCCATCCACGAGGGCAGCGGCCACACGCTCGGCGAGAGGGCCGGCTCGTCCGCCGTCACCGTGACCATCCAGCAGTTGCCGCAGCACATCCACACCGTCCAGGTCACCAACGTAGACCAGAACCGGGCCGCCCAGCCCGCGGGCAACTACCTCGGCCCGGCCAACAACCTCTACAGCTCAGCCGCGAACCTCACGACGATGAGCCCGACCTCGATGTCGAGCGTCGGCGGCAGCCAGCCACACAACAACATGATGCCGTACCTCGTGCTGAACTTCTGCATCGCGCTACAGGGCATCTTCCCCAGCCAGAACTAGGAGGAGGCGAGACAATGGCACAACCATACATCGGTGAAATAAGGATGTTCGCTGGCACCTTCGCCCCCGCCGGCTGGGCGTTCTGCAGCGGGCAACAGCTCCCCATCTCCGAGAACGAGACGCTCTTCCAGCTCATCGGCACGACCTACGGGGGCGACGGCCAGACTAACTTCAACCTGCCGAACCTCCAGAGCCGCATCCCCATCCACATGGGCACGGGGCCGGACGGCGTCACGTACCCCCTGGCGCAGAGGGCCGGCACAGAGGAGGAGACGCTGACCGTGCAGCAGATCCCCAGCCACACGCACCCGTTCACGGCCAGCACCTCCAACGGCACGGCGATCAACCCCGGCGGGAACGTCCTCGCCGGCAGCATCTCTTCGGTGCAGCCGTACATCGACGACGCGGCCACCGTGGCGCTGGCCGCCAACTCCGTCACCCCCGCCGGCGGGAGTCAGCCGCACGAGAACACGCAGCCGTTTCTCTGCATCAATTACATCATCTCGCTCTTCGGGCTTTTCCCCAGCCCGACTTAAAGGAGACAACCGATGGCCGATCCCTTCGTGGCGGAAATCCGCATCTTTCCCTTCAACTTCGCGCCCAAAGGCTGGGCGTTCTGCGACGGCCAGCTATTGCCGCTCTCCCAGAACACGGCGCTCTTCTCGCTGCTCGGCACCGTCTACGGCGGCGACGGCAAGTCCACCTTCGCGCTCCCCGACCTGCAGGGCCGCGCGGCCATGCACCCGGGCCAGGGGGACGGGCTCTCCCTGCGCGACCTCGGCCAGATGGGTGGGGCCGAGAGCATCACGCTGCTCGTCAGCGAGATGCCCCTGCACACGCACACGCTGAAGGCCAACGACTTTACGGGCGACATAACCATCCCGAGCCAGACAACCAGCCTCGCCGAGTCGGGGGGCGGCAAGCTCTACGTGCAGGCCAACCCGGCGCCGGCGCTCTCGCAGATGGCCTTCCAGGCCGCCCCGCCCGCGGGCGGCAGCCTGCCGCATAACAACATGCAGCCGTACCTGACGCTCAACTTCTGCATCGCCCTCCAGGGCGTCTTCCCGCCTCGCTCGTAGGCGACTGACCCGGCGCGCGCGGGGGCCGACTCCCGCGCGCGCCGCCCGAACCCCCGTGACACAGCGAGACTCAAGCCTCTCGCGACCTCACGAACAGGAATGTTGCCCGCGTCTGCCGCGGCCGAACGCACCCCAAGGAGATTTAATGAATTACCCGTTCTCGCTCCGCCGCCGTAACACCCGAGCCCTCGTCGCCTCCTTCATCGCCTACGTCATGCTCGCAGGGCAACTGATGCCGGCGGCGCTGGCCGCCGCGCCGCGCCCCGCCGCGCTCCGCGCCCCCGCGCGAGAAGCGGCCGCCCCGGCGCCGGAGTCGAGGGCCGAAGCGCCGGCCGCCCCCGCGCCAGCCGCCGCCGCGGCCGCGCCCCGGCCGCTCGCGTTCGCGCTGCCCGGCCTGACGGCCACGAAGGTGGACACGCTACTCAACGAGGTCAACGGCGATACCAAGGCCGACCCCGGGCAGCAGATCGAGTACACGGTCACCATCACCAACAACGGGCCGACGGCCACCAACGTCACGTTCACGGACAACATCACCGACCCGAACCTGACGCTCGACACCGTCTTCGGCGTCAAGTCGCAGCCCATCGCCAACCCCGACCCCTACAGCGTCATCGGCAACGTCGGCATCACGCCGGACGCCACGACGGGGCTGCTCGCCAACGACTGCGACCCGGACAACGGCGCCGTCTGCCTGAGTACTGGGCTGACCGTCGCGGCCATCGGCACCGACACGTCGTCGCCCTTCGACTTCACGACCGCCAAGGGCGGGCGCGTCACGTCGAGCGCGGTGGACGGCAGTTTCAAGTACACCCCGCCCCCGGGCTACCCCACCGCCGGCAACAACTCGGACAGCTTCCAGTACACCGTCACCGACGGTGATGGCAAGACCGACACGGCGACCGCCACGCTGACCATCG
The DNA here is from genome assembly GCA_036389815.1 of Pyrinomonadaceae bacterium. GTDB lineage: Bacteria > Acidobacteriota > Blastocatellia > Pyrinomonadales > Pyrinomonadaceae > QHXN01. The sequence continues at coordinate 9,519 of DASVWB010000426.1, read as the reverse complement.
GCGGCACCATCTGGTTCGTCAAAGCCGACGCCGACCCGGGCGGCAACGGCACGCTGGACGCCCCCTACAACTGCTACACGGGCACGGACGTGCCCGGCCCGTCCCCCGCCGGCAAGACCTGCTTCTCCAACAACACGCTCGACGAGCCCGGCGACTCCATCTTCCTCTTCTCGGGCAACTACACGGGCGGCAACGCGCTGCTGAACAACCAGAAGCTCATCGGCCAGGGCGCGACCGACACGCTGGCGACCGTCGCCGGCGTCTCGCCCGCCGCCTACGCCGCGGCGCTGATGCCGAAGACGAAGGCGGAGGACAACGCCCTCACCCCGCCCACCATCACGGCGAGCGCGGCGACGGCCGTCCCCGTCGCGCAGGGCAACGTCCTGCGCGGCTTCAACGTCGGCGACACGACCGGCGGCAAGAAGATCGCGGGCAGCGGCTTCCTCACGCTCACCGTCGGCAAGACCGCGGCGCCCGACGTGGCGCTCTCCGGCCCCGGCGCCGCGCTCGACCTGACGAACGGCACCTTCGCCGCCACCTCCGCCTTCAGCAGCGTGGCGACGACGAGCACCGGGCCGACGACCGCGGGCGTCAACCTGACGACCGTCCACGGCACCGTCGCCTTCGGCTCGACCAGCGTCTCCGGCTCGACCGCCGAGGGCATCAAGGTCACGGGCTCGGACGCCAACATCAACTTCGGCGACACCACCGTCTCGGGCGGCACCGACGCCGTCTCGCTCTCGAACAACAACGGCGGCACGCGCACCTTCGGCACGCTCACCGTCTCGGGCGCCTCCGCCTTCGGCTTCCACCACTTCGACCCGGACGGGGCGACCGTCACGCAGACGGGCGGCGGCAACACGACCGTCACGGGCGACGCCACCATCGGCTCGGCCACGGGCGGCAACTCGCTCGACGTGCAGGGCGTCGCCGCGGGCACGACCGTCAGCTTCACCTCCGCCAACGGCGCGACCGTCACCAAGGGCTCGCCCGGCGGCGCGGCCGTCAACTTCAACAGCGGCGGCGGCACGCTCTCCTTCTCGAAGCTCGCCGTCACGGCCTCGAACGGCCCCGGCGCGGTCGTCGCCGGCAGCGGCCTCTTCAAGGTTGACTCGGGCTCGCTCAGCGCGGCGAGCGGCCTCGGGCAGCAGGCGCCCGCGCTCAGCGCCAGCAGCGCGAACCTCAACGTGACGCTCTCGACGCTCACCTCGACCGGCAGCGGCGGCGGCGGGACGGGCGTCAGCATCACGAACACCAGCGGCACGCTCACCGTCAACAACGGCGCCGGCGTCGCCACCAACGTCCAGAACTCCGCCGGCGCCGGCATCAGCGTCACGTCCTCCGGCGCCGCCATCAGCTTCGGCAACACGAGCGTCACGGGCACCGCCGGCACCGGCGTGAGCCTCTCCTCGAACGGCTCCACCATCGCCTTCGCCGACCTCGACATCCAGCCCGCCTCCGGCGCGACCGCCTTCAACGCGGGCGGGAGCGCCGTCACCTCTTCGAGCGGCGCCATCTCGACGACGAACGCCGCGGCCATCACCACCTCTTCGGCCAACCTCAACATGACGCTCGACGGCGTCTCGGCCACCATCTCGTCCGGCACCATCGCCAGCGCCGTCGCGCTCTCCGGCTCGGCCGGCACGCTCAACGTCAACGGCGGCTCGGTCACGGGCGGCAACCTCGCCGCCTTCAGCGTCACGGGCGGCAGCATCAACGTCAACTACAAGGGCAACATCTCGCAGTCCACCGCCAACCAGCCGCTCGTCAGCATCGTGGGCGGCCACGCCGCGGCCGGCGCCGGCACCGGCATCATCACCTTCGACGTCGGCACGCTCAGCGCGGGCGGCGGCACCCGCCACCAGTTCGACAACGCCGACGGCGGCTACACCTTCGGCGGCACGACGACCCTCAACGGCGGCGACGCCGGCATCGACATCCTCAACGGCTCGAACGGCAACTTCACCTTCGGCACGGGCGTCGCCATCGGCAACACCGCCAGCCCCTCGGGGACGGCCTTCAACCTCAACGGCAGCAACGCCGCCGTCACCTACAGCGGCTCTATCACCAAGAACAACTCCGGCCTGGCCGTGGACATAGACAACCACGACGCCAACACCGTCACCTTCCAGACCGGCACGCTCAGCTCGACCTCGACCTCCACCGGCCTCCGCGTGCAGAACTGCGGCGGCGGCACCGTCAACTTCAACAACACGACCAAGACGCTCAACACGGGGGCGAACCCGGCCGTCACGCTCGCCACCAACACCGGCGCCACCATCAACTTCGGCGGCGGCGGCCTCAACATCGACACCACCACCGGCACCGGCTTCAGCGCCACCGGCGGCGGCACCGTCAACGTCACCGGCACGGTCAACGTCATAGACTCGACGGACGGCACCGCGCTCAACGTCGTCGGCACGACCATCGGCCCCAACGGCCTCACCTTCGAGCACATCAACGCGGGCTCCGGCTCGAACAGCACCCCGGCCGGCATCATCCTCGACAACACGGGCAACACCGCCGGCCTGACCGTCACCGGCACCGGCGGCACCTGCACGGCCATCAACCAGGGCGGCTGCTCGGGCGGCACCATCCAGCACAAGACCGGCGCCGACATCATCGCCGCCGTCGGCGGCATCAACGGCGACGGCACGGCGAACTTCAGCGGCACGAACGGGGTCGGCATCTTCCTGCGCAGCACGAGGAACCCCTCCTTCACCCGGATGAACCTGCACGACTTCAGCAACTTCGCCATCGTCGGCACCTCCGTCAGCGGCTTCACGCTGGCCAACAGCGTCGTCATGGGCATCAACGGCAGCAACCCGGACGTGGACGAGGCATCCGTCCGCTTCGACAACCTGACGGCCGACGGCGTCAACACCACGGCCAACGTCACCAACTCGGTCATCCAGGGCGGCATCGAGGACAACTTCCACCTCATCAACACCGCCGGCACGCTCAACCGCCTTAACTTCACCTCGGTCACGTTCGGGCCGATGGACTCGGGCAACACCAACGGCGACAACTCGCTCTTCCTCCAGGCGCGCAACACCTCCACGGTCAAGACGACCATCCAGAGTTCCACCTTCACCTCGGCGCGCGGCGACATGATCCAGCTCGACCTGACCGACACGGCCACGGGCGACTTCGTCTTCAAGGGCAACACCGTCAACAACACGCACCCGTTCATCGGCCAGGGCGGCGGCGGCGTCACGCTCTCGGGCGGCGGCGCCCCCGCGGCCGCGCCGACGCTGACCTACGACATCGGCGGCCCCGGCGCCGGCGAGGCCAACACCTTCCGCGGGGCGGTCGGCGACGCGCTGCTCGTCGAATTCCAGAACGGCCACGGCACGTCCACCGGCAAGATCAGGAACAACACCTTCGGCGTCTCAGGCGTCGCCGGGTCCGCCTCAGTCGACGCGTCCGCCGTCGAGATCAGGACGGTGGGGCGCGCCGCGCAGACCGTCCTCATCGACAGCAACCAGATATTCGAGTACGGGGGCAACGGCGTGTTAGTCCAGGCGGGTAACATCTCCGCGGGCGGCACGACCGGCACCGTCGGCGACATCAACGCCACGGTGACGAACAACACCGTCTCGACCGCCAACGATGCCGGCAGCACGCAGAACGGCATCCACGCCAACCTGGGGACGAACGCCTCGCCGTCCCCCGACACGACCTTCATGTGCGTTAACATCCAGAACAACAACGCGCCCAACTCCAGCGACGACCTCAGCATCGTGACGCCGGGCACCCTCAACGGCAACGACTACCTCGTACGCCAGCGGCAGGCCACGACCATGAGGCTGCCCGGCTACGGCGGCTCGACCACCGACACCGCAGCGGTGGAAACCTACATCAAGGGCCGGAACGTCAACGGCGCGTCTTCGACCGTGGCCGTCGCCACGCCTTCGGGCGGCGGCGGCTACGTCGGCGGCGCGGCCTGCGTCCAGCCGAACAACTCGCCCGCGACCTTCGACCCCAGCGCGTCGAACGCGGCGACCGGCGGCACCTCGGCGCAGTCGCTCAAGGCCGGCGTGAACAGCACGCCCAGCGCCGCGGCCGCCGACGCGCCCGTCCCCGTCGTCGAACAGACGGAGGAGGCGGCGCCGACCTTCAGGAAGTACGTCGCGCCGGCGCTCGTCATCCTCAACAAGCAGGCCGAGGAGCCCGCGAAGGAGGACGAGGCCGACAAGGAGAAGGAGGCCGGTAAGGACAAGGCCGCGCCCGCGCAGGCGGACGCGCCGCCGCAGCAGCAGCAGGCGGCACCGGCTCCGGCCGAGGCCGCGCCCGCGGCGCCCGCGAAGCCGGCCGGCTCCGGGACGGCGGCGCCCAAGCCGAACGCGGCCAAGCGCCAGGGCGGCAAGGTCATGCGCTACTCCGAGTCCGACACGTCGGCGCCGCTCGGCGCCGCGGCGGCGGCACCCGCCCCGGCGAGGCTCACGGCCGAGTCCGGCGGGCCGAAGGTCGCGGCGGCCAACAGCGTCGTCGTCAACATCGGGACGCTGCCCGCCGGCGATTCGGTCACCATCACCTTCCGCGCGACCGTCAACAACCCGTTCTCGGGCGGGTCGCCCACGGTCACGAACCAGGGCACGGTGACGGCCGCCGGCGGCATCTCCGCCCTGACCGACGACACCAAGGTCGGCGCCAACAACGGCGAGACCGACCCGACCGTGACGCAGGTCAACGTCCTGAGCATCCGCGTCAACGACGCGAAGGCTTCGGAGCCTGCCTCGAACAAGACGCCGATGCTCTTCACGGTGTCGCTCTCGGCGCCGGCGGCCTCGGCCTTCTCGCTGACCTACCAGACGGCCGACCAGGCGGCGGGCGCAGGCCACGCCGTGGGCGGCACCTGCGGCGACCCGGGCGTCGACTACGAGAGCGTCGCGCCGACGCTGCTGAACTTCGCCGTGGGCGACGTGCTCAAGACCATCACGGTCAACGTCTGCTCCGACGCAGCCAGCCCCGAGACGGACGAGACGTTCCTCCTGAACCTCTCGGCGCCGGGCGCGGGGACGCTCATCGACGGCTCGGCCGTCGGCACCATCACGCAGGGCACGACGCCCGGCACGCTCATCATCAGCGAACTGCGCACGTCGGGCCCCGACCCCGACGGCGCGGGCGGGTCGAAGACGGCCGCGCGCAACGAGTTCGTCGAGCTGTACAACAACAGCGACAGCCCGCGCGCCGTCGCCGCCAACAGCATCGGCCTCTTCAAGATGGGGGCGACCTGCAACGTCGCGCCCGTGCTCGTCGGCGTCGTCGGGGGCGGCAACCCCGTCAACATCCCGGCGCGCGGCCACTACCTGTTCGTCGGCAACGGCTACGGCCTCGCCGACTACGGCGGGACGGGCGCGGCGGCCGGCGACTCGCCGCTCGCGTTCGACCTGGAGGACGACGCCAACGTGGCGCTCTTCTCGACGACGGACGTGAGCCTCATCTCGACGGACAACCGGCTCGACGCCGTCGGCTTCGGGGCGAACGACGCGGGGCTCTGCGCCCTGCTCATGGAGGGCACGACGCTGCCGCCGGCCGCCGGCTCGCAGATAGAGCACTCCTACTTCCGCAAGAACTGCGACTACGTCCAGGGCGCCGGCTGTCAGGTGGACGGCGACCCGAAGGACACGAACGACAACTCGGCCGACTTCCTCGTGGCGAGCACGGACGCGTCGGCCGTCGGCGGGGTCGAGCGCCTCGGCGCACCCGGCCCGGAGAACACCGGCAGCCCGACACGGTTCGACAACAAGGGAGTCCTGATCGTGCCGATAGACCAGTCGGTCGCGAACTCGGCTTCCATCAACCGCTCGCGCGACCTGTCGGCCGGCAGCGCGAACTTCTCGCAGTACGGGACGCTCACGTTCCGGCGCCGCATCCAGAACAACACGACCGCCCCCCTGAGCCGGCTGCGCATCCGCGTCGTCGAGCTGACGACCGCGCCGCAGCAGCCCGGCAACGCCGACCTGCGCGCGCTGACCTCCGCGCAGGCGGTGGTCACGGTCAGCCAGGTCAACGACACGGACACGTGTAACCAGTCGGGCAAGCCGACGCCGCCGCAGCCGAAGCCGTGCTCGGTGGACGTGTTCAGGACGACGCTCGAACAGCCGCCCGCGCAGCCCATCGGCGGCGGCTACAACTCGACGTTCTCGGTGACGCTGGGGGCGCCGCTGCCCGTCGGGCAGTCCGTCAACGTGCAGTTGGAGTTCGGCGTGCAGCAGCCGGGCAAGTTCCGCTTCTTCCTGATCGTCGAAGCGCTCAACCAGTAAACCTCCCCGGCCGCCCGGGCCGGGACTGACCGAGAAGAGCCCGCCACCCCGAAAAGGTGGCGGGCTCTTCCGCTTCAAAGTCCGGCGGCCGGGGGCCGGTCGCCGGGGGCTAGCCCAGCCAGCCGAGCGCGCCGGCGCCGGCCTCGCGCGTGCCGCCGACGACGCTGATGAAGTAGTCTTCGAGCGAGAGCGGCGCGCCCGCGCCGTGGCCCTCGACGCTGATGCCGCGCCGCAGCTCTTCGAGCGCGCCGGAGGCGACGAGGCGGCCGCCGCTGATGATGGCGATGTGCGTGCAGAGCCGCTCGACTATTTCGAGGACGTGCGAGGTGAGGAAGACGGTCAGCCCGCGCGCCGTGAGCCGCGAGAGCAAATCCTTGAGCGTGCGCGAGGCGACGGCGTCCACGCCCTCGAAGGGCTCGTCGAGGAAGAGTATCTCGGGGCGGTGGATGAGCGCGCAGGCGAGCGAGAGCTTCTTCTTCATCCCGTGCGAGTACTCGACGACCAGGCGGCGCGGCTCCGAGTCCAGCTCCATCAGCTCCAGCAGCTCGCGCGAGCGCGCGGCTATCTCGTCGCGCCCGAGCCCGTACATGCGCCCCGTGAAGGCGAGCATCTCGGCGCCCGTCAGCCGCTCGAACAGGTTGAGGTCTTCGGGGACGACGCCGATGCGCCGCTTCACCTCCAGAGGCTCGGCCGCCATGTCGCGCCCGAGCACGCGCACGCCGCCGGCCGACGGCGCGAGCAGCCCCGTCAGCATCTTGATCGTCGTGGACTTCCCCGCCCCGTTCGGCCCCAGGAAGCCGAAGAACTGCCCGCGCCCCACGCGCAGCTCCAGCCCGTCAACGGCCGTGAAGTCGCCGAACCGGCGCACGAGCCCCGTCGTCTCGACGGCGAGCCCCGCGCCGTCCGCCTGAAACTGATGAACCATGCGACCCTCTTGGATGATAAGTAGCGAGTAGACAGTAGACAGTAGACAGTAGACAGTAGACAGTAGACAGCAGCGCTCCGCTCTCCGCGCGCTGATGCTTTCTTGCCGGCCGCCCGGCCGGGAAAGGTTTTCCTACTGTCTACTGTCTACTGTCTACTGTCTACTGCCTACTGCCTACTGCTGTAAAAGTCCGCGACCTCTTCGGCCGCCCCGCGAACCTTTTCGCGCAGGGCGGCCGGCTCGACCACTTCGACTTTCGTCCCGAAGCCGAGCGCGACGGCGCAGGCGTCCTCCTCGAACTGGAAGCGCATCCTGACGGTCGCCCAGCCCGACTCGTCCGGCTCCGACGCCTCCTCCAGCCGCGAGAAGCGCCCCGCGTATTGGAGCAGGTGGAGCACGGACTTGTGCGCGCGGAAGGTCGCGTGGAAGCGCGGCATCTCGGTCTTGAAGCGCGCCACGGCGCCCGCCCAGAAGGCCGCGAGGTCGAACCCCTCTGGGCGCTCGCACGGCTCTTCGAGCATCCGCGCCGACGCCACGCGCGAGACGCGGTAGCTGCGCACCTCGCCGCCGGCGCGCGCCACCAGATACCACACGCTCCCCTTCGCCACCAGCCCCAGCGGGTCTGCGACGCGCCCCTCGGGCGGGTGGCCGCAGTCCTCGCCGTGCCCCTCGCCGTACGCGAGCAAGACCTTGCGCCCCCGCCAGACGGCCTCCTGTAGCGTGTGCAGGTGCGGCAGCAACTCGCGGGCGCTGCCCCAGCCGGCCACGTCCACGTGTATGCGCTGGCGCGCGTACTCGGCCTCGGCGCGCGACGCGGGCGGGAGTGCGGCGAGCAGCTTGACGTGCGCCGCGTCCGAGGCGCGTTCGAGGTTGAGGTCGGCGAGCAGGCGCGCGGGGAGCCCCGCGAAGAGCGTCTGCACCTCCTCGCCGTTGAGCCCCGTCAGGTTCGTGCGGTAGCCGTCGGCGAGCGCCCAGCCGCCGCCCGACCCGCGCCACGCCGTGACGGGCACGCCGGCGGTCGAGAGCGCCTCCATGTCGCGGTGTATGGTGCGCTCCGACACCTCCAGCCGCCGCGCCAGCTCCGCCGCCGTCAGCCGCCGGTAGATTTGCAGGAGCAGCATGATCGAGACCAGCCTGTCGGCGCGCACCCCGCCCGCCACCTCCACAAAAAGTTTTCCCACCCCGCCCGAATATGACACAGGGTGTCAGGAACCGCCGCGTATCTTATCAGAGTGATGAGTGATGAGTGATGAGTGATAAGGGAAGGCAAGGCCCGCCTGCTCCTTCTCATCACTCGTCACTCGTCACCAAAAGAAGGAGGTGCGCGGATGAAGAGTCTGGGAGGCAGGGTGGCTGTGGTCGCGGGGGCGACGCGGGGGGCGGGGCGCGGCATCGCGTGCATGCTCGGCGAGGCGGGCGCGACCGTCTACTGCACGGGGCGCAACTCGCGCGAGCGGCCCAACACGGAGCCGCCCTTCGCCGGGCGGCCCGAGACGCTGGAGGAGACGGCCGAGATGGTCTCGGCGCGCGGCGGGGTCGGCGTCCCGGCGCGCTGCGACCACCTGGAAGAGGGACAGGTCGAGGCGCTCTTCGAGCGCGTGTGGAAGGAGCAGGGGCGCTTGGACGTGCTCGTCAACGACATCTCGGAGGGCGAGATGCACGAGTGGAAGCCGTTCTGGAAGCTCTCGGTCGAGAGGGGGCTCGCCGGCCTCCGGCGCGGCGTCCACACGCACGTCATCACGACGCGCCACGCCGCGCCGCTGATGGTCAAACAGAAGCGCGGGCTCGTCGTCGGGGTCGGCGACGGCGAAGGGCTCTACTACCGCGGCAACCTCTTCTACGACCTCGTCAAGACGAACGTGGCCCGGCTCGCCTACGCCTGGGCCGAGGAGCTGCGCCCGCACGGGGTCGCCTCCGTCTACGTCACGCCGGGCTTCATGCGCACCGAGACGGTGCTCGAACACTTCGGCGCGACCGAGGGGAACTGGCGCGAGGTCGCGGAGAAGAGTCGGAAGGCGCGCGGCATGGGGCTCGCGGGCTCCGAGACGCCCTTCTTCGTCGGCCGCGCCGTCGCCGCCCTGGCCGCGGACCCGAACGTACTCGAAAAATCCGGCGGCCTCTACAGCTCCTGGGGGCTCTCCGAGGAGTACGGCTTCACTGACGTGGACGGCGCGCGCCCGCACTGGTGGCGCTACTTCTCCGAGCACTTCCCCCGGATGGTCAACGCCGAGCCGCAGACGGGCTTCCGCTGGAAGATTGAAAGACAGTAGACAGTAGACAGTAGACAGTAGACAGTAGAAAAACCGAAGGCGGCGCGTCATAGCT
>DASVWB010000425.1:0-2580 GCA_036389815.1 Pyrinomonadaceae bacterium | reverse complement strand
GCCCGTGTCGCGCACGACCGTCACCTCGTCGCCCGAGCTTTCCGCGGGCGGAGGGGTCGCCGCGCCCGTGCCGCCGGGCGCCGCGTGCGTCGGCGTGACGGGCGCGGGGGTCGCGGTCGCGGGGAAGAAGGGCTCGGCCGTCTGCGTCGCGCCGGCGTCGGGCGGGGCCGGGGCGGCCGCCCGCAGCGTCGTCTGTTCGGCGTCCGGCGAGAGGAGCGCCGCCTGTATCTCGCGCGCGAACTCGGTCGCGTCGCGCGGGCGCTGGTCGGGGTCTTTGGCGAGCGCGCGCAGGACGGCCGCGCGCAGGGCCTCGGGCACCTCCACGTCCGCCGGCAGCGGCGGGGGCGGCTCGTTGACGTGCTTGAGGATGATGCTCGTCATGCTCGGCGCGGCGAAGGGCGGCGAGCCGGCGAGCATCTCGTGGAGCATCGCGCCCAGCGAGTACACGTCGGCGCGCGCGTCGAGCGGCTCGCCCTTGCACTGCTCGGGCGACATGTAGGAGAGCGTGCCGACCATCATGCCGGCCTCGGTGAGCGTCGAGCCCTCGGCCGTCATGTCGCGCAGCTTGGCGATGCCGAAGTCCACGACCTTGACGCGCTCGGAGGGGTCGTCCTCGTCGGCGGGCGTGACGATGATGTTGTCGGGCTTGATGTCGCGGTGGACGATGCCGCGCCGGTGCGCCGCGCCGACGCCCGCGCACACGTCGCGCATCAGGGAGGCCGCGCGCCGCGGCTCCAGACGCCCCTCGCGCCGCAGCAGCTCGCGCAGGGATTCGCCGCGCACAAGCTCCATCACGATGTAGGCGAAGCCTCCGGCGCCGCGCGCCTCGCCGTAGTCGTGGATGGTGACGACGTTCGGGTGGTGGAGCTGCGCGGCGGCGCGCGCCTCGCGCCGGAAGCGCTCGACCAGCTTCTCGTCGTCCACGAACTTGGAGTGGAGGACCTTGACGGCGACCTCGTCGCCGATGAGCACGCGGCGCGCGCGGTAGACCGCGCCCATCCCGCCCGAGCCGAGCGGCGCGACGATCTCGTACTTGCCGTCGAGCACGCGCCCCTCGAAAGGGTCGCCGCCGCCGCGCGCGCCTTCGGACGACGCCGCGCCGCCCCCGGCCGCGGTGGCGGGCGACCCGGCGACCTCCGTCGCCGCCTGCGCCGTGCGCGCCCCGCAGCGCGTGCAGAACTGCGCCCCCTCGCGCAGCGGCTCATGACAGTTCGGACAGAGCATAAGTTAGAAGGATAAAGGATGAAGGATGAAGGATGAAGTCGGGGCGGTCCGCCTTTCCTTCATCCTTCATCCTTCATCCTTCATCCTTGCGTTTTGTGTGTCCCGTCACGCGGGACTAAAGTTTGGCCTTATCAACCCTCGACGGCGTCGAGGACGCTCGTCGCCTTCTTCTCGTAGGCCGCGATGGCGGCGGCGTTCTGGCGCTCGACCTCGGTCAGCGCCGCGTCCGTGTACTTCGGGTTCGGCCTGTACCAGTCGAAGCTCTTGAAGTAGCCCTGGAGCCAGCGGTCCTTGAAGACCTTGCCGTGCCGCGCGTAAATCTCGTTGCGGAGCTTGCGGGCGTCTTCGAGGAACATGCCTTCGAGCAGCGCGTTCGTGACGGGCGAAGTGCTCAGGGAGTCCTTGAGCCTGCGCTCGTAGGCGACGATGGTCTCGACGTTCTTCCTGTCCGTCTCGGAAAGCTCGGGCTCCTTCGTGTCCTCGCGCGCCTCGTACCAGGGCTGGCTCCAGAAGTACTGCGCCAGCCACTCGGTGCGGAACTGGCGGCCGTGGCGCGCGTAGATTTCGTTCCGGAGCAGGCGCAGCTCGTGGAGGCTCAGGCCCTTGAGCATCTCCTCGGTGACGAGGCGGTTCTCGAAGTGCTCCATGTCGCCGGGCGAGACGGCGGCGCGGCGCTGCTTGCGCTGCGCGGCGTCGATTGCCGAGAGGTTCTTGCGCTCGACGGCCGTGAGTTGGCGCGCGTCGTAGGCCGGGTCGGCCTTGTACCAGTAGCGCTCCTCGAAGTAGTTCTGGAGCCACGGGTCGTCCTCGAAGCGTTTGCCGCGGACGGCCTCGACCTCGGCGCGCAGGACCTGCCACTCGGCCGCCGAGTGCGTGCCCAGCTTCTCGTCGGTCATCTCGCGCGCCTGCCACCAGCGCAGGTCGCCCGGCTCGACCTGGTCGTGCTTCTCGGCCTCAAGCTCGCGGATGAGGTCGAGGCTGGCGCGCTCCGCGTCGTTCAGCATCGCGTTGCTGAAGTTCTGGTTGGGCTTGTACCAGGGCTGTTCCTTCAAATAGGTCTGGATGTCGCGGTCTTTGAAGACGCGGCCGTGGCGCCCGAAGACCACGCCGCGCAGCATCCGCAGGTCCCACAGTTCGAGGGGCTTGAGCTGGTCGCGCGTGACCGCCTTCTTCGAGAAGTCGGCGGCCTCAAGCTTCTTGAAGGCGTCGTCCTGCGCCGCGCACAGCGAGGCCGCGGCGAGGACGATTGCGAGTGCCGCGGCCGTGCGCCTGAGTTTTTCTCTCATGTGTCTCATCGGGGGAACGCTCCTTTTCGCGCGTCCGTTCGGGAAGTGTGTAAAGTGACTTCGGGGTTAG
>DASVWB010000424.1:0-15655 GCA_036389815.1 Pyrinomonadaceae bacterium | reverse complement strand
CCCCGCGCCCCCGGGTCAGTTCGGGTCGTGTGTGACGGCTACCTGCGCACCGTGACGAAGACCGTGGCCGAGGCGACGCCGCCCCGGCCGTCGCTGACGGCGTAGGTGAACGTGTCGTTCCCGACGAAGGTCTTCCGCGGCGTGTAGGTCACGCTCTTGCCGCCCGGCGCGACGGCGACCGTGCCGTTCGCGCTCTGCGAGACCGAGACGACGGTCAGCGCGTCGCCGTCCACGTCGCGGTCGTTGGCGAGGACGGCGACGCCGACCGCGACGTTCTTGACGGTCGAGGCGCTGTCGCCGACCGCCACCGGCGCGTCGTTGGCCGGGGCGACGTTGACGGTGACTGTCGCCGCCGCGCTCTGCGCCCGCCCGTCCGTCGCGGCGAAGCTGAAGCTGTCCGGGCCGCTGTAGTCGGGCGCGGGCCTGTAGACGAGGTCGGGGGCCGCGCCGCTCAAGGTGCCGTGAGCCGGCCCGCCGACGACGACGTAAGAGAGCGCGTCGCCGTCAACGTCCGAGGCGGAGAGCGTGACGGCGACGGTAGAGTCTTCGGCCGCCGCCAGCGCCTGCCCGTTGGCCGCGGGCGCGTCGTTCACGGCGGCCACGAAGACGGAGACGACCGCCGCGTCCGAGTCCGCCCTGCCGTCGTTCACCTTGAAGCTGAAGGCGTCGGGCCCGTTGTAATCGGGCGCGGGCGTGTAGACGAGGTTCGGCGCGCTGCCGCTCAGGCTGCCGTGCGCCGGGGCTTTGACCACGACGAAGCCGAGCGCGTCGCCGTCAACGTCCGAGCCGGAGAGGACGAACTGCCAGCCCGCGTCCTCGTTCGTCTTGACCTCCTGCGGGTTCGCCACCGGCGCGTCGTTGACTGCGCCGACGACGAGCGAGAAGGCCGCCGCCGGCGAATCGACGGTGCCGTCGTTCGCCTTGAAGGTGAAGGAGTCCGGGCCGCTGTAGTTCGGGGCCGGCGTGTAGACGAGGTTCGGGGCCTCGCCGCTCAAGGTGCCGTGCGCGGGCGGGGCGACGACGGCGTACGTGAGCGCGTCGCCGTCAACGTCCACGCCCGAGAGCGTGAGCCGGGCGGGCGTGTCCTCCGTGGCCAGAAGCCCCTGCTGGTTGGCCGCAGGCGCGTCGTTGACGGGCGTGACGCTGACGGCCACGGTCGCCTCGCCGCTCTCGGCCGCGCCGTCGCTCACCTTGAAGGTGAAAGAGTCGGGGCCGTTGTAGTCGGCCGCGGGCGTGTAGGTCAGGTCGGCGCCCGTCCCCGTCAGGGCGCCGTGCGACGGCGGCGTGACGACGACGTAAGAGAGCGCGCCGCCTTCCACGTCAGAGCCGGAGAGCGTGACGGGGCGGGGCGCGTCCTCGTCGGTCGTCACGGACTGGCCGGCGGCGGCCGGCGCGTCGTTGACCGGGTTGACGTTGATGTTGACGGTCGCCGCGTTCGAGTAGCGCCCGCCGTCGAAGACCTTGAAGACTATGCTATCGGCGCCGCTGTAGTCGGGCGCGGGCGTGTAGACGAAGTTCGGGGCCTCGCCCGTCAGCGTGCCGTGGCCGGGGAAGCCGATGACCCGGTAGCCGACCGCGTCGCCCTCCACGTCAGAGTAGGTGAGCGCGACGGCCGTCGCCTGGTCTTCGTCGGTCGAGACGGTCTGGTCTTCCGCGGTCGCCGTGTCGTTGACGGGGGCGACGTTGACGTTGACGGTCGCGGGCGCGGACTCGGCCGGGCCGTAGAGGGCCCTGAAGGTGAAAGAGTCCGCGCCGTTGTAGTTCTCCGCGGGCGTGTAGACGAAGGTGGCGCCCGCGACGCCCACGGTGCCGTGCTCGGGGTACTTCTCGACGCGGTACGAGACGACGCCGCCGTTGCCGACGCCGCCCGAGACGTTGAAGACGGCCGCCTCGTCCTCGTTGGTGTAGACCGTCTGGCCCGCGGCGGCCAGCGGCGCGTAGAGGCGCTGGAAGCGGACGCCGCCCGAGACCGTGCAGAAGAGCAGCGAGCCGTCGCGCGACATCTTCAGGCGGCCCTGCTGGAAGGCGCGGTTGCCGTTGCCGGTGAAAACGTCCTCGAAGTTGTAGGCGGCGACCTGCGCGAACGTGTTCGTGTTGAAGGCGCGCACCTCGTTCGTCGTCGTCCAGGGGAAGTAGACGAGGTCTTCGACGGGGTGGTAGACGACGCCGACGGGCTGCGGCCCGGCGTACTGGCCGAGCGTGGCGACCTTGGCGAAGCCGGAGTTGTAGACGAAGGTGCCGCCGTAGGTCGGGATGGCGTACTGCGTGCCGTTCCTGTTGACGCCGATCTCGTAGTTGAACCAGCTCGTGCCGTTCTCGTACCAGGTGCGGTGGGCCAGCGTGCCGCCGGCGACGTTGTAGCTGCCCCAGCGGCCGTCGCTGATGTTGGCCTCGGCGAACCCGATCACGGAGCGGTCGCCGCTCGCGGCGAGCATGGCGTCCTGCGACAGCTCGCCGCCGTCGGCCGCGAGCAGGTTGTTGAGCGCCGCCCACGCGCCCGTCGCCGGGTCGAGCCGGCGCAGCGGCACCCAGCCCGAGCCCTCGTAGGTGGAGGTGACGAGCACGCGGTTGTCCTTGCCGTAGGCGACCGAGAAGGTGCCGCCCTCGCCGAAGTCGCGCGGGAAGGTGGCCTTGCGCCCCTCGCCCGTGCGCAGGTCGACGACGTGCACCCAGACGTTCGACGCGTCGCGCGTGCGGTCGGCGACGACGAGCGTGTTGCCGTCGGGCGAGAGGTCGAGCCCGGCGAGGTTGCCGCCGAGGTTGAAGGGGGCGAGGAACGAGTTCGTGCCGAGGTGGTAGCGCAGCACGCTCGGGCCGCTCGTGATGTAGAGTGTGTCGCGCGCGGAGTCGTAGGCCATGTCCACGCGGTTGGGGGCCGAGACGAAAGTGCCCGCGGCCTCGGCCCTGAACTGGAGGGCGAGGACGAAGGCGAGGGCGAGCGCGAGCCGGGTCAGTGCGCGCGCGCCCGGCCGGGGGAAGTCAGGCAGATGAGGGAACATACGTTTCTCCTGGGGGTTGGGCTCAGACGGTGAGTCTGAGAGAGGTTATGCGGAGTGGGCGAAGCGGCCGCCCGGAGCGAGACCCTTCTCGATAAGGCCGACCGCCGCGTCGGAGTCCGGGATGGTCGGGGGTACTTCCGTGCAGGAGGCGAGCCGTAGGGCGAGCAGGTCGTGGGCGGCCTGCTTCAACAATTAGCACCCCCGGCGAGGGCTCGGCAAGAGAAAAGATTCCGGAAAAAGTCCGACAGACTTCCAGGAACCGCGATGCGCTTCGTCTTCACAAAACTCTTCTACGCGCTGCTCGCGCTCGGCTTCATGCCGCTGTCGCTCTCGTGGGGGCGGCCGGGGCTGCGCTGGGCGGCGCTCGTCTACGACGCGGCGGTGCTGGCGGCGGCCGCGCTCGACGCGCGCGCGAGCCGCCCGCCCGCCGGCCTCGAAATCACGCGCGAGTTCGGCGGCCGCTTCCACATCGGCGCGGAGACGGAGGTGCGCGTGCGCGTCGAGAACCACACGCCGCGCGCCTTCCGTCTGAGGCTGAAGGACGAGTACCCGCCCGGGCTGACGCTCGTCACGCCGCGCGAGGCTTCGCTGGACGTGGGGCCGCAGGAGTCGGCCCTCTTCGCGTACGTGCTGAGGCCGGCGCGGCGCGGGCGCTTCGAGTTCGGCCGCGTGGCCGTGCGCGCGCGCACGCGGCTCGGTCTCGCGTGGCGCGAGACGCGGGCCGGCGAGCCGGCCGCGGTCAAGGTCTACCCGAACGTCAGGCGCGCGCGCGAGGCGGAGCTGAAGGCGCTAGGCGCGCGCTCGCTCGTCGCGGCGCAGCGCCGCGCGGCGTGGCGCGGCGAGGGGCGCGACTTCGAGTCCCTGCGCGAGTACGTGCCGGGCGACGAGTTGCGCCACGTCTCCTGGTCTGCGACGGCGCGGCGGGGTCGCCTGACGACGCGGCAGTACCAGATAGAGCGCGACCAGACGATCCTCGTCGCGCTCGACGCGGGGCGCCTGATGACGGCGCGCATCGAGCGCGAGACGAAGTTCGACACGGCCATCCACGCCGCGCTGGCGCTGATGAGCGCCGCCCGGCGCGCGGGCGACCAGGCTGGCCTGCTCGTCTTCGGCCGGCGCGTCAGGGCCTACGTCCCGCCCGCGAAGGGCGGCGAGCAGCTCGACCGCGTGCTCGAAGCCCTGCACGCCGTCGAGCCCGAGCTGATAGAGCCTTCGTACACGCGCGCCTTCGAGTTCGTCGCCGCCAACTGCAAGCGCCGCTCGCTCGTCGTGCTCCTCACAGACCTCGTGGACGAGGAGGGCTCGCGCGAGCTTCTGACCTCGCTGCGCATCCTGCGCCCGCGCCACCTCCCGCTCGTCACCACCATCGCCGACCGCGACCTGCGCGCCTCCGTCCGCGACGCGCCCGCCGACGCGCGCGAACTCTTCGCGCAGTCGGTCGCCGAAGAGATCATGCTCCAGCGCGAGGCGGCGCTCCGCCTCGTCGAGGCGCAGGGCGGCCTCGCGCTCGACGTGACCGCCTCGGCGCTCGTCCCTTCGCTTCTCGAAACTTACATCCGCGTGAAGGAGCGCGGGCTGCTGTGAAGCGCGGGGTTCACTCCGAGGGGAACTCGATGCGGTCGTAGATTTCGGCGAGCGGGACGCGGCAGGCGATGGAGTCGAGCGCGATGGCGTCGTCGCCGCGCAGTTCCGCGCGCGCCCACGTGCCGTCCTGCCGGAGCGAG
This sequence comes from Pyrinomonadaceae bacterium, assembly GCA_036389815.1. Lineage (GTDB taxonomy): Bacteria > Acidobacteriota > Blastocatellia > Pyrinomonadales > Pyrinomonadaceae > QHXN01. Next base: position 10,932 of record DASVWB010000424.1, on the reverse strand, counting down.
AAGTGTTCGACGAGCGGCCGGTCTTGCGAGACGAGCACGTAATCGCGCAGCGTCTCGATGGCCTTGTAGCGCTCGAACTTTTCTCCGCGGTCGTACGTTTGGGTCGAGCGCGAAAGGACTTCGATAATGACGGTCGGGTTGAGGAGCACGTCGCCGTGCCGGTCGTGGAAGAACGCCTCGCCGCAGGCGACGGCGAGGTCGGGGTAGGCGTACAGGCCCGCGTCGCCCGCGCGGACTTTCATGTTCGGCGAGAAGCCGCGGCAGTTAGTGCCTCTCAGTTGTACGCCGAGGGCGGCGGCGAGGTTGAAGCAGATGGCGCTGTGCGCGGGGCTCTCGCCGGCCATCGCGTAGACCGTGCCGTCGAGGAACTCGTGGCGAATCTCGGACGGCCGTTCGAGGGCGAGATACTCTTCCGGCGTGAAGACCGCGAGGGCGTGTTCTGACGACATGGCGTTAACCCTCCCTGCCGCGTCTCACACCGCGGCGCGGACGATTATACTCCTAAACCCCTCAACCCTGCGGCGGCTCCCCGCCGCGGCCCGCGAACAGCAGGTAGGAGTAGAGGGCGAGGCCGGTCAGCCCCGCGACGGCGAACTTGACGGCCGGCGGGATGTGGGCGGGCGAGACGAAGCCCTCGATTGCGCCGGCGACGGCGAGCAGCGGGACGCAGCCCGTGATGAGCTGCGCCGCCTCGCGCCCGCGCATACGCAGGTTGTCGAAGCGCGGGCGGTCGCCCGCGAAGATGAGCGCCGTGCCGAAGAGCATGCCGGCCCCGCCCGCGACGAAGACGCAGGTCAGCTCGATGACGCCGTGGCCGGCCATGAAGGTCAGAAGCTCGTGGCCGTAGCCGGCGCGGTAGGCGAGCGCGAGCGCCGAGGCGTGCAGCAGCCCGTTGAAGGCCATGTAGTAGAGCGTGCCGACGCCGAAGGTCGCGCCGAGCGCGAAGGCGTTGAAGGTGACGCGGATGTTGTTCGTGGCGATCATGCTGGCGGCGAGCTGGTTCGCCTGGTTGGCCTCCTCCCACCAGCGCACCTTGCGTTCGAGCACCATCTCGCGGAAGGAGGCGGGCACGCCGGCCAGCTCCGAGAACTCCGGGTCGCGCGCGGTGCCGGCGAAGGCCAGCGCGGCGAAGAGGAAGTAGACGGCGGCGGCCGTCGCCGTGTAGCGCCACGCGCGGCGGAAGGCCCGGGGGAAGTCGCGCGCGAAGAAGTCGCGGACGCGGTGGCGCCCCTCGGCCGCCTCGGCGCGGTAGATGCGGCCGTGCGCGCGGATGACGAGGCTGTTGAGGTAGTTGACGAGGCGCGGGTCGCGGCTCTCGGCGCGCGCGATGGCGAGGTCGGAGGACGTGCGGCGGTAGATGCGGCCCAGCTCCCTCACCTCCTCGCGGTGCAGGCGGCGAAGGCTTGAGCCGTCGAGCAGGTGCAGGAGGTCTTCGAGGCGCTGCCACGCGCCCTTGCGCTCGTCGATGAAACGGTCGGAAGTGGGCATCGAAAAATTTTAAGTCTCAAGCGCGCGGGCGTGCGCGACGAGACGGCGCAGGTTCTCGGCCGTCTGGACGCCGCTCAGCGCCGCGCGGCGTCCGGCGACGAAGGCCGGGACGGCGCCCACGCCGAGGTCGCGGGCCTCCAGCTCGTCGTCGAGCACGGCCGGCTCGAACTCGCGCGATTCGAGGGCGGCGCGAAGCCGTTCGGCGTCGAGGCCGAGCCCGGCGGCGAGCGCGGCGAGCACCTCAGCCCGCCCGATGTCCTCGCCGCGCTCGAAGTAGGCGCGGAAGACGGCGGCGTTCATTTCGTCGAAGCGCCCCTCCGCGCGCGCCCAGTGCGCCGCTTGGTGCGCGAGCCGCGAGCGCGGCTTGACGGGCGGGAGCCGCATCGGCATCCCGAGGCGCGCGGCCAGCGGGTAGACCGATTCGCGCCAGACCGTTTGCAGGTACTCGCCCTGCGCGTCGGGCACGGGGACGGGCTCGGGGCGCAGCTCGAACGCGCGCCAGACGACCTCGACGCCCGGCTCAGACTTCAACAGTTCGTGGACGGCCGGCTCCGCCAGCCAGCAGAACGGTCAAACGTAGTCCGACCAGATTTCGAGTCGCACAGTCTCCACGCCGCCTCCCCCTTCCGCGCCGCGCTCAGTCGATGACCATCCTGCGGTAGCGCGCCTCGACGAACATGTAGAGGCCGTAGGCGACGAGTCCGAGCGCGACCGCGCCGAGGACGTAAGGCCCGTAGGGCTGCGCCTCCAGCGCCCGCAGCGCGCCGCCCAGGCCCCGCGCCTCCTCGGCCCGCGCCATCCACGCCGCCTGAATCAGGAAGAGGCCGATGATGCCGAAGACGACCCCGCGCGCCACCAGCCCCACCTGCCCCGCGCGCGTCGCCAGCGCTCGCTCGCGCTCGCTCATCTCGTGCCGCTTCCACTTCTCGCGGAACTTCGCCGTGAAGGCTTTGAAGCACTGCCAGCCGCCGAAGCCGACGACGCACAGGCCGGCGAGCGCGACCACCCAGCGGCCGAGCGGGAAGGCGAAGACGAGCCTCGTCCACCCGCGCGCCGTCTCGTCGCTGCCACGCCCCGCGCCGTGGCCGAGGACGAGCTGCACGGCCGAGTAGCAGAGCCCCGCGTAGAGCACCCCGATGCAGGCGTAGCCGAAGCGCATCGCGAGCCCCTTCAGGCCCGAGCCCTTGTCCTCCGTGTCGCCGACCCCCATCACCACGCGCCAGAGCGCGTAGCCGGCGAGCCCGACGGCGACGACCGAGAGCAGCACGCGCCCGTAGGGCTGGTGGACGACGCGCGTGAGCGCGCCGCGCGAGTCGGTCGGGCCGCCGCCGCCGCCGGGGTCGAAGGCGGCCAGCGCGGCCAGCGAGCCGATGAGGGCGTAGACGACGCCCTTCGCCGCGTAGCCGAACCGGCCGAACCAGACCACCCACGGCCGCGCCGCGCGCTTGATCTCCTCCGCCTTCTCGGCGGCCCCGTCCAGAGAAGCTTCCGCCCCGCCCATTCGTTCCCGTCACCCCCTTGAACCGCTCCCGCCGCTCGCGGCCGCGCGATGTTCTCACAGTTCCGCACTAAAGAAAACAGTGCGCCCGCCCGCCGCGCGTTTCGCTACAACTCCGCAATAAAATTCGTGTAACTTGCCCCTGCCGTGCCGCTTGAGGAAGACTTCCGAGAGCCGGCGGTTTTTCTCCCCGACGTTGCCGGGGCGGAGGTGCTTTATGACGCCGAGTGTTGACGACAGGCTGGCCGCGCGGCTGAGGCCCGTGGGCTCGCCCGTGATGTACCAGTCGTGGGGCGACCTGCTCTTCCTGCACTGGGAGGTGCCGGCCGAGACGCTGCGCCGCCACCTGCCTGCGCGCCTCGAAGTGGACGCCCACGAGGGGCGCGCCTACGTCGGCGTGACGCCCTTCACGCTGTGGGGCGTGCGCCCCGTCTTCGTGCCCCCCGTGCCGTACCTCAGCGAGTTCGACGAGATCAACGTCCGCACCTACGTCCACCTCGACGGCGTGCCCGGCGTCTGGTTCTTCTCGCTCGACGCCAACAGCGCGGCGGCCGTCGCGGGCGCGCGCGCCTTCTACCGCCTCCCATACTTCAACGCGGAGATAACCCGGAGCCGTGAGGGCGAGGTGACGGACTACGCGTCGCGGCGCGGCGACCGCGCGGGCCGGCCGGCCGAGTTCGAAGGGAGCTGGGAGACGGGCGCGGGGCTTCAGGAGGCCGAGCCCGGCTCGCTCGACTTCTTCCTGACGGAGCGCTACTGCCTCTACGCGGCCGACGGCGAGAAGCTCTACCGCGCGCGCATACACCACCGCCCGTGGCCGCTGCACGAAGTCGCCCTGCGCTCGCACCGCTCGACGATGGTCGAGGCCGCGGGGCTCGGCCGCACTTCGGGGCAGCCGCTCGTGCACCACGGCGGGCCGGTGGACGTGGAGGTCTGGCCGCTCGAAGAGGTCTAGGGGTCTTCCGCGTCCGACAGTTTTTCGGCGCGCGCCAGCACGTCCCTGCGCAGCCCGGCCCAGTCCATCCCCTTGCGCGTCTCGTAGTCGTGCGCGGAGAAGTAGACGGCCTCCGCGCCGCCCTTCAACGCGAAGCGCGCCTCGCGCCGCTGGTAGGCGAAGCTCAGGCGCGAGCCCGCGGCCTCCAGCTCGCGCGTGACCTCCTCGGCCCGCCTCGTCGCCTCCTTGGCCCACTCTGAACCCAAAGCGTCAAACCCCCTTCGCCTTTCACCTCGCAGTCACTTCGAGCCGCGCGGTCTTGAGTTCGACCGAGTTGCCGCCGACCATGACCTGAAAAGCGCCGGGCTCGACGACGCGCCGCATCCGCCGGTCGTAGAAGGAGAGCTTGTCGGGCGTGACGCGGAACGCGACGCGGCGCGTCTCGCCCGGCTCCAGCGTGACGCGCGCGAAGTCGCGCAGCTCCTTGACGGGGCGCGTCACCGAGCTGACCTCGTCGCGTACGTAGAGCTGCACGACCTCGTCGCCGCGCCGCCGCCCCGTGTTGGTGACGCTGACGCTCACGACCGCCTCTCCGCCCGCCGGCATGCGCGCGGGCGTCACGCTCACGTCCCCGTAGGCGAACGTCGTGTAGCTCAGGCCGTGGCCGAACGCGAAGAGCGGCTCCGTGGTGGTGAAGAGGTATCCGCGCTTGGCCGTCGGCTTGCGGTTGTAGTAGGCGGGGAGCTGCCCGACCGAGCGCGGGAAGGTGACGGGGAGCTTGCCGCCGGGGTTGTAGTCGCCGAAGAGCACGTCGGCCGCGGCCGTGCCCGTCTCCTCGCCGAGGTAGAAGCCTTCGAGGATGGCGGGCGCCGCCCGCGCGACGTAGTTGACCGAGAGCGGGCCGCCGCCGATGAGGAGGACGGCCGTCGGCTTTCCGGCGGCGAGCACCGCGCGCACCAGCTCGTCCTGCCGGCCGACGAGGTCGAGCGAGTCGCGGTCGCCGAGGTGGTTCTCGGCCCAAGCCTCGCGGCTCGTGTCCTCGTTCCCGCCGACGACGAGCACGACCGCGTCCGAAGCCCTGGCCGTCTCGACCGCCTCGGCGATCAGGCGGCGGTCGTCCGCCTCGTCATTAAGCGTCGAGGTGTCGCCGAACCAGTTGCCGCCCTCCTTCGTGATCCTGCACCCCTCGGCGTAGTTGACGCGCACGCCCGCCGCCGCGAGCTTCGCGCGCACGCCTTCGAGCACGCTCACGGTCTTCGGCGGGTCGGGGGCCGTGTAGCCGCCGAGGTGCGCGCGCGCCGCGTTCGGGCCGACGACGGCGAACGACTTCAGGCGCGCGCGGTCGAAGGGCAGCACGCCGCCGTCGTTCTTCAGAAGCACGAGCGAGCGGCGCGCGGCCTCGGCCGCGAGCGCGCGGTGCGCCGCGCTGTCGGTGACTTCGGCCGCGCGCCCCGCGTCCACGTAAGGGTTCTCGAAGAGGCCGAGCAGGAACTTCGCGCGCAGCACGCGCGAGACGGCGCGGTCGAGCGTCGCCTGCGGGACGAGTCCCGCCTTCACCTGCTCGGCGAGCGTGGCGTAGGCGTCAGGGTCGGGCAGCTCAACGTCGACGCCGGCTTCGAGCGCCTGGCGCGCGGCGTCCCGCTTGTCGGCGGCGACGCCGTGGCGCGACTGGAGCTGCTCGACGGCGTAGTAGTCCGAGACGACCAGCCCGTCGAAGCCCCACTCGCCGCGCAGGACCTGTTCGAGCATGAACGGGTTCGCGTGGACGGGCACGCCGTCAATCTCGTGGTAGGCGGGCATCACCGATTGCAGGTAAGCCTCTTTGACCGCCGCCTCGAAGGTCTTGAAGTGCGTCTCGCGCAGGAGCCGCTCGGAGAGGTTGACGGGCGCGGTGTTGGTGCCGCCCTCGGGCTGGCCGTGGCCGGCGAAGTGTTTGCCGGTGGCGATGACGTGCGCGCCGTCTACCGCGGGGCGCTCGCGCGTCGCGCCGCCTTGCAGCGCGCGCACGACCGCGACGCCCATGCGCGAGGCGAGGTAAGGGTCTTCGCCGTAGGTCTCCTCGGTGCGCCCCCAGCGCGGGTCGCGCGCGAGGTCGAGGTTGGGGCCGAGGACGTGCTGGCTGCCGCGTGCGCGCGTCTCAAGCGCGCCGGCCGTGAAGACGCGCGAGACGAGTTCCGTGTCCCAGCTCGCGGCGAGCGCGAGCGGCACGGGGAAGACCGTCGAGCCGCGCGCCATGTGGCCGTGCAGTATCTCGTCGTGGAAGACGGCCGGGATGCCGAGCCGCGTGTTCTCCTTCAACCACTTCTGCACGGCGTTGGCGTACTCGGCCGAGCCGCGCGCGTCCATCCCCTCGCGCTGGCGCGCTATCTCGCCGATGCCGTGCGGCATCACGCGCCCGGCCTTCTCGGCCGAGAAGGCGCCGCCTTCGGCGGGCGAGTCGTCGCCCCGCCCGCCGCCCCCCTGCGGCCTCCTCTGCCACAGGCAGGTCAACTGCGCGACCTTCTCTTCGAGCGTCATCCGCCCCAGAAGGTCGCGCACGCGCGCCCCGGCGGGGAGGTGTGGGTTCAGGTAGGCGGGCCGCCGCTGCTGCTGCTGCTTCTTCTGCGCGCGCGCGCCTCCGAGCAGCGTCAGGCACAGGCAGGAGAGCAGCGCGGCCGCGGCCGCGGACAGCACCCTCTTCGACGGTCTGCGTCGGTCTTCTCTTCCGTGCGGGTTCATCGTGTCGGTCGTGTCGGTTCGGTCGTGTCGGTTCGGAGGCCGCGCGCGTGACGCGCCGCCCGGGTTCAGTTCTTCAGGTCGATCCTCAGAAACTCCGCGGGGCGCGCGGCGGCGTTCTCGAAGGCGGGCGCGGCGCCGGGCTCAGACCACATCGTCTGCCCGGGCGTCAGGCTCACCTCGGTGCCGCCGCCCGCGGTCTTTAACGTGGCGGCCGTCAGCGCGACGAGGAGCGAGGGCGAGCCGGGCGCGCCGAGCCGGTCGCACCGCGCGCGCGAGGGGCAGGTGACGCGCGCGATGCGCACGCGCGTGTCCTCGTAGCGAACCTTCTCGCCGCCGCGCCGGGCCGCGCGCGGCTCGGGCGGGAAGCGCCCGTGGAAGGTTTGGCGCTCGGCCGCCGTGAAGCCCTTCAGCTCGACCCGCAGGAAGTCCGACGCCACGTCGCTCAGGCTCTCGACGCTGTGGCGCTCCTTCGTCCCGCGGCTCAGGCGGAAGCCGCCCGCCCTGACCGGCGGGCGGACGAGCGTGAACCCCTCTTCGCCCTCGTGGACGAAGCGCACGGGGCCGCTGTCGCTCAGGTAGACGAAGACGGTCGGCAGGTTCGGGTGGTCGTGCACGGGCACGCGCCCGCGCGGCGCGTAGCGGACGCGCGTCACGCGCACGCGGTCGTTCTCGAAGGCGAGGCTGTAGGAGCCCGGCGCGGCGACGAGGGGGTCTTGCGCGTGCGCGAAGAGAAGTAAGACCAGCGCGAGCGCGAGGGCGAAGGGGTGCATGGGCTTTTGCGTCTCCCGAAAACGTCCGCGGTCTTTTTTGCCGAGCCGGGCGGCGATGAAAGGCTCGCCGCGCGTATATTGCCGCCAACGGAGGCGCGGGGGCAAACCGCCCGGCGCGGCGCGCCCGCCCGTGTTGACTCGCGCGCCCGGTTGGCATTACAAAAACGGTGCGCGCCGCACGACTGACGCACGTCGTGCGGCGCGCTGCTTCTTCGGATTACGGAGGCGCGACGAGGTGACGGATGGACAGGGTCGTCGAGTGTGTTCCGAACTTCAGCGAGGGGCGCGACCCCTCGGTGGTCGAGGCGCTGGTCGAGGCGGTCGAGGGCGTGGAAGGCGCGCTCGTCCTCGGCACGCACACGGACCCCGACCACAACCGCTCGGTCGTCACCTTCGTCGCGCCGCCCGAAACGGCGGTCGAGGCGGCGGTGCGCGTCGTCGCGCGCGCGGCCGAGCTGATTGACCTGAGCGCGCACGCGGGCCAGCACCCGCGCATGGGCGCGTGCGACGTGCTGCCGTTCGTGCCCGTGCGCGGCGTGGGCGTGGACGAGTGCGTGCTGCTCGCGCACGAGGCCGGGCGCCGCATCTGGGGCGAGCTTCGGATACCCGTCTTCTTCTACGAGAGCGCGGCGCTCCGCCCCGAGCGCCGCAACCTCGCAGACGTGCGGCGCGGCGGCTTCGAGCTGCTGCGCGAGCAGATCGCCACCGCCCCCGAACGCGCGCCGGACGTGGGCGAGGCGCGCGTCCACCCGACCGCGGGCGCGTGCATCGTCGGCGTGCGCCCGCTGCTCATCGCCTACAACGTGACTCTAAGGACGGGCGACCTCTCGGTGGCGAAGCGCATCGCGCGCGCCGTGCGCGAGAGGGACGGCGGGCTGCTGCACCTGAAGGCGCTCGGGTTCGAGCTTGAGAGCCGCGGCGTCGTGCAGGTCTCGATGAACCTGACGAGCTACGAGCGGACGAACCTCCACCAGGCGTTCGAGGCCGTCGCGCGCGAGGCCGCGAGGGAGGGCGTCGAGGTGATGGCCAGCGAGGTCGTCGGCCTCGTCCCGCAGGCCGCGCTCTACGCCGCGGCCGCGCACTTCCTCAAGCTCGAAAACTACACGCCCGACGTGGTGCTGGAGAACCGCATCGCCGCCGCGCTCGAAAGGAAGAGGGGCGGGGGGGCGCGAGGTCTGACCCTTAAAGCGTGAACCAACTGAGACTCATCGCGGGCGCGTGGCTTTTGGACGGCGGGCGCTGGGCGCGGGAGAACCTCTACGCGCTCGCGGTGCTGACGCCGCTCGTGCTGTCGATGACCTACTTCGGCGTCGGGCGCATCCTGCGCGGCGCGGAGTGGGCGCCGACCGAGGCGCAGACGCTCGCGGGGGCCGCGGCGGCGGCCGCGTGCCTGGCGGCGCTCGGCCTTTCGCGCGCGAGCGTGGAGGTCTACCACCTGCGGCGGCCCGAGTGGGTGCTCGACGCGCTGCCTGTGTCGGCGTCGGCGCAGGCCGCGCTGGCGCTCCTGCGGCGCGCGTCGCGGACGGCCGGCGTCGGCGCGTCGGCGCTCGCGCTGCGGTGGCTCGCGGGCGGCGCGGTGTTTCGCGCGGAGGCGCTCGCGCCGGCCGCGCTCCTCGCCTGCGTGCTGGCGTCGGGGGAAGTGCTCGCGGCGCTCGTCTGGGTGCGCTGGTCGCACAGGCGCGGGGCCGCGCGCGCGGCCGGGCTGGCTCTGTCGGTCGCGGCGTGCGCGGCCGCGGCCGGGCCGCTGCTGGCCGACGTGTTGAGGCCGGGGGGCTTGACGCTCTTCAGCCGCGCGGCGCTGCTCGCGTGCGGCGCCGCGGCGGCGCTCGTTCAGGGCGCGCTCGCCTTCGCGTTGCACGCGCGCTGGCGCGCGGCGGACGCGGAGTACGCGAAGCGTCTGGGCGCGCGCGGGGCGCGTGGAGATTTGGCGGGGCGGCTGGCGGCGCGCGCGTGCGGGGGTCGGAAGGTTCTGGAGGCGCAGCTCGCGCGCGACCTGCGGCTGACCCTGCGCGGGTTCTCTTCGGCGGTGTACGCGGCGGCGGGCGTGGCCGCGCTCGTCATCGTCCTGCTGTTCGCGCTGCTGTGGGGCGGCGTCGTCCCGGAAGGCGAGGCCGAAGGGTTCGGCTCCGCGACGTGGCTGCCGGGGGTGCTGGCGGTGAAGTTCGCGTGCGTGCTCGCGGCGTCGGCGCTCGCGGCGCTGCTGCCGGTGCTGGTCGCGCACCAGTCGCCGCACCTGTGGCTGGAACGCTCCGCGGGTCTGGCAGGCGAGGACGCCTGGCGCGCGAAGCTCTACCTCGCGCGCGTGCTGACGGCGCCGGCGCCCCTCGCGGCGTGGGTCGTCGGTCTGGCGTGTGGCGCGTCGCCCGCCTCTTACGCGGTGCCGCTGCTGGCCGAGTGCCTCTGGCTCTGGTGGATGGTGAGCGCGGCGGCCGCCGGGCTCGCCTTCGAGATGCCCGAGCAGCCCGGCCTCGCGCTCGTCCTGACGCTCTGCGCGGCGCTCGCGGCCGGCGGGCTCTCGGCCTTCCTCTGGCCCATCGGCCTCGCCATCTACGCCATGGCCGTGCAGCCGCTCTGCATGCGCGGCGTCGAGCGCGCGGGGGTTCATTTGAGAGTAGACAGTAGACAGTAGACAGTAGACAGTAGGGCTCCGCCCGTCGGAGGTCGATACTGAAAACCGGACGATTCACTGACGACTGCTTTTCTACTGTCTACTGTCTACTGTCTACTGTCTACTATCTTCTATGAGCACAGAGAGCCTGTTAATCGTCGAGTCGGTGACGAAGCGGTACGGCGAGACGCTGGCCGTGGACGGCGTGTCGGTGCGCGTGGGGGCGGGCGAGGTCTACGCGCTGCTGGGGGCGAACGGGGCGGGGAAGTCTACGCTGATAAGGATGATGACGGGGCTGTCGGAGCCGGACTCGGGGAGTGTGACGGTCTGCGGCGAGGACGTGCGGCGGCACCCGCTGGCGGCGAAGCGGCGCGTGGGCTACCTGCCGGAGGAGCTGTACTTCTACCAGCGCCTGACGGGGCGCGAGTACCTGGAGCTGGTCGCGGGGCTCAAAGGCGCGGACGCCGCGCTCGCCGCCGAGGAGGCGGAGTTCTTCGAGCTGAAGGCGGTCGAGGGCAAGTGGGTCGGCGGCTACTCGCTCGGGATGAGGAAGAAGCTTGGGCTGGCGGCGGCCTTCCTCGGCTCGCCCGGCGTGCTCGTCCTCGACGAGCCGCTCAACGGGCTCGACGTTGAGATGATGCGCAAGCTCCGCCTGCGCATCCAAAGCGAGCGCGGGCGCGGCGCGGCCTTCGTCGTCTCGTCGCACGTGATGAGCTTCGCCGAGCGCGCGGCCGACCGCGCAGGCGTGATGAGCCGCGGCCGCGTCGTCGCCGAGGGCACGCCCCCGGAGCTGCGCCGCCTCGCCGGCATGCCCGACGAGCCCTTCGAGGACGTCTTCTTCAGGCTGGCCACGGGTGGGAGTGACGAGTGATGGGTGATGAGTGACGAACGAAAGGCGGCGTGCCTCTCGTTCGTC
>DASVWB010000423.1:0-3505 GCA_036389815.1 Pyrinomonadaceae bacterium | reverse complement strand
GTTGCCGGGCAGCCCGAAGACGAGCGCCCCGCCGGGCAGGCGCGCGAAGACGGTCGGCTTGCCCGGCCGCAGCGAGACGCGCTCGAAGAAGACCTCCGCGCCGAGCGCGCCGAGCGCGGCCTTCGTGAAGTCGTAGCGCCCCATCGAGACGCCGCCCGACAGCACGAGCACGTCCGCGCGCCCGGCCGCCGCCGCGATCTCGCGGCGCAGACGCTCCGGGTCGGCGCCCGCGAGGCGCGCGTAGGCGGCGAGCGAGTAGCTGTTCGAGTCGCGTATCTGATCCGCGCCCGGCCGCTCGCCGACCGGCACAAGCTCCGTGCCCGTCGCCAGCACGGCCGCGCGCGGGCGGCGGCCGACCGGCACTCGCGCGTACCCGAACGACGCGAGTACGGCGGCGCGCGCGGCGTTGACCTCCTCGCCCGCTTCGAGCACGCGCTCGCCCGCTCGTATCTCGCTCCCGCGCGGCACGTAGAACTGCCCCGGCTCGGTCGCGCGGTCTATCTCGACGACCCCGCCCCCCTCGTCCTCGCGCGTCACCTCGACCTGCTGCACGGAGTCTGCGCCCTCTGGGAGCGGCGCGCCCGTCATGATGCGCACGGCCTCGCCGCTGTTTAGAGTCCCGCGCCAGCCGCTCCCGGCCGCGGCCTCGCCGACGACGCGCAGCCGCGCGGGCGTCTCGCGCAGGTCTGCGGAGCGCACGGCGTACCCGTCCATCTGCGCGCGGTCGAACGGCGGCAGGTCCGTGTCCGCGAACACGTCCTCGGCCAGCACGCGCCCCTGCGCCTCGTCCAAAGGCACGCGCTCCGCGCCCAGCGGCGCGGCCTTCTCCAGAACGATGCTGATGGCCTCCGAGACAGGAATCATAGGGGCAACGCGGAATGACGAGTGATGAGTGATGAATTAAATACAGCCCGCCTTTAATTCGTCATTCATCACTCGTCATTCATCACTTCTTTTCGGCCTCTCGGCTGAAGCCGTCGAAGAGCGGGCCGCCGAAGGGCGCGAGCAGTTCTTCGACGAGGGCGAGCGCGGCGTCGGCGCGCTTCCCGGCGAAGAGCGCGTCGAAGGCGCGCAGGAACCTTTCGGCGAAGGCGGGGTCTGCGCGGCGCAGGCGGCGCGGGATGGTCTTGCTGTGCGCCGACCAGAGGCCGCGCGAGCGGAAGTAGAAGTCGGCCGCGTCCTGGTAGAGGTACGCGCCCGTCGCCAACAACTCCTCAGGCGAACGCGGGAACCGCATGTCGTCCGCCCAGTCCGTCAGCCGGAAGCGCCTCAGCGTCAACTCCGCGTCGTCCCACGGCGGCGGGCCGGCCGCGATCAACTCCCCGGCCCTCCGCTTGAGGGCGGCCGAGAACTCCGTGGCCCCCGGCACCTCGACGCCCTCCGCCACCATGCTCATCAGCGCCGGCAGCCCGCGCCGCCTGTCGTCCTCGAAGAAGCGTTCCAGCGTCTCCGCGTCGTGCACGAACGTCTCGACCGGCCACCCCGCGTAGACGAAAGCCTCGCGCCGCGCGTTCGGCAGCCGCTCGTAGACGACGACCACGTCCAAATCCGAAGTCGGCGTCGCCTCCCCGCGCATCACCGACCCGGCGAGGAAGAGCACGCGCGCCCCCGCGTACCGCTCCGCCCAAACGCCCCGCGCAGCCTCGACCGGTGAAACCCTCGACGTGTCCATAGTCACGAAAGTGTTAACGACCCGTTAGCTTGTCGAGTGCCGACCATATCTCCTCCAACACCTCTTTAGAGATGGAGCCCAGGCGTTCGGCCACGTGGCGGCGGTCTACCGCCGTCAACTGGAAGACGAGTGCGACGGAGGGGCGGCGCAGGCCGTTGTGGGCGTCGGCCTCGACCAGGACTGTGCCGGCGAAGCGGAGCGCGTCGAGTTGTGATGTGAGAGGGATGACGAGGACGGTGGGCAAGTCGCCGGCGCTTTGCACGACGACGGCAGGGCGGCGGCCGGCTTGAGCGCGCCCCCCACGGGCGGGCATCTCAACCCAGCGAACCTCGCCGACGGTCACGGCTCCGAATCCTCGTAAGGGAACAGCCCGAGACTCTCGCCGCCGAGCGCCTGCCATTCCTCCAATTCGGCCAACAGGTCTTCGCCCATCGGCCCGGGAGTTAAAGGAACTAACAGGATGCCGCCGCGGGTTTCGATGACGCGCAGGGGCGTGTCTTCGGCCAGCCCGTAATGCTCCCGCACAGCGTCGGGCAGCGTGATTTTGCCCCCGCCTTCGACGACTAAATCTTCCGAAGTTGACATGGCCCGATTCTACCACGGCGCGATTAACGCACTCGAAAACATGAAGGCTCGCCCGGGCGGATAGTTGATTTAGTGCCGGGCCTCCCGCTCAACTCTCCGTGAGGACGGCGCAGAGCTTCGTGAGGTCTATGTTGCCGCCGGAGACGACGCAGACCACCTTGCCGGCGCCCGCCGCGCCTTCGAGGGCGCAGGCCACGGGGCACGCCCCGGCGCCCTCGGCGATGACGCGGTTCCGTTCGGCCAGGAGCCGCAGCGCCGCGGCGACCTGCGCGAGCCCGGCGACGAGCGAGCCGTCGAGCAGCGAGCGCGCGCGCTCGAACATCGAGGGGAAGACGCCGCGGCCGCCGATGCCGTCCACGAAGGAGGGCTTGTAGGCGACCTGCTGCGGCGAGCCCGCGGCGAGCGAGGCGGCGAGCGGCGCCGCCGTCTCGACCTCCGCCGCGTACACCCCGCACGCCGGCCTCAGCTCCCGCATCGCCGCCGCCATCCCGCACGCCAGCCCGCCGCCGCCCCACGGGATGACGACCGCGTCCACGTCCGCGAGGTCTTCGAGGATTTCGAGCGCGATGGTCGCGTTGCCGGCCATCACGTCGGGGTCGTCGAAGGCGTGGATGAAGTGCGCGTCAACGCCCGCGTAGGCGCGGCGCTCGAACACCTCCCACCACTCCTCGAACGGCACCTTGATGACGCGGCCGCCGAGCCGCTCGATGGCCCTGACCTTGGTCTCGGGCGCGGTCTCCGGCGCGACGACGGTGCAGGGGATGCCGAGTTCGCGCGCGCGCCAGGCGACCCCCTGCGCCATGTTGCCGGCGGACGCGGTCAGGACGCCTTCGGATAGTTCCTCGCGCGACAGGCGCGCCATCGCGTTCGCCGCGCCGCGTATCTTGAACGAGCCGATGGGCTGGAGGTTCTCCAGCTTGAGGTATATCTCGGCGGGAGCCTCGCGGAAGTTGAGCCGGACGAGCGGCGTCCGTATCGCCGCGCCGGCTATGCGGCGGCGCGCCTCCCCGACATCGTCGAGCGTTGGCAGCATGTCCGTCCCCTTCGTCGTCACCGTGCTTAACCCGCCTCTTTCAGAAACGCACGCGGGTGCCCGCGCCCGTCCCTTCGGCTTTGTCGTAGACGTACCTCGCGGCCGCGAGGTCTTCGACCGCCACCCCGAGCGACTCGAACAACGTTATCTCGTCGTCCGAGGTGCGGCCCGGCTTGGCCCCGCTGAGCACCTCGCCCAACTCGGCCCGGATGTGG
>DASVWB010000422.1:0-55817 GCA_036389815.1 Pyrinomonadaceae bacterium | reverse complement strand
CGACGCGCAGAAGCACCGCTTCGAGGAGGCGCTCGAACTCGACTTCTCCTTCGGCGTCCGCGGCCTCTCGCGCTTCCGCGCCAACCTCTTCAACCAGCGCGGCGCGGTCGGCGCCGTCTTCCGCGCCATCCCCTACGAGATTAAATCCTTCGACGACCTCGGGCTGCCGCCCGTCGTCTCGAACCTCTGCGATAAGCCGCGCGGCCTCATCCTCGTCACAGGCCCGACCGGCTCCGGCAAATCCACGACGCTCGCCGCCATGCTCGACAAGATCAACCGCGAGCGGCACGAGCACATCGTCACCATCGAAGACCCCATCGAGTTCCTGCACGCGCACAAGTCGTGCATCGTCAACCAGCGCGAGGTCGGCGCCGACACGCGCGGCTTCGCCGAGGCGCTGCGCACGGCGCTCCGGCAGGACCCGGACGTGGTGCTCGTCGGCGAGATGCGCGACCTCGAAACCATCGAGTCGGCCCTCCGCATCGCCGAGACGGGCCACCTGACCTTCGCCACCCTGCACACGAACTCGGCGGCCTCGACCATCAACCGCATCATCGACGTCTTCCCCTCGGCGCAGCAGGCGCAGATCCGCGCGCAGCTCTCGCTCGTGCTCGAAGGCATACTCTGTCAGTCGCTCATCCCGCGCGCCGACGGTCGCGGCCGCGCGATGGCGCTCGAAATCCTCGTCCCCAACCCGGCCATCCGCAACCTCGTCCGCGAGGACAAGGTGCACCAGATTTACTCGATGATGCAGACGGGGCAGGGCAAGCACGGGATGCAGACCTTCAACCAGGCGCTCGCCACGCTCTACCACAAGCGGCTCATCAGCATCGAGACGGCGATGCAGCGTTCGTCCAACGCCGACGAGCTGCGCGAGCTGATCGAGCACGGCGCCGGCGTCAACACCGGCAACGGCGCGGCCGGCCCCGGCGGCGCGCGCCCGCACCCCTCCCCCTACGCCCAGCCCCGCCCCGTCGGCGCCCGCCCGGGGGCCAGATAAGACGGTGCTGAGTGATGAGTGATAAGCGATAAGAAAATAACAGGGCCCGTTCTTCTTTCTCATCGCTCATCACTCGTCACTCATCACTTATCACCCAGGAGTTCTTCATGCCCACATACGTCTTCAAAGGCCGGAACCGGGTCGGCGAGGTGATCGTCGGCGAGCGGATGGCCGACAGCCGCGACGTGCTGCGCCAGTTGCTGCGGCGCGAGCAGGTCATGCTGACCTCGGTCAAGGAGAAGGGGCGCGAGATCGCCGTGCCGAAGCTCGGCGGCCGGGGCAAGAAGGTCAAGGCCAAGGACCTCTCCATCTTCACGCGCCAGTTCTCGGTGATGATCGACGCGGGGCTCCCGCTCGTCCAGTGCCTCGAAATCCTCGCGCAGCAGCAGGAGAGCAAGAGCTTCCAGATGGTCTTGACGCAGACGCGGCAGGACGTGGAGGAGGGCTCGACGCTGGCCGCCGCGATGGCGCGCCACCCGAAGGTCTTCGACCACCTCTTCGTCAACATGATCGAGGCGGGCGAGGCGGGCGGCATCCTCGACCTCATCCTCCAGCGCCTCTCGACCTACATCGAGAAGATAGTCAAGCTGCGCCGCGACGTGGTCTCGGCGATGATCTACCCGTCGGCGGTCGTCGTCATCGCGATAGCCGTGGTGGCGGTCATCATGATCTTCGTCATCCCGTCGTTCCAGAACATCTTCACGGGGCTGCTGGGGCCGGGCGAGCTGCTCCCGCTCCCGACGCGCATCGTCGTCGGCATCAGCGACTTCCTGGCCGGCGTCGGCGGGCTCCTCATCCTGGGCGCCATCGTCGCGGCCGTGCTGGCCATCCGCTTCTACTACAAGACGCCGAAGGGGCACAGGCGGATCGACTCGCTGCTCCTGAAGGTGCCGATCATCGGCGGCATCCTGCGCAAGATCGCGGTGGCGCGCTTCTCGCGCACGCTCTCGACGCTGCTCTCCTCGGGCGTGCCCATCCTCCAGTCTTTGGAGATCACGGCGCGCACGGCCGGCAACGTCATCCTCGAAGAGGCGATCAACAAGGTGCGCGCCGGGGTCGAGCGCGGCGAGTCGGTGGTCGAGCCCCTGCGGGCGACCGACGTCTTCCCCAACATGGTCTCGCAGATGATCGGCATCGGCGAGCAGACGGGCGCCCTCGACGCGATGCTCGGCAAGATCGCCGACTTCTACGAGCAGGAGGTGGACGCCGCCATCGCTTCCCTGCTGACGCTCATCGAGCCCGTCATGATCGGCTTCCTCGGCGTCACGATCGGCTCCATCGTCATCGCCATGTACCTCCCCCTCTTTACCCTCATCGGCAAGATGGCCTCCGGCGGCCACTGACCTCAGTGGTATATGTGGAAGGAAAATAATTAGCGTCTCCGGAGAAAAGTTAGCGACTTAAAGCATGTAAGCGTCGGCACCAAGTTAGTAACTTGGTGCCGACGCTTACATGTATGTGTAATCAATTCAAGAGAATCAATTACCAATCTGCCAGGTAATTACATTTTCCCGGTTAAGGGGCCCCCGAAATGATGTCCAACAGGTGGGCCAAGCCGGTAAGCCGCGCTCGCCCGCCCGTGATCTGAACTCGCCTGACTAAGCCCCTTGGGCGGAGCCGAAGGACACTCGTTACCACGCGAGCGGAAGGCGCTATCACGGCGCCTATACGGGAAGCGTGTAATCAAGCCTCTTGAACTCCACCAGCGGCTGTGGGTGGCCCGGCAGCAGGGTCGAGAACAACCCGAGGTCGAGGCTAAACAGCGCCGTCTGCCCCGGCGACGGGGGGTTGGCCGCCAGCCATGCGTTGACTGCATCCTGTATTTCACCCGGCACGGCGTCGGTGTAGCCGAAGAGCGGCCGGAAGAAGACCGGCGTCAGAGAGACGATGTCGTCGTCGGTGATCGTTCCGCCGCCCGACTCCCCGCTCGGGGCCGCCAGACGATAGCCGTAGCGCAGTGTCAGGCTCTGCTGCGCCGTGGCCGTCTGCGGCGTCGGCCGGAGCAGGTCTGCGAAGAGCGCCGTGACGGCGGCGGCGAGGCCGGAGGCCGCCCCCGCGCCGATGCCGAACACCCCCTGTCGCAATATCGAAGGCACGGCGACGGCGTTGAAGTGTACTTCCGGCGTGCGGTAGACGAAGGCCGGGTTGGTCGTCGTCCCCGCGACCAGTGATTCGTTGCGTGTGAGCCAGACGCTCGCGCGCGCATTCTGGTAGACCGGCGCGTCGAGGTCTGTGTACGAGACGGCGTAGCTGCGCCGGGCGAACGCGGCCACCTCCTGCTCACACCGGTAGAACAACTCGGGGGGCGGCGGCCCCGGCGTCGGGGTCGGCGGCTTGAGTTGGTGGAGCACGCCGTCCGCGCCCACGTAGCCCAGGGCGGGAATCTGATTGTCCGGCCCCCAGGTCGCGGTGTCGCCGGTGCGCGTCAGCACCAGGCCGTCCAGCAGTTGGACGCCGTCGCTGCCCGAGCGCGTACGGGTCTCGACGCGGAAAGCAAAACTCTGCTTCGGCACAAGGTCGTCCCCGGCGGCGCCTGCGGCCGGCCCGGGCGGCACGGGCCCCCAGTTGGCGGCGATACTCTGGCCGATAACGGCCAGGGCCTCGACGGCGCTCTTCGCCTTCTTACGCCTGTTCTCGTCGGCCGCGAGCACGTCCGGCGGTAAGAGCAGGTTCGCGAGGTCGGTCTGGATCGCCGGGTAGTTGGCGCTGAACTCCGCCAGCGCGGTGAACGGGTCGCGGACGACGAACTGTTCGCGGAGCGGCGGCGGCGGCGCGAAGTTGATCCCGATTCTGAGGTAGACCACATCCTGCGCCGCCTCGTCGGTCTCAAAGACCGCCTGATAAGTCCACGCCTCGGCCTTTCGCAGTCGGGTCGCCAGCGGGTCGGTCGGATTTATCTCCGAGTCTTCGTAAGTCTGCCGCGCGAGCTGGCTGACGAGCCGCGGCGGGGTCGGGTAGGCGCGCAGCGGCACGGGGATGTCGAGCTGCCCGATGGCCGTGTCGATGGTCGCGGCCGTCGGCGGCGTCTCGCCCAAAGGATGGATGAACTGCAACCATTCCGAATTCTCGTAGCCCGTCGTGAAGGGGGCCGGCGCGATGTCGAATTCGAGTCCCGTCAGCTTGAAATCGAGGTTGACGAGCAGTCGGCGATACTGCGCGCGCTGCTTGAGGTTGAGCAGGAACTCGATCTGACCCGACGGCCGGTCGAGATTAATCTTGCCCGCGGTCAGACTGTAATTCGGCGCCCACCGAACCGCGTGCAACGTCTTGCCGGCGGCCAGCACGGCCTGCCCGGCGATGGCTTCGGCCAGCGCCGCGACGCCGAGGGTGAGCGACGCCGCCATCTCTGCGAGCGAAGAGGTCGTGGCTGTCACTACGTGCGGTAAGCCGTCCACGTAGAGCGTCCCCGTCAGCAAACCTGTGACCGACTGGTTTGCGACGGCCATGTCGCCGAGCCCGGCGTCCAGAGCGTCGGCCATGCTCACGAGGGTCGAGCCGTTGACCGTCCGCGCGCTGTGGCCGTCGATGGTGACGGTTACGTCTGCGCGGAACAGCGGCGCCTGCGCGGCGAACATGACGGCGAAGGCGTCCAGCGAGTCGAGGCCGAGGGCCGTAACGCCGTCGTGCAGCGTGTCGTGCTGGCCGATAGTCCACGTGTGCGTGCCGTTCTGAAGTGTCGCGCCGGTCGAGAGGATGTTGGGAGTCGTCCCGAGCAGCCGCGCCGGCGCGGCGACGTTGACGTTGTAGCGCTGCGCGAGCGCGTTGAGCGTCGTCGTGATATCGAGGGGCACGCCGACCGACTGCGCCTTGCCCGCGAAGCGGTGGCCGCCCGCATCGGCGCACGCCTGCCCCGGCGTCGAGCTGTTGTTGAAGGCGGCTTGGACTGTGGTCGGAAGCTCGACCACGGCGTCCGTCGTAAAGCCTTCGGTCAGGCTCACCTCCAGCGCCTGCTTCAGCGCCTCGCGCGCCGGGGCCGAGGCGCTCACGACCGGCCGGAGGATGCCGGTCAGTTGGGCCGAGATTTTGGACGCGAGCGTGCCCTTGGCGCCGACCAGGTCGTCGAACTTCGTCGAGCCCTCAACGCCGCGCGTCACGGCGAAAGCGCCCGCGGCGTAGGCCGGCGAGAGGACGAGGTCGAGCGCCGCCAGGGCGTCGCCCGCCCAGCCCTGCACGTCAACCGCCTGGTAGACGCGGCGCTCTGTATCGTCCGGCAGAGGATTGTCGGAGCCGGATTTATAGCTGCGGATACTCGCTTCACGCGAGATCAGCTCGTTCGACAGCGGCGGCAGGCCGAAGTAATTCGGGGTGTTGGCAATCTCGACCTTGCGGATGGCGTTGACGAGCGTGCCCCCCGGCGCCTCGAACCTGACGACGTACAGACGCTGCTGGCGCGCCGACCCGACGACGGCCGACGGCCCGCCCGCCGCGACCCGGAGCCTGTTGCCGTAAGCCTGTTCGAGCGACAGTGCGAAGGTAAGGTAGCTCGCCGGGTCGCCAGCGGCGAACGGCGGCACGGACGTTGTGGCTGCGGCGACGCCGGGCGTGTCCGCGAAGCCGGGGTCAACCTCGTTCGAAGGCCGCGCGATGGTGACCTGCGTGGCGAGCGAGGTGATGGCGCAACTCAAAGTCGGGTTTGCGGGCAGAGCGGCAGAGGCCGTGACCTGCGGCGGCGGCAGCAGGAACTTGGCCCCGAGCGCGAGCAGGCCCTCGCCGGCCAGCGCACTGACCATCCCGGCGAAGGTGATTTCGACGCCGGCCGCGAGCGCCCTTGCGTACAGGCCGGCGAGCGTCCCGTGTGTGCCGACGGGAATTGTGTGTCCGGAGAGCGTGACGCTCAGAGCCGAGTTCAATAGGCCGTCGAGCGAGGCGTTAACGCGGGCGAAGGTCTGTAGGTCCGACAGGCCGAACCGCGTGGCGAGCGCCGAGAGACTCAGCGCGGCCTGCGGAACGGTCGGCGCCGGGACGATGAGAACCGCGCCCGCCTGCAAAAGGGTTGTCGAAGACTCGACGGCCGCTATCAGTTGGTCGAGCGTCGGCCTGTCGGCCGGCTGGAACTTCAGAAGCAGGCTCGCGAGCGAGTCTTCGGCGCCGGTGGCGACGGAGCCGAACGCCCCCACCGTCACCTGCTTGCCGGGCACGAAGACGCCGCCGACGTCTCGATTACTTGCGCCGAGCTGCGTCGCGGTGGTGGCGAACAGGCCGGCGATGTCGTCGAGTGATTGCCGCGCGCCGACGGCGTACGGCACGGCGGAGAGGCGCGCGGGGTTGAGCAGTGCGGGGATCAACAGCTTGGCGCCCGAGCCGAGCGCGGCGTTCGGGTTGGCGGCGGCCAGCTCCGCCGTCGAGAGCCCGAGGACGCGCCCCACGTAGTCGCGCAGGGTCACGGCGGCGGGGACGGTCTGGGTCGTGGAGCTTATCTGAAAACGCCAGCTCTCGGCCGCGACGCCGGGCGTGCCGGCGTTCTTCGTGATGAAGTCAGGAAGCGACCCGGCGAATTGCGTCGCAACCACTTCGGCAATGCTCGTCGCCTGCGGCGCCGTCCAGCTTCTCACCACATAAGAGACGGGCGTCGTCGATCCCGTGTTAAAGATGTTCGGGATGTCGGCGTTGAGCGTCGCGATCTCGCCCGGACTCGTCGTGACCCCGAGCGCGGCGTACGCCGTCACAAGGCTCTGGAAGGTCGAGCCGCCGGTCAAGACCGACGCCCCACGCACGTTGAGCGTCAACCCGTCCGCCAGCAGTCCGACCTTGGTCGCGTTGGCCTCGCCGATGTCGCCGGGCGTACTGCCCGCAGCCCGCGCCATGTCGGCGAGGGTCTGCCCCTCGGCCGTCGAGAAGGTGCGGTCGTTCACCGCGAGCGAAGCGCCCGCGGGCACGCGCGCGTGGATGTTGTCCCCGACGGCGAGCAGCGCCGCGACCGTGAGGCCGGCGCGCGCGGCCAACTGCGTGAGGGTCTCTCCTCGCCGGGCCTGCTCGAACCGCGGCACGGTGAGCGAGCCCGTGAGCACGCTCGATGCGAGAAGGTCTTTGTTGGCGTCGAGCAGGTCGGCGGCGGTGACGCTGTAAGTTGAGACGAGGCCGCCGAGCAGTTCGCCCGCGGTGGTCGTGTGCTCGACGGGGGCGAGGCCGGCGATCTGTCTGACGAAGACGTACGCGGCGGATGTGAAGGCGGCGAAGCGCGCGCGGCTGAGGGGCAGCGGCGCGGCCTCCGAGTCGCCGTCGAGCGTGGTCTTCGCCGTGAGCGTCACGCCCGGCCGGTTGAGTTGATAAAACACGCGCTCGTAACGCAACGCGTGGGCGCTGGCCGCGTAGAGCGCGGCCGCGGAGCCGAGCCCCGGGCCGGGCACGTAGTTCGACGATTGCAGCCCGACGGTGACCGCGAGTGAAGGCGCCGCCGCCCCCGCGGGCGGCAAGACCATGTAACTCGTCGTGGCGCCCGGCCACTCGCCGAGGCCGATCACGCGGTCGATGTAGCGGAACGGTATGGAGAGGGGGGGCGGCGGGTCGGTCGCGGCGGCGACGTTGCCGAAAGAGTCGTGCGCGTCGAACGCGACCTCCGCCGTCGCCGTGGAGGAGATGCCCGCGTAGGGGTCGCCCCCCGTGCTCGGCAGCGCGGGGCAGTTCTGCTCGACGCGGGACGCGGCGGTCGCGCGGCTCGCCGCGTCGAACACCTGCTGGTAAAGCCACTTGCCCGCGTCCGCGCCTCTCCCCGGCGCAGAGCCTACGGGCAGTCCCTCGTTGCTTCCGCCGAAGGGCGCACGCGCCGCCAGCGAGAAGCCGGTCAGGTTATAGAGCCGACCCGCGCGCTGTGCCGGGCCGTCGTCGGGAAACTTCGTCTGCGGAGGCGTGCGCAGGATGGTGAAGCCCACGTTGCCCGGCGGCACGTTCGCCAGCTTCACGGTGGGCGCACCCGGCCCGGTCTGTGCGGCGTAGAGTTGCACGGCGGCGGCGTCCACGTTATCGCCCACCACCGCGCAGTTGTTCACCTTCAGCAGCCCGCCGCCGGAAGTCAGGCCGCCCGACTGCGAGCCGAGCAGGCAGACGAGGTTGACCCTGGCCCGGCCCTCGTCGTCGAAGATCGAGTCCGGCAACCCGGCGTCGCCGTTCCGGTAGTGCAGGTAGAACCCGCCCGTGCCGATAACCGTCGCCTCCCAAAGGAAGGTGACGAAGTCGGCCGGGTGATCGAGTCCCGCGCCGTAGAGCGGCGGCGTGTCTTGCGGCCCCTCCGCGTCGCGTACGAGCGTCGCGTTCATTAAGGGGGGCTGATGCGTCTCGGTCGAGAGGTTGGTCTTGAGCAGATACACGTCGGCGGCGTTGACCGCGTCCGAGGCGAGACCTGACGGGTTGCTGCCGGTCGCGTTGGGCGGGTAGAGCAGGAAGAGACGTGTGGCGGTCTCCGCCGCGGCGTTCCGCTTGAGGTAGACCCAGAGGTCGTATAAGAGGCTCGCGCCCGCTTGGTCTGCGCCCTCGACGACGTAGACCTGCGCGAGCCAACGCCCGCCGAGCGCCGTCGCCGCCTGACCCGGTGTCGCCTGCGGCGGAGGCGTGGAGGCGACCCTCCGAATGTTGAACGGAATCGTGGTGGCCCAGGCGTAGCTGCCGAGCGCTACGCCCCCGGCCCCCGGCGGCGCGTCGAGCGGGACGGAGAAGAGTCCGTAAGGGGGCGTCGTTCCCGCCCCCGCGCCTTCGGCGACGCCGCGCAGTTGGGTCGTGAAGGGCCAGATGGCGGGCTCGCCGGGCTGGCCCGTGCCGATGACACCGCCGGGTAGGCGCGGGCGCGCGGACGCCTGCCAATGAATGTTCGCCTGAAGGTTGAGGTGCACGCCACTCGTGTCGTAGAGCGTCATGGCCTGCGGCGCCGAAGCGCCGAGCGTCAGGGTGGTGGACGGCAGGTAGTTTGAGAAGGTCGCGTTGTCGATGGTGAGCCGGAGCGAGTCGACCGTCTCGGTCGCCAGCACCACCCCGGCGGGCGTCGCGGAAGCGAGCCGCGGGTTGAGCGCCGCGACCGAGGGGTGCACTTCGCCCCCGTCGTGCGTCGTCGTGTTGACGAAGGTCAGCCACGGGGCGCTCGATTTCGTCAGCGTCACGTTCGCCGTGCTCTGCGCCGGGTCGGGCCACGCGAACTGCTGGCCCGTGAGGTCGTACATGCAGTAGAGCGAGCCGGTGAAATCACCCGCGAGCACCTGCGGCGGCGTCTTGCTGAGAAAAGACTGGTCGTCGGGCGCGGGTATGCGGAGGCCGTACATCAGGAAGCGCGAGAGTTGCGCGGCGACCTGATTGACGTGGGCCGAGGTCTTGAGGTCTGCGACGAGGTCGTCCACCGAACGGCTCGGCACGTCGTGAATAGTCAGTGCCGCGCCGGGCTTGAAGATCGAGCCCGTGTCCTTCAAGAGGTCGACGAGGTCGGCGAGCGAGAGGTCGAAGGCGGCGGCGAGGATCGAGAGCGTATCGTCCGGCGCGAAGGCGGCGCCGTAATCCGGAAGGGTCAGCGTCGCGAGCGGCGTGAGTATGTCGGCGCCGGCGTTGGCGCCCACGAGCGACGCGAGCGCGAGGCCGGGGAAGTCGGCGACGAGGCCCGTGTCGGTGACGGGGTTCGCGAAGATGTCGGTCGAAGCTATCGTGTGCGACATCTGCGGCACGGTGTAGGAGCCGCCGGCCGGGCTCGACGTGTACTGGTTCGTCTTCTCGAACAGGGCGAAGGTCGCGGCGATGCGGACGAGTGTGTCGCCCCGGTGGATGGGATACTCCGCGCCGGCCGCCGCGGAGTTGAGGTAGGCCGTCGGCACCTTGATGGTCTGGACGCCGCCGAGCTTAGACCAGTCTACGCCCGGGTTGAGCGTGGAGACGGCCTGGCTGTACCAGTCGAGGTTTTCGACAGCGTTCACGCCCTGATTACGAACCTTGAAGAAGGCCACGAGGAACGCGTCAGAGTCGTTGGCGAGCCGCGTGTAGGTGAAAGAGGGGATCGTCAGCGTCGCGCCCTTCCGCAGCAGGCCGGGCAGGGCCGCGTTCGCCTGACCGACCGTGACGCCCGACGGCGGCGTGTCGATGTTCGCGCGGCCGGCGCCGGAGGCGACCTGCCGCGGCGCCGCCGCCGCGATGTCGTTGAGCGTCTGGCCCGCGCGCACCTGATACGGCAGACGCTTGACGTTGAACTGCGTCCGCGCGTCGAGCGCCGCGCGCGCGTTGTCCTGTGCGATGGTCAGCGCGGTGACGATGACCGGCAGGTTCAAAGCCGAGTCCGCCCCGCCCGCGTGCCCGGGATTGGCCGCGGCGAGGTCGGCCGGGTGGATGCCCGTGACGGCCGCCACGTCTGCGAGCGTCTGCCCCTTCGCCAGAGCCACGGGCACGATGAGGCCGTCGAATGTGGCGGCGAGGGCGGCGAGCGAAGGCCCGCCGCTCGCGGGGTAGGTGTACGGGTAGGCGCTCAGCAGGTCGATGGCAGACTGGACTGCCGCACGGGTCAACAGCGCGAAGTAGTCGCTGAAGATAAGCTTGGCGAGTGATGGGGTTGTCAGGGGTTCGCGCGCGAACGGGGGGGCGGGCGCGCCCGCGAACGGGTCGGCGGCCGTGTTGGCCGAGGCGTCGGTCGCCAACTGCTCGAAGTAGGCGGCGAGGTTCTCTGTGTAGCGCGGGCTGACGGGCGGCTCGGCGGCGAAGTTCCGCGTGGAGGTCTGCCCCGCGACGGTCACGGCCGCGGTGATTTCGGGGACTATCGGCACGAAGGTGCCGCTCGTCGAGTTCAGCGTCCCGGTGGGATACCCGGCGACCTCCATGTGAAGGCTCGCGTTGAGGAACCGTGTCAGATTCTCGTAGGCGAAGGTCGCCTGCTGGAAGGCCGGGTCGGCGAGGTCTTCAAGTATGTCGTCGAGTTGGAGCAGGCTGATCTTCTCCGCGCCGTGCGCGCCCGCGCCCGCGCTGGCGGCCCAGCGGAAGAACGCTTCGACCATCAGCGCCAGGCCGGGCGCCCCGTCCCCGTCGGTCGCGTGCAGGTGTGCGGTCTCGACCTTCGCGGCCTCTTCGGCGGTGACGGCATCCGGCGAGATGTTGTTCTCGGCCAGCAGCGTCAGCACGACCTGCATCTGGTTCGGCCCGGCCGGCCCCGGCGGGTGCAGGGTCGTCGGGTCGGCGATGGTGAAGGCCGGGGCGAACTGCACGCGCGCCTTCTTGGGCGTGCCGTCCCCGAAGACGGCGACGGGCGGCCACGGCACGGAGGCTTCCGCCCCCCGTGTGTCACTACCGCCCGCAAGCAGGGCCGCGCGGGCCCGCCCGGCGTGCAACGCGGGGTCGGTGCGGAAGGCGGCGAGGCGCGTCCGCGCGTGACGCAGCCGTGCGAGGACGCGCTGGCGGCGCTGCGGCCGTTGCTGGCGCAGGCGCGGCTGCGCGGCCGAGGCGGGCGCCGGCGCGTGAGCCGCCAGCAGAAGGTTGTGCGCCTTGTTGTCGGCGCTCAGCCCTTCGATCCAGGGCGGGGCGGTGTGGCTGCCGATGGTGAAGCTCTCGTCGATGGTCAGGCTGAAGCTGAAATGGACGGTGAAGAAGACGATGGTGAGGCTGGCCTCGGCTTCGACGGATAGGTGCAGGCTGATCTGGGTCGGCTCGTGCGACTCGATGACGATGGTGGCGCTGGCGCGCGCCACCAGGCTGACCGAGGCTTTGACGACCACGAAATCTACCGAGCCGTAGAGCTTGCCGACGATGCCGGCCGTCCCCTGGAACCAGAAATAGTTCTCCTTCGGCAGCGCCGGGTCGTAAGGGTGGAACGGCGCGAACACCCCTTCGAAGATGCCGTAGAGTTCCACCGATAGTTCCGCCTTGAGCGGCCCCTTGCTGAACTCCTTGCCGAGCCCGACGGCGAGCCCCACGCCCGCCTCGATGACGGGCGAGAAGACGCCGTTGGTGGCGGCCGGGACGCGCTCGGAGGTGGCACCCGTGAGGTAAGCGAAGTAGAAGCCCCCCTGCCCGATGAACGGGAAGACCTGAACCGAGAACGAGACGGAGAAGTCCTGGTTGTGCGGGAAGCCCGCGTCGATGCGGAAGTTGCCGTTGGTGTAGATGTCAACGTGGATGAGGCCGAGCGTGACGCTGACCTCGCCGAACTCCCAGTTGCGGAACTGGTCGGGGACGCGCAGGTCGATGGAGAACTCGCCGATGTCGGCGGTGATGCGGCGGTAGATGAGCTCGAAGCGCAGCCCCGCCAGCGCGCCCGCGCGCTCGCCCGCCAGCTCGATGAGCGCGCCGTAGAGGTGCGGGTCGTAGAAGACGGCCGAGAGCGACAGCGTATCGAGTATCGTCGCATCGAGCCCGAAGAGCCACTTGCTGTTGCCGTCGTAGCGCAGCGCCGCGGCGGCGGGGTCGCTCAACGGATTGCCCTGGCCCGAGACGGGCTTCATCGCCGCCTTGAGCGCGCCGATGACGGCCTCGACCGTCTTGAGCCGGCTGTCGGGCGTCGAGAGCGCGACGTGCTGCCCGAAGCCGACGTAGCGAACGTTGACCAGCTTGCCCCCCTGCCCCGGCACGTCGGGCGCGTCCTCGTTGACCACGTCCCAACTGAGCGGCTCGTTGTCCTTGCCGTAAGGCTGCCCGAGGAAGTCGCCGTAGAGCTGTATGTAGACGCGCCCCGCGCCGTTGACGTTCTTGTAGACGAGGCCGACGGTGTCGAGCCGCGCGAACGCGAGGTTGAGGTTGATGTCGTAGCGCACCTCGACGTCGTTGGTGGTGAGGTTGACGACGAGCGAAAGGTCTTTGAAGTTGATCTGGTAGAGCACGTCCCACGGCGAGGGCAGGCGACGCACGCCGCCGGGGATCGCGAGGTCGAGCAGGAACTCAAGAATCTCGCCGAGCGACAGGTCGCCCAGCCGCACGGTGAGGATGGTGTCCTTGGGCGAAAGCGGGAGGCGCCGGTCGCGCGGCTTCTGCGTGACGGTGGCCTCGATGCCACGCGCGCCGTACCAGATGCCGAAGCGCAGCGTCGAGTTGTTGGCGTCGAACTCGTAGCCGGCCGTAACCCGCACGCCGAAGAGCGTCAGCGTACCCGAGATGTCGCCCGCGATTGACCACTCGGCGTTGGGCGCGACGCGGTGGTTCGGGCCGAGCAGCTTCCTGCCGCCGACCCGGAACTGCACCGACAGTCGCAACGTCGGGCCGGAGCCCTGGAAGACCTGAAAGTCCCAACTCCCCTCCGACACCCCGCTCACGTCGAACAAGTAGGGCGTGTTGTCCGGGTCGAGCGAAAGCGAAAGGTCGAGCGCCGTGATGTCAAGCGAGGGGATGCCGTAGCCGCCGCCGGGCGCGTTCCCCCGCGGGAACATGAAACTCGTCAGCAGGTCAAGGACCTTGATGCGGCTGCCGGGCTGGATGCCCGCGCCTATCGTCCAGCCGGCGTCGGGGCCGCCCTCGGTGCCGGCGCGGACGTAGAACTGCACGCCGTTGACGGTGGTGAAGGCGGTGATGACGCCCGCGAGTTTCTGCCCGTCGTACTCGATGCCGAACTGGATGCCGTCGAACGACAGCGTGACGAGGCTGCCGCCGTTGTAGCTGCCGAACGAGGCGCTCCAGTCGGTCTCGATGTCGCCCGAGAATTGGAACTCGCCCGTGCGAACCGAGACGCCGAGGTCGAGCCGCGTGATAGACATGTCTACCGGCGGCCGGTAGCTGCGCCCGGTCAGCTTCTTCATGAACTCGTCCATCACGTCGGCCACGGAAACCTGGGTGCCGTGGTCGAGCGAGACGGCGACGTTCAGCGAGGGGATGGAGACCGTGGCGAGCAGGTCGATGACTTCGACGAAGTTGAAGCGCCCGTAGAGCACCGCGCTGGCCGACGGGCCGCCGGCCGTCAGGAAGTCAACCCTGAGCTGCGCGCCGACCTCGTTCAGCGCCATGATGTTATTGGGCAGCACGGCCCAGGCGCTCGTGTCGAGCGCCACGTCGAAGCTGACGGCGGTGACCGACGGCAGCGCCCCGTCGTCGTCGAACTGTAGGAAGAGGTTGAGTCCCTTGAGCGTGAGCCGGCGGGCCGCCGGCACGTCGGCCGGAATCAGCGAGCCGAGGTTGACGCCGCCCGACAGTCCCTTGAGGTCTGACCAGCCCGCGAGCGCCTGTGTGCCGTCGCCGAGCGACAACGTCAGCGCGCCGCCCGTCGGCAGCAGCGGCATGCGCAGTTCGAGCGGCTGCGACGCCGAACCGAGGCGCAGGTAGGCCACGACCTCGGCCGTGGCTATCGGCCAGCCGTCCGACCCGGCGGCGGAGAAGGTCTTGAACCAGGCGCGCAGCCGCGCGCCGACGCTCAGTTGCACGCCGCCGACGGTGACGGGCTGCGTCGCGGCGGGCGCCAGCGTCAGCGTCGGCTGTGCGCCCGGCGCGAGCCCGACGACGCCCGAGACCGTGCGGGTCGCGACGCCGGAGAGCAGCGCCCGCGTGTGAACGAAGGCCCCGGCCAGCGAGACGACGCCGAGGAAGTTGACGCCCGGCTGCAACGTCCCCGGGTACGTGCTCA
Organism: Pyrinomonadaceae bacterium; assembly: GCA_036389815.1. Taxonomy (GTDB): domain Bacteria; phylum Acidobacteriota; class Blastocatellia; order Pyrinomonadales; family Pyrinomonadaceae; genus QHXN01. The sequence goes on along the minus strand of DASVWB010000422.1, from coordinate 41,325 downwards.
GCGTGGTCGGGAACGAGGTCAGGAAGAAGGCGCCGGTGTCGAAGCCGACGCTCTCGAAGACGGTCTCCCAAAGGTTCTCAAGGCTGTCGGACAGGTGCCAGGCGGGCCCGGCGCCGGAGGGCGCGGCGGCCCGGATGAAGAGCTGCGGGTTGCCCGCGCCGTCAACCGTGAAGGTGGCCGTGACGGCGAGCACCGCCTGCATCGGGGTCGGCTCGATTTCGGGCGGCGGAGACCAGGGCAAGAGCGTGGCCTGGCCGGAGTAGACGACGGAATCGACGACGTGGTCGGGCGGGAAGCCGGTGATGCCGGTGATGGTCAACGTCTGCGCGGCGCACGCGCCCGCGACGAGGTCGTGCACCGCGACCCAGGCGGCGGCCTGCGACGCCGGCATGGAGAAGCGATGCCCCGGCCGATCCTCGAACGCTTTCAGTTGGTCGCGTAGCGTGTTGATGTCCATCTCAGCGTGCCCTTAAATGGGGATGTCTACGACGAGCGGCAGGTGGTCGCTGACGAAGATGTGGTAGAGCTCGGCGGCGCGGCGCGCCGTGAGCACCTGCCCGGCGTAGAGCCGCGTCATGAAGGCGTTCCAGTTGGTGATGGGGCCGCCCCACGAGCCGTGGATGACCGGCTTCCAGGTGGACACATAGCGACGGCTACGGCCGACCCGCGTCAGCACCTTCCTCTGCGGCCCGTCGGTATAGCGCAAGAAGCGGTGATCAGCGTCGGCGGGCTCCGCCGCGACGAGGGCGCTCAAATGCACGCGGAGGGCTTTGAGGGTCGGGCCGTAGATCGCGCCGCCCGCGTCGTTGATGAACTCGGTCAACATGTCGACCCGGTCGCCCGTGACGGTGCCGTTGGGGCGCATGAACGCGAGGTCGATCTTATAGGAAAGGTAGTCGTTCACGTTGGCGCCGACGATGGGCGTCACGTGGTCGCCCTCTAGTAGTTGAACCGTCGTCCGGCGCGCGGTGTCGGCGGCGCCGTGCGCGGGGGTCTCGACGCAGTTGGCGCCGCCCGTATACGCCGCGTTGTAAGCCCTCGTATAGTACTCGTAGGTGGACGGCCAACTCGGCTGGTTAACCGAATAGTTGTAATCGCCGCCGAGCACGACCTTGTTGGTGTGGACGAAGGCGGCGGGGTTGGGGACGCCGCCCGCGACCTGGTTGGTCACATAAAGCTCGCGACTGAGGCTGCTCATCCCGGCTCCCCAACTGGCTTGCTTCTGGTTGCTCGGCGCGTGATACGCCCCGACGGGGCAAAGCCGCTGGGCCTGCGTGCCGCCGTTGTTGAGGTCGAGGACGATGTAGACGGGCCGGCGCGCGTTGGCGAAGGATAGGGTGTGGGGGTTCCCTACCGAGGTGGTCGCCATGTCGAGGTTGGGCCAGTGGTTCATCAGCACGCCGTTCCGGTAGGGGAAGGTGTTGGCCACCGTGTAGCCGCCCAGCGGGCGATAGTTGTTGCGCTCCGCCGGCACCGTGTCGGCGGGCCGACCCGTGATGATCAGGTTGAGCGGCGTGCGCCCGGGCGCGCGGCCGTTGCCGCCCTCGTATTGGGTCTGCTGGTCGATGAGCTGGAGGGCGGGCAGGACGGCGAACCGCGCGGCCTGGTTGCTGCGCCAGAGCACGCCGTAGCCCTCGTGGCGCGCGTCGGAGGCGAACGTGAGGTCGTCTTCGTCCTGCGGGGGGACGTTGCCGTGATGCGCGAGGCCCGAACCGCAGAAACTGTAGCACCAGTCTCTATGGGGCGCCGCGATGCCGCCGTTGAGCGTGGTCATCAGGTCTGAGATGGAGGTTTGAGCGTACGGCGACACCTCCATGATGAGCAGCACGTCGATCTGCTGGTCCCGGACGAAGTCGCGGATGAAGAGGTTGCGGATGTGGCTGTCGGCCCCCCACTTGGCCGTCCCGTCGCCGCCGCCGTAATTCTGTATGTTCCACAGGCAGACCTTCACGCTGGGCATCGCTCGTCTCACTCCTTCAGGTAGGCGGCGTACCAGCCGAGCGCGCCGTTCTGTCCGGGGCTCGCCTCGGGGTCGCCGAAGAGGTAGATGTCGGCCTGGCCGGGCGGGAATTTCCAGCCCAGGAGCCGCAGGGCGAAGTGCCGGAGGCGCATGACGTAGGCCGGGTTCGGCGGTGTGGCGAGCGCGCCGTCGGCGTCGAACGAGATCGACTGGAAGCCGAGCTGGAGCACGCCCTCGATGGCCGGCAGCGACTTGAGCCCCTGTGAGCCGGGCAACTGCAACCCGACGTTGACCGCGGGCCGACCCTCCGTCGCGTCCCACGCGGCCAAAAGCGTCACGACCAGCCCGGCCTCGGCGGCGAGCGCCCCGAGCGTGCCGAGGTCTACGGCGAAGGTGAGCGCGTACCAGCCCGCGTCGAGCGCGGGCTGCGCGAGCGGCGTCTCGACCGGCTCGAAGCCGCGGTCTTTCGGCGTCTGCCCGGGCTCGCCGCGAAGCAGCCCCGTCAGCTTGAGCGGGAAGCGCGAGAAGAGCCCGGTCGGCCGCGCCACGCTGTTGCTCACGTCGAAGTTGATGTCGCCTGCGTTGAAGGCGAAGACGCGCGCCGTCGGGTCGGAGGGCGAGAATTGCATCTCCACGGCGAGCCCGCCGAAGGCGAGATAGCCTTCGCCCGTGCGGTCGCCCTGCTGGTTGACGGTGTAGCCGAAGGAGAAGAGGTCGAAGCCTTCGAGCTGCTTGAAGCGCAGCCTGCCCCACATCAGGAAGCGCGCGTGCACGCGCTCGTCGCCGCTCGGGCTCGCGGCGAGCGTGTTGAACTGCGCGCGCAGGACCTCGACGTTGTCGAGCACCGCGCCCCGGCAGGCGTAGAGGTTCGAGTCGCCCGTGGCGAAGACGTAATGCCCCCCGCCCCCCTTCTGCCGCTGGTAGCTGCCGAGCAGAATCAGGTTGTTGTAGTGCCGGCTGCCCACCAGCGTGACGGTGTCGCCGAACAGGCGGTTGACGAACAGCTCGATGCGGCCGGCGAAGTCGGCCACCGCCGAGTTGCGGAAGAGCACCTGGAGTTGCAGCACCTTGAAGTCGAAATCGTCGAAGGTCTGCGCGATGTCGTCGGGCGCTTCGTAGTCGATCAGCCCGAAGAAGGAACTCGCGCCGAGCGAGAGCGCGCCGGTGACCGCGTCCACCTGCGCCGGGGTCAGCGAGAGCCCGACGTGGTGGGCGCGAAACTTTGCGGCGTCGATGCCCGCCGCCAGACCGCGCAGCTCCTCCGGCATCGAGTCGAACGGTGCCTGCGCGTTGAGGAAGATGACGCCCGTCCAGGCCGGGTCGTTGCAGACGTTGTTGACGAAGAAGTCGAGCGGGTTCGATTGCCCGCCGGAGGCCGTGACCTTCGCCTCGGCGTCGTCGACGATGGCGAGGATTCTGTCGCGCGTCGCGGCCACGTCGCCGGCCGCGGCCGGCCAAGTCCATGACGCGCTGTCCCGCACGAGGCTGCGCAGGTCGCTCTTCGCGAACTTGAAGATCATGATCGTCGGGGCGGCGGGCTGCGCCCCCCAGAGCGACGGCGAGAGGCGGAACCGCCAGGCGCCGATGACGACCTCGAAGTAGACCGAGTATTGCGTGATGACAGGGACGTACTGCTGCTCGCTCTGCGTGAGCACGCCGCGGAGCATGGCCGTGAAGCTCGCGAGGCCGACCTGTGGTGTGCGCGCTCGCGCGCTCGCGCGCAGCGTCGCCAGCACCGCGTCGGGCGGCCGCGTCTCGGGCGGCAGCGCGTCGAGGTCTTCGAGCGCCGCGTCCGTGATCCAGTAGTTGAAGTCCGCAGCCCCGCCCAACAACGCCCCGTCGGCGGCCACCATGAACAGTTGATTCGTCTGTAGCGCCTGGCGGAAGGCGCCGCCGAGGTTGTTGAAGGCGAGCGCGGGCGGGACGGTCGCGCCGCCCTGCGGCGGCAGCGGGACGAGCGTGAGCAGTTTCCAGTTAGTGTAGTCGGTGGAGAAGGTTGACAGGAGCCCCTGCGGCGTCACCGCGGCCACCGCGCCCGACCCGCCGCCCGAAAGCGACTGGGGCGTGAGCGCCGCCCGCCGCGTAGGGCTCAACGTCTGCGCTTCGAGCGCCGTGTAGAGTCCGAGGCCCGCGGCGGAGACGCCCGCGTAAGGGACCATCGGGTAGGACTTCGTCGCGCCTCCGACGCCGCCGGCCGCCAGTTCGACGTAGACGAGGTAGGGTGTCAGGGACGACGCGCCGCCCGCGCCGCGCACGCGATAGAGCGCGGCGTCGTCCGGCTGTGCGTAGTACCAGGCTTGCTGCCCCTGCGCCGGCAGCAACGCGGCCCAGGGGCTGGTCGCGAGTCCCGTCAACGCGGGCTGCAGCGGCGCGCCGGGCCGAGGCGGCGGCGCCCCGAGCAGAGGCGCGTAGGCGTCGCCGCCCGGCGTGAACGAGATGAGCGCGCCGCCGGCCGTCGAGAGTCCGAAGTATTCAGTGCCCGAGATGCCGCAGCCGAGCCGCGCGGCCGGGTTGGCCGGCCCGCCCGCACCGCCCTTGCCTCCGGCGACCGAGATGGCGAAAGAGCCAATAGGGCCGAGGTAGAGAGGGTCGTCCGACGCGAGCGCGTGCAGCGAGCCGGGGCGCAGGTGGAAGGCGAGACCGGCGGGCAGAGGGTCGCCCGGCTGCGGCGTCATCGAGACGCCGTAGCCGAGGGCGGCGCGGTAGTAACTGACGTGAGCCGGCGCCCCGGCGGCGTAAGCGAGACGCGTTCGCGCGGCCGACAGCGGCAGCGCCGGGTCGAAGAGGCAGTCGAAGTTGACCCCGCCCGCCGGCACGCCCGCGAAGACCGGATAGCGCAGCGACAGGAGCAGCCCCGCTTCGATGTGGTCGGGGTCTTTGACGGCGAAGCGGAAGCCCGCGTCGAGCCGCGTGTAATCATCAACGCCGCCGTGGCCGTTGTCCTGCGGGAGCGCGAGGTTCAAAAGGACGCAGCCCGCCTGCGCGCCCGCGAAGGAGATGGCGGTGGCCGGCGCGCTCAACGCCCACACGCTCGACGGCGTGCGCAGCGAGAAGGCCCACGCGCCCCCGCCGCTCAGCGAGAAACCGTCGGAGGTCGGCGCGATGGTCAGCCCGGCCGCGAGCCCGACGATGTAGCTGCCGAAGGGGAGTTGCGCGGGCGCCGAGATTGTGCCGCTGGGGGCGCCGGCGGTCTGCGCGACGAGAACGGTGGCCGGCCGCCACTTCGCGGCGGGCGCCGTCGCGTCGGCCAGCCAGACGAAACGTAAATCCGGCCCGTACGCGTTTTCGAGCTGACGCAGTGCGGCGATGAAAGTCTCTTCGGAGCCGGCCGCGGGCTTCTTGCCGGTCATCACGTAAAGGCCGGGATACTGCCTCCAGCTCTGCGTCAGGTCTATGGTCTGCGGCGGGCCGGCGATGCCGTGCAGAAGCAGGGCTATCCCGTAGCCCTGCGGCAATGAGGCGTCCGTCAGCCAGTAGAGCGCCGGGGCGGTCGACGATTGGGTGAAGGTGGGTGGGGGCACTTTAGTCTCCCCCGCCGGCGCCCGGCGCGACCGTGATGAGATCGCCGCCCAGCACCGGGAGGTCGAGCGGCCAGAGCGTTGGGCTCTGCGCGGCGATGGCGGCGTCCGACAGGTTGACGGGTTCAAAGCGCAACGTCTCGCCGCCGAACGGCTGGTCGAAGAGGCCGGAGACGGGGCGCGCGACCTGCACGGCTTCGCCCGCGCCGCCGCTGCCGGGCCAGACCGCGAGGCCGTTTGAGGCCAGCACCTGCCGCAGCGTCGTCCCCACGGGCACCCAGCGCGGCTCGCCCGCCACCGTCAATGCCAGCAGGGGCGTCAGCGTCACACGGCCGCGAAAGTAGGAGGCGTAGAAATTTCCGGCGGGCGGGAAGAAGCCGGTCTGTGCGTACTGGTCGGTCGCATTCTCCAACACCTGCCAACTGGGCGCGCCGATGACGGCGACGTTCTCGGTGATCTGCGGAGAGCCGTTGCCGCCGGAATCCGGGAAGCCTTGCGGGTAGAAGAGCCTGTAGTAGGTCTCGCGATTGCGGCCCTGGAAGAAATCTATGGGCCCGGCCGCCACGTTGGTGACGGCCCCGCTCGCACCGGGCAGCAGCAGCGAGAGAAACGCATCGACCGTGAGGGCGCGGGGGGAACCGTCCGGCGTGGGCACGGCGAAGCCGGACGGGATCGCCTCGGCCACGTCGTAGACCTCCGCGCCCGCGGCCGTGAAGCCGTTGCGCGCGTCGTTGAGACCACCCGAGACGATTTGATATGACGCACCGGCCACGCGAAGCCGGAGGCCGGGTTCGAGGTCTACGACGCGCAGCGAGTTGTCCCGCCAGACGCCGTAACGATAATAGAGAGTTTCCGCGAAGGTCTGCGGCAGCGCCTCGGCGATGATCTGACGCACGAGTCGAATCGCCCACGGGGCCACGCCCGCCTGCTCCACCGCGACGAGGAAGTTGCGGTAGGCCGTGCGCAGGGCGCCGCGCACGGCGCCCGCGCCGAAACTCGTCCAGACCGACTTATCAATCACCAACTGGTAAGGCAGCGCCGACCCGGGCGGCGCCGGCAGCAACTGGAACGTCTGCCCGCTGCCGGGAGGAATCGTCGGGTTGTCCTGCCCCGTGAACGGCTTGGGCAGGTAGGCGACGACGTTCGCCGCCGAGACGTTCGCCAGCGTCTGAAATGCGCCGACGCGGTAGAGATAGGGTGGCCGGCTCGCGGCGGCCGTGGCTATTCCGCGCAGGTAGCCGGCGAGCGTCGGAGTGTCGGCACGACTCGACTGGCCCCACAGTACGACCCGACCCGTCGGCGCGACGACCGCCCGTATTGTGACCACCACGCCACGTCCGAACGGCAGCGTGAACGTCGCCGGGATGCTGGCGCTCGACGCGCCTGCGCCCTCGACGTAGAGGGGGCTCACCGGCGGTATCGCTCCATCGACATCCACGATGTATCCCGTGACTCCGGGGTCCTGCACGGGGGTCCAAGAAACCCGCATGTTAGCGCCGTCGTAGACCGCCGAGATGGAGCGCGGCGCCGTCGTCGGGATGGCGAGCGGAGCAGTGGGCAGAGTCAGAGGCCCCGTGCCGACTCCGGTCGCACGCACCGAGGCGGAGGCGCCCGGCGGCACGGCCACCGGCACCCGCACGGCCCCGCTCAACGCGCCGCCGACGACCGTGCGCGCCGCGACGTGGCCGTTCACCAACACGTCCACCCAGGTCAGGCTCGGGGCCGTGCCGCCGTTCGAATGGAGTGAGACGCTCAGCGCGCTGCCGTCATACCCACCACCCTGCACGGAGTAGGCGGCCACGACCGAGAGGCTGGCGGACGGGCCCGTGCTGTTAGGGCCGACCGCCGCGACCGTAACCGTGCCGGCCACGAGGTCGGCGTCCGCGAGAGGCGCCTCCAACTGCGTGTCGCTCGTGCCGAAGACTCTGGAGCCGTAGGTGACGACGTAGCCCGTGACGGCGGCCGAGCCCGTCGGCTTCCATCGCAGCGTGAGAACGTTGTCCACGATGGCGCCGAACGTGATCGTGGGCGCGGCCGAAAGCACGGCGACGGCGCCACTCTTCGCCCCCAGTCGAGCGACACCACCGTCCACGTTGGCAGCAGTCAACTGCCCGACGGCCACGAGTGCACTGCTGTTGAGCGCCGGAAGGGCTATCACGGTCGAGCCCGAAATAGCCGACACGGGTGTTAACCCGTCGGCGATGATGTTGGTGCCGTCGAGGAGTTGGACGCGAACCTGCACGTTCGCCTGCCGGAGCGCGGTCAGGAGTTCGGGCGTCGTGCCGGCCAGCGTCCACGCGATGGTGGCGCTGCCGGCGGCGACCGCCACCGAAGTCACCACGGGAGTGGCCGTCAGGAGCAGCGTCGGGGAACTCGGCGGCCCCATGTCCCTCCGGAAAAGTGCGCTAACGAGCGCCGTCCAGACGCAGGGCGATCTCGACGGCAGGGCGAACTCCAGAGACGTCACGCGCCCGACTTGAAACGAGAGGATCGTCCGGACCCCCGACGCAGGCGTGCCCAACGCGGTGACTAAATACCCGGTCAGCCGCTGCGTAACAACCGGCAACCACTCCACGGTCGCCATGCCCTCTTCAACCTTGCTGAAGAGGATGATTGGCTGTAGGACCTCGGACAGGTTGTAGTTGACCGTCGGCCCTTCCAGCCCGGCGACGGCCGGGCCGAACGAGCGCACGGCGATCTGACACAGCCCCCGGGAGGGCGCCAGCGGCACCTTCAGCACCGTATCCCGCTCCGTGAAGAACAGTCCCGGCGTCACGCCGGAGATCGTTACCGCATAGCCGTTGATGGAGGCGTCGGGAACGGGAGACCAGACGACCGTCAACGTCTCGCCGTCATCGCTGACTCTCTGCACTTCAGGGGCGACGCTGACGAGCCTCAGGCGCTCTGAGGCCGCGCTGACGGCCTGCGTAGCTGAAAGCGTCGAGACTTGCAGCGTGAATCCGCCGGTCGCGGGCAGAGGGGAGCCCAGCGTGACGGTGCCGGTCGAGGCCGCGGGGCCGTTGACGATGGCGTTCGCGACACGGCGCCCGTCGCTCGCGTAAACGTCCAGCGAGTAGCCGGAAAGGAGCACCGGGGCGTTCGCAACCGGCGTCCACTCCACCGCGATGGCGGTGGATCGGTAGACGGCTGTTTTGATGACGGGCTGCGTCGCAACGACCGGGGCGGACGCGGACGAGGTAGCGCCCGTGCTGGTCATGGCGAGCACGGAGAAAGTTAGGTTGTCACTGGCGTTGAGGGGCGCGGGCAGCGGAAGCGTTCCCCCGGTCGCTTGCGCGTTGTTAATCAACGCCTCGGAGGAGCGGCCCGTGAGCGTCGAGGTGACGCGGAGCTTGTATGCGGAAACAGGCACGGGCGGATTGGCGGCGGGAGTCCAACTGGCGACGACCGAGTCGCCGTCATACTTGGCGGCGTTCAGTTGTGGCGTCGCGGTGAGCACCTGTACCGGCGGAGACGCGCTATAGACGACCGGCCCGGCGAAGGCCGAGACCTCAAACAGCACGGGCGTGTTAGAAGGAAGTGCTGCCTGGAGAGCGAGCGTGCCGCTGGTGGCCGCCGCCAGCGGGATACTAATAGATTGAATCGTACCCCCCTGGCCGTAGGCGCGCAGCACCCATGAGGTGATGGGCGGGGCGCTGTTTGTGAGCGGCGTCCACACGGCGCTGATGCTGCTGCCGTCGTAATCCACCGAGAGGAGTTGCGGGACATCCGTGAGCAGGGGCGCCGTGGTGGTGCTGTTCGATTGGGTATTGATTTCGGAGCCTTGCCAGATTGAAAGCCCGTTTGCCGACAGCAGCACCCTGTAGCCGCCGTTCGGCGGGAGGGGGGCGGAAAGCTGCAAGGTGCTGGTAGTGTTCGAGCTCTGGATTGTCGCGGAGGCGATAACGGTTCCATCCGCCGCGAGGATGCTGATTGTATAGTTCAGCAGTTGGGGGCCCTGCGTTGATGGTGGCGTCCAACTTGCGACTACCGTGAGCGCCGTGACATCGTAGCGGACGGATGTGAGAACTGGCTGCGTCATGAGAAGCACGAGGAAGTTATCAAGATTCCCCGTCCCCAACTTCGCTAGCATAAACAGCCCCCAGCCCGGACTTAGTGAAAACGGGAGTTGCAGAGAACCGGACGTGACCGGCGGATTGTTGCCTATAGTGGTCTCGGCTTCTTGCTGGCCTACCCGCACGCTGAGGTAATAAGCCGTAGGAATCCAGCCCTGCGCCGGCGGCACCCACCTCCACGTCGCGGAGACTGAATGGCCGTCGTAGGTCGCGCTAAGGACTACGAGCCACTTCTCGAAAGTGACCTCGCCGCCGGATAAGGCCGTAAGGTTGTTGGGCCGCCTCATAAGGCTCTGCGGACTCAGGAGCGTGCCGCCGGCGGGGGCAACCCAGTTGAGATAGTCCTGATGCCATTCCGCCGGCAAGTCGTCCAGCGGGTTTCCGCTGCGCCGCCGGCGGTCCAACTCGCCGAAGTGTTGCTGCATGTTCAGGTCGCCGACGAGGATGCCGTTGGCGTAGAAGGTGGTCAGCCCGAGCGCGGCCTCTTCGGGCGTGCCGATCTTCAGATTCCAGACTTCGCCGTCGTAGCTCTCCCGCTCGACCGATACCAGCGTGGCTTTGCCGTCTTCCGTGTAGACTTCCGTCCCCCGTTGCAGGTCGCGCGCCAGCAACACCCCGCCCGGTGTCGGGACGGGGTGTTGCTGCGTGAGCCAGAGCCTGTGGCCGCCGTCGTCTTCGATGACGACGATGGGAATCTCTTCCAGACCTTTGACGGTTCCGCTCACGGGCGTCGGCGTGCGTCCGAGGCCCACCAGCACCGTCTCGCGCCCGCCGCCGTCGAACTGTTCGACCGGCATTTCGGAGCCGTCGGCCATGCGTATCTTCGTCCCGGCGGCGAGGCAGCCGTAGAGGATTTCAATCTGCGGCACCGGGTAAACGCCCGGAAGGGGCCACAGCGAGTTGTCGCTGGTGAACGTCCCCGACCCAGTGTTACTGAGCGTGCCGGTCAGCCCCACCGAGGCAAAGCAGGAGAAGTTCACTACCGCGCCCCCCGTCGGGAGAATCCGTGTGTTAGGGAACTGCGATGCCGGGAAAGTCCAGTTCACCTTGTTGGCGTTATTAGGATCGACGCTAAAATTATTCGGCAGGGGCTGCGTCGGGTCTGTGGCGTTGAGGTTGGAGAGGATTGCCGCGCCGCCGGAGGCTAGCTGAAGCGACAGGATAAACATACCTGTAATGGGTGTGCTGACGGGACTCCCGAACGTCAGCGAACCGATGACGGGAAAGTCGAACGTCTTGGGCTGCCCCTGCTGATTAAAGTAATCGCAATCGGCCACGTTCCCCGGCGTCCGGTTCCAGCAGGCGATGATCGGCCCCTGGCTGCGGCCAGCCACCGTGTAGGATGGCGAGGTCAGGGCGCCCGCCGTCGGCGAGGACGTGTCGTCCGCGCTCTGCGTGTAGACGGTCGGGATAGCCGCCCCGGGGCTCCAGACGTAAAAGGTCGCGAGCGAAACGACCTCGGAGCCTTGCAACGGGGCTGGAAGGGCGCCTGCGACGCTCAGGATGAAGTTTGTGCCGTCTCGGTATTGCGTTTGGCTCTGCACGCCGATCTGCTGGTTGTTCGACTGGGCGCGCAATGTGAGCAGGATGGTGGTCTTGTCGGTGCCGCCCAGGATTGTCGATAAAGCCGACGCGACGTATTGCGATTCCCCCACCGTGCCGAAGTTGAGGATGGCATTGAAGGGCTGCGGCTGAGTCTGATCTTCCAGCGCGAACTCGGCGAACTCCGGTGGCCCGGGCTTGCCCGCCGCGTGTGCGGCGGCGAGCGAGGTGAAAGTCTGCGGTGAGCTTTCCGGCGTCTCACCTGTCCGTTTCAGCGTATTCAGCGCGTAGCGATATTGTTGCGGGTCGCCCAGATTCAACTTATACGGAGCGCCTCGCGTCAGGCCGAGGATGAAGTCGTGGTCCGATTGTTCCTCTTCGGTGAGGTCAACGATGGTTAGTTCGCTCATACTTCGTCTCCTTTGGGCGTCGGGCGAGAAGGGTGAGGAAAAGCAGCCGGGCTTCGAGCGAGGATTCCGAAGCCGGCTTTGCCGGGTAGGCTAAGAGGATGAGCCTCTCTTAAGTCCGAGAGTGATTCGCTCAGACAGCTTGCCCGCGAATTCGTAGGGTTGTGAAGGGCCGAATGCTCTTTAGTCCAATGAGGGACGAAACGGGGTGAAGATTTCGCGATGCCGGCACCTTACTTTCATCGCTTCACGCTTGGATAGTTGGCCACGTTCAATGTTGAACAATAAATGAGAGGTCATCTCCCCCACGTGTGGCATCAAGGAGTGAGTCGGGGATTCCTACCGTATGCCATACTTTTATTTCGGTAGTGAGGAGACCACACAAGGGCGGCACCGGTCTGTGTCCTAACGCACATAGAGTCCCATCTTTGTTTATTATTGAAGTGGTTGTGTTGCGACAATTGCGATAAGGCGGACGGAGACTCCGTGACCCATACTGCTAGCGCGGCGACACTGAAGAGGCCCGACGCTGGCCTTCTCGCCCGACGGGCGGACGCTCGCGTCGACCGGCTTCGACAAGACGGTGACGCCACTTGAACGGAGACTTGTTCTGCTTCAAGGACATGATTCCCGGGGGTGACGGCCTAGCTGGAGGGCGGATTATACGGTTGCTGCAACAGAGCCTCGCATTTGCAGGCGGGCGCACAAAGGTACGGGGCGGTGGCTTCGCGGCGCCAGTCGCCTCGGGCGACTTCGCGCAGGAAGGTCAGCGAAGTCTCGATGCCGCGGAAGAAGTTGGGCAGGTGGAATTTTTCGTCGGGCGCGTGCATGCGGTCGTCGGGCAGCGCGAAGCCCATGAGGACGGTCGGCGTGCCGAGCACCTCCTGGAACGTGTTGACGACGGGGATCGTGCCGCCGGAGCGGAGGAAGACGGGCCGGGAGCCGAAGCCGACGCGGTAGGCTTCCCGCGCGGCGCGCATGACGGGGTGGCGCGGGTCGAGGAGCGCGGGGCGCGCGTAGAGGCTGGCGGTGAGGCGGCTACGCAGCGCCGGCGGCGTGTGCCGCTCGACGTGCCGGCGCAAGAGCTGTTCTATCTCGCGCGGGTCCTGGGCGGGCACGAGGCGGACGTTCAGCTTGGCGAAGGCGCGGGCCGGGATGACGGACTTTCCGCCCGTCCCCTGATAGCCGCCGCCGATGCCGTTGACGGTGAGGGCGGGGCGGATGGTCGTCCGCTCGTAGAGCGTGTAGCCGCGCTCGCCCCAGCCTACTTCGGCCCCGGCGTCGCGCAGAATCTTGGCGTCCGACGGGCCGGTGCGGGCCATGTAGGCGCGCTCGTCGCGGCCCCACTCGCGCACGCGGTCGTAGAAGCCTTCTACGGCGACGCGGCCGCGCGCGTCGTGCAGGCCGGCGACTATCTCGCAGAGCCCTTGCAGCGGGTTGTGGACGGCGCCGCCGAAGTTGCCGGAGTGGAGGTCGCGGCGGGGGCCGAAGACTTCGAGTTCGAGGCTGAGCCCGCCGCGCAGGGAGTAGGTAATGGCGGGCCGCTCGGGCGAGAGCATGCGCGTGTCGGACATGACGGCCACGTCGGCCGCGAGCGCGCGGGCGTGGCGGCGGACGAAGTCTTTGAGGTTCGGGCTGCCTATCTCCTCCTCGCCCTCGAAGAGACATTTGACGTTGACGGGCAGCGCGCCCGCCGCGCGCATGTAAGCCTCTATGGCCTTGACGTGCGTGAAGAGTTGCCCCTTGTCGTCGCAGGCGCTGCGCCCGTAGATGTATGAACCGCGCACCTCGGGCTCGAAGGGCGGCGTCTTCCACTCCCCGACTGGGTCGGCCGGCTGCACGTCGTAGTGGCCGTAGACGAGCACGGTCGGCCGCCCCGGCGCGCCGCGCCACTCGGCGTAGACTACGGGGTGGCGCGGCGTCTCGTAGACGCGCGCGCCCGTGAGCCCGACGCGGCGCAGATGCGCGGCCAGCCACTCGGCGCAGCGCCTCACGTCCGCAGCGTGCTGCGGCTGCGCACTGACGGAGGCGAAGCGTATGAACTCCTTCAACTCGGAGACGAAGCGGCGCGAGTTGGCTTTGATATATTCCGCGACGCGTCGGGATTTCACCGCTCGAATCGGCATGGCATCAGGGCGGGATGGCGGCGCGCGGGGGCGGCCGGCCCGGTCTTCCGCGACTCGGGTCGCGTCGGGCGTGCGGGGCGACGCGGCTTCACTTTTTCTGCGTCTGGCGGACGAAGAGACCTTGGGCGGTGCGCGCCTTTCGCGCCTCGCGGATTTTGGCCCCCTCGCCCTTATTCTTCACCGTCTCCTGTGGCCGCACAGGGACGGTGCCCCCGGGCGGTGTGAACGCGAAGGGGTTGACGTGGCCGACTGACACGGGCTTTGGGGCGAGCGGCGGGAGGCCGGCGGCGGCGCGCTCCTGATTCACCTTAGTGAGCTGCCGGTCGTAAACGTCTTTGGCCCACTGCCGGTGGTCCTTGGAGACGCCCCTGTATCCGCCCTGATCGCCCGTGTCGGCCGGGGAGGCGATGCGGCGCGTCACCAGCTCCCAAGGCGGGATGAGTTGTTGGTTGGCCGGCGGCGGCGCGGGAGAGTCCTGCCACTCGGCCTCGCGCTGGGAGAGCGCGCGCACGTGCGGGGGCCGGCCGGGGTGGTAGCCGCGCTGCCGCTGGCGGCGGATGTACTCGCGGACCTGCGCGGGGCTCATCCCGCGCGGGTGCGTCTCGCGCCGCTGCGGGATGCGCAGTTGGAGCGCCGCCTGCCGGAGCGCCGGGACGGGCGCCATGCCGCCGCGCATGAGGGAGAAGGCGGTGTCGACGAGGTAGTAGAGGTTGTATCCGCGCGCGTCCCACGTCTGGCGCGCGAGGCCGAAGAGGTACTGCTTGATGTCGGGCGGCATGGCGCTCCAGGCTTGCCGGAGCGAGTCGAAGTCCATGGCCTCGCCGTCGAGCGCCTGCGCGAGCGTCTCGGCGTCGGCCCCGGCGGGCGGCCCGCCGGGCACGGCGCGCGCGGCCGCCACGTCAACCTGTCTGAGCAGGGCTTCCAGCGCGGCCTCGCCGTCCGGGTAAGTTCTACCGTACATGTTCGTCCTCGCGTGCGCCGCTCAGGCGCTCTGCCTGCTGCCGTCGCCGGCGGCTCGCTTGCCCCAGGGCAGCACGCGGCGGTCGGCCGTCTGGCGCTCGGCGACGCCGATGACCTGCGCGCTGGTGAGCCATTCCTCGGCGTACTCGGCCACGTCCTGCAACAGCGACTCGAAGTTCGAGCGCGCCGTCTGGAGGATGTAGGGCTGCGCGAGCCAGCGGATGATCTCGCGGCCCGAGACGGCCATCCGCTGCCGCGGCGAGGTCGAGAGGTTCTCGTTGAAGTAGCGCGTCAAGACCTCCTCGACCACGTCCCAGGCGTTGTCGGCGCCGAAGAGGCGGCGGATGTCTTCGGCCCCGAGGATGCGGAAAGCCTCGTCGAGCAGTTGCATGACCTCGACGCGCAGCACGTTCAGGTGGCCGTAGGAGCTGAACTTCAGGTTGTTGCGCAGGTCGAGCCCGGAGCGGCGCACGGCCGCCACCGAGCCGAAGCTCGGGTCGTAGGCGCGCTCCCGAATCACGTCCGAGATGCGCTTGTCGCGCCAGTAGGCCACCACCTCGTTGACGAAGCCGGTGAAGAGCGGGTGAAACTCCGTGTTCGGGCGCGAGCCGGGGGGCGGCGGCGCGGCGCAGTAGCCCAGCCCCCGGCAGTAGGCGGCGAGCCGGTCGCGCTGCGTGAAGCGGAGGACCTGCCGGCGGTCGAACTGGTAGAGCGCGTAGGCGCCCGGCCCCGAAGAGAGGCGCACGGCGCCCGCCTCGAACAGCTCCTTGAGCTTACGGACCGCGCGGAAGACGCCTATCTTCTCGTGCTGGTAGATGTAGTAGAGGTCGGCCATGGCGACGACGCGCTCGGCCGTCACCGCCTCGTCGTAGGGCTTGACGCCGACGGGCACGCGCGTCTTGCCCAGCTCCGAGGCGGCGCCGGGGCCGATGCCGATAAGCTCGGCGAGCCCGCTGTCGGGGGGCCGCGCGCCGGCCGGCTCCTGTTCGAGCACGGCGGCCAGCATGTCGTCGATCTGCTTGTTGATGATGTCGGCGTAGCGCGGGTTCTCGCTGATGCGCGCACCGAGTTGGTCGGTCACGGTCTGCCGCAGGCCCGCGACCCGGTCCATCAAGTCCTGATACTCTTTTTCGGTTGGCATGTGCGCCTCCTCGCTTGCTTCACTCGTACTCTTTGACAGGCCCTCGCCCTCGCGCCCAGCCCCGTTCAGGGCTTCTTCGACGCGGCCCTGTTCACGACCTTGAGCACCTCTTTGAGCTTGCTGACGACCTGGTTGGTCTTCACGTCGATGAAGTTCAGCGTGAGCACCGTGTCGTTGGGGACGTCCGGGGCGACGCCGAAGCGCGCGAAGAGGGTGTTGTCGTTCGTCCACGTCCCGAGCTGTTGGACCATGACGCCGCCGTGGCCGAAGCTGAACATGATTTCGCGCCCGGCGGCGGCCGCCCTGTCGAAGCCGTCGCCCTCGATCTCGACGTTGTGGAACTGGCCCGCGTCCACCGGGTACGGCGCCTTCTCGAACGGCGTGTTCTTCACGTCCACCGGCGTGTCGTTAATCTTCCTCACGCGCCGGGCGACGATGGCGGGCGCCGGGCTGATGACGGGCGCCGGGTTGGTGACGGGCGCCGGGTTGGTGACCGGGGCGGGCGGGGCAGGGTTACTGCCCGAGCTTGAGCCCGACTCGACGATGAAGAGGTCTGCGCCGTAGGCGACGCTGCCATCGGTGTTGAGGACGACGACGCTCCACTCGCCGGGCACGGCCGGCGGCGCGAGGTCGAAGTTGGCGTCGATCTGCGTCTCGCTGACGAGGGTCACGTCGGTGCCCTCGATGTCGGCGGCGCGGTCGAAGACGTTGACGTTGACCTGCTCGCGGGTGCGGCGCGTGAGGAAGACGCGGGCGCCCGGCTCGAAGTCCTGGCCGTCGATGGCGAGGCGCGGCGTCGCGCCGAGCGGCGCCCGCTCGGGCTCGACTTCGTCCACGCGCGGGCGCGTGCGGCGGATGGGGCGGACGAGTTCGAGCACGTTGCCGAGGTGCGAGGCGAGGCCGAGCCACGCCGCCGCGACGCGCCGCGTGTAGAGGCCGGGCGGCAGGTTTGACTCGGCCCTCAGCGTCGCCCTCGCCTGCGCCGCGGCCGGGTCGGCGGGCGTCTCGCTGTTGATGACCCCGGCGACCTCGCCGACGAGCCGGCGCAGCTCCGAGACGACCGGCGCGAAGGCGTGGATGATGCCGTCCTTGCCGCTGGCCCGGATCACGTCGAGCCCCTTCTTCGAGGCGACCTCTTCGACCCACGAGAGCAGCTCGGCGAGGGTAATCTTCTGCGGGGTGGTCGGCAGCAGCGTCACCTGCCTCTCCGACGGGCCGACGAAGACCGAGTCGAGCGCGAAGTAGACCTCCTGCACCGACTCGGCGACGACCAGCAGGGCGCGCGTCAGAAGGACCAACTGCGTGCCGAGGAAGGCGCTGGCGTCGGCGCCGCGGAAGTTCTTGCGCTGCGTCAGCCACGTGACGCGCATCGTGTCGATGTTGCTGACGATGATGAGGAAGTTGGTGAGCCGCTCCTCCTCATCGATGGTGTTGACGCGCCCGCTGGCGAGGCCGAGGCGGTCGCGCAGCAGGCCGAGCTGGCCCCCGCCGGTCTCCACGTCGTAGGGCTTAATCTGGTCGCCGTTCGGGCCCGTGTTCGTGATGCCCGCGCCGAGCAGCAGCTCGAAGCCGCTGTCGACGCGCTGCGGCACGGGGCCGCCCTCCGTGCCGAGCTGGTTCACAAGCTCGTCCAGCTCCGCGAGGACGAGGCCGCGGATGGCCTCCACGTCCTCCTGGTCGGAGTCCGGGCCGAGGGCCGTCAGGGCCTCGATGAGCGGGCGCACCTGTTCGACCCCGACGCGCGCCTGCGCGAGCAGGCTGGCCTGCGCGCCCGTCACCGCCCCGAGCCCCACTTCGAGGCTCTGCACGCTGTAGGTGGGCGGCACCCAGCGCGCGACGGTGTTGCCCTGGTCGTCTTCGACGAGCCGGAAGGCGCGGTTGAGCGCCGCGACGAAGCCGGCCGGGTCCGCGGGGTTCAGGCGCCAGCCGAGCACGGCGCCGATGGTACCGCGGGCGGAGTCGCCGCGCGGCTCGCCGGGAGCCCCGGCGGCGGGCCGGCCCGCGAGCGGGAGCTGGTTGGGATAGTCGACCGCGTCCGTCCAGACCGGGTAGGCCGTGTCGGCGAAGTTGAGCCTGCCGATGCGCTCTGAAATGCCCTTCAGCTCTTTGAGAATATCTTCGTTGGTGCTCATCGCGTGTCTCCTTACTTAGCCGGCGTTTGTCGTCTCCCGCGACTCATCCGAATCCTCCGCCGCCGTGCCCCCTCTAAAGCCTTCGCCGCGCCCGCCGACCCACGCCCCGACGTTGGCGTTGAGGACCGAGACGGCGGGCGCGCCCGCCTGCGACGCTGCCTCGCGCCAGCAGTCGAAGAAGGCGCGGTTGCACTCCTGCGTGAGCCGCCCGCAGGCCGCGAGCAGCCTGCGCACGCCCTCGGCCCAACGCGGCCAGCCGCCGCCGCGCTCGCGCGCGAGGGCCGTCAGCTCCTCGACGCGCTCGTAGGCCGAGAGGTCCGACGAGAGGCGCTCCGCGAAGCGTTCGAAGCCGCCCTGCGCGGCGACGAGCAGCCGCCGCGCGTGCGCCGCGCCGCAGGAGGCGGCCGCCTCTCCCTGCGCCCGCCGCGCGTCGCGGAGCGCCTCTTCGAGCCAGCCCTCGCCGTCGGTCAGGGCGTCGCCGAAGAGGTCGAAGAGCAGCACGTCGTCGCCCGCCGGCCGGTCCTCCGTGAGTGCCGCGCGCAGGGCGCCCACCGTTTCGTGCAGCCCTTCGAGCCGCCCCGTCAGCGTTGCGAATGCGTCGTCGAGCGCCACGGCCGGTCACCTCCTCGCCAGCTCCTTGTAGAAGTTCTGCATGATCGTCTCGGGCCGGGCGAGCCGGTTGTCGAAGGCGAAGCGGGCCGCGCCGATGAGGAACCGCTCGGGGACGATGCCGGGGTCTGTGCCGACGGCGAGGCGGCGGGCCGCCTCCTCGATCATCAACTGCTCCTTGCGCTCGAAGCGGATGACCTGCGCCAGCGTCTTGTTGCCGAGCTCCTTGAAGGGCCGGTAGCAGACGGCGTCGATGACGGCCGCGTTGGCCTCCTCGAAGGTGTCGAGGATGCGGGCCGGGATGGTGCCCGCGCGGGGGTTCGGGTAGAGGCGCGTCCACGCGCGCCTGTATTCGGCGGCCTCTTCGGCGAAGCCCATCCGGCGCAGCAGCTCGATGCTGATGAAGGCGCGCAGGTAGGGCGTCGGGTGCGGCCCGTGCGGGTCATAGGCTACAACGGTCTGGGCGCCGCGTCCAATCACGTCCATCAGCGAGGGGATGACGCCGGGGCCGCCGTAGAGCAGCCCGCACATGTCGGCGAACATCTCGCGGTTCCAGCGCGCCCACACCCGCGCCGCCTCCGGGCCCGCGCCCGCCTGCATGAGCCGGCGCGCGATGCGCCGCGGCACGGCCTCGGCCAGCCCGAGGTCGTTCTGGATGTTATGGCTCACCTCGTGGAGGATGGCGCCGAGCGTCCAGGGGTTGATGAGCCGGTGGTAGGGGAGCTGGATGAGTGGGAACGGGTTGAGCCGCAGGCCGAGCGCGCGCAGCGGGATGCGGCGGCGGAAGGTGGCCGGCGAAAACCCCGTCCGCATGTAGGAGAACGGCGGCGGCTGCGGCACCGACTTGAAGTCGCCGATGCCTAAGAAGGCGTACTGGTAGCAGTCGAGCGCGATGCGGTCGCAGCTCAGGAGCCAGTCGGCGTAGCGCGTCTGCCTCTGGCCGAACAGCTCGAAGTAGAAGTCCCAAACCTTCTCGACGGCGCGCACCCAGTCGTGCGCCTTCTCCTTGTGGCCGACGAGCCGGTGGAGGCGCGCCGTCGTCGGCTCGCGGGAGGCTTCGGCTGCGGCCGACTCGACCTGCCCCGCCACGTCGAGCATGTTTTTGCGCAGCGAGTTGATGAGTTCGTTGACGGCCTTGAGGTGGCCGTCGGTCGGCGCGGCGGCGTGCGTCCCGAACTCGCCGCGCTCGAAGGGGCGCAGCGCCGAGGCGTGCCGGCGGACGTTGACGACCTGCGCGCGCACCCACTGCGGGAGGGCCGGGCGCGGGCGGCGGGCTCGCGTCTGTGTCCTGACGCCCGCGGCGCAAGGCGCGCCCGGGGCGCAGTTGGTCTCAGCCGTTCCGGCGTTGGCGCTCATCACACTCGACTCCGTTCCAGTTGCGGCGGGGGCCGCGGTTCTCAGTTGCAGCGGTTCTCAGTTGCACCGGCAGCAGCAGCACCCGCGCCTGCGCTGGCCGCCGTAGGGCGGGACGCCCGTCGAAATCCCCGTGCCGCCGGTGCCGACGCCCGCGCCGATGCCGCCGTCCGTGATGCCGCCGCCGCCCGCGGCGCCCCCGGCTATTCCGGCTGCGACCTGGCCGGGCGAGACCGACGTGCCGCCCACCTCCGCGGGCGGGGGCATGGCGGCGCCCGCAACCCTGTGGAACTTGCGGTCGAGGTCGTTCGAGCCCTGCCACGCGCGCACCGCCTGCCGCGGGTTGCCGAGCACCTTCGCCGCCTGGCGCGCGACGGCCTGCGCCGCCGTCTGCCGTGTGACGGGGCGGCCCCGCGCCACCTGCCGCGTCAGGTCGGCCGTCGCGCGCTGCGCGATCTGCGGCAGCGTACGCAACAGGGGCTGCGTCTGCTTGTTTTGGAGCAGCGTCTTGGCGACGCCCTGAAGGCTCTTGGTCATCTGCGGCACGGCCTTCGAGATGGTCTTCGTCGCCGCCTGGGCGAGCTTCGGCAGCGCCTTGGCGGCCATCTTGCCGCCGACCTTGGCGGCGAGGCCGAGCCCCTTCGTCAGGAGCGGCGCCGCCAGCTTCGCGGCCATCGGGATGAGGGGGGCGAGGAAGGCGAATGACTCGCCCTCGTCCTCGGCCTCGGCGGCGGCGTGGCCGAGGTGCTCCATCAGCGCCGTCGTCGGGAACTGCTGCATGAAGTGGACGGCCTGCTCCATCTCGCCCTCGGCCTCGCCCTCGAACTCGCCCTCGAACTCCGACTGGCCGAGGAAGGCCAGCGAGTCGTAGCCCTCGATGTCGCCGGCGCCGCCCTGCCTGAGCGCGGCGCGCGCGCCGGCCATCGCGAGCCGCTGGAGCGGCGCCACGTTGCGGCCGCCGCGGGCCGCCCGCGAAAGCTCCTGAAAGAACATCTCGCTCTCGAACGCGCCGGGCGTCTCGCCCGACCACTCGGCCTCGTAGATCGCCTCCATCTCGGGCAGCGATTCCAACTCGTAATAAGCACTCATAGCCTCACTCCTCCGCGCGCGGCGGCGCGGCGCAGTTTTTTGACGACGTGGGACGGCGCCCGAAGCTTCAGACGGTGTAGGGGCGGCGCGCGCCGTTGCTGCGCCGGCCGCTGCGCGTGACGGCGCGCGTGGCGCGCACGTTGCGCGTGACGGCGTGGCTGCACGCGGCCGGGCTCCCGAGGACGTTCTGCGTCTGCCGCGCCATGACGCGGGCCGCGGCGCGCTTCGTCACGGGCCGGCCCGAGGCGGCGCGGCGCTGGAGCGTCTGCGCGGTGCGGCGGATGATGGTCGGCACGGCGCGCACGGCCGGGCGGGTCGCGCGGTTGCGCCGGAGGATGCGGGTCAGGATGGCGGAGCCGCGCACCAGCGAGGCCAGGACGTTCTTGAGGGCGGCGCGGTCGGCCGGAGACAGCGTGATGACGGTGGCGGCGCCGGCCATGGCCTCGGCCTCCATGTCGGTCTGGGCCTTCGACGCGATGGCGGCCATCAGCTCGCCCAGGCCCTGCTGGGCCGTGAGCGGGCCTTCGTGAAGCGGCGACTCGCCGACCGACTCGAACTCGCCCTCCATCTCGTCCTCGAACTCGCCTTCCTGTAGGAACTGGCCGGCCAGCTTCCCGATCTTCATCCCGACGGGGCCGCCGACGGCGCCGGCGACGACCGGCATGGCCGCCCTCGCCACCTGCTTCAGCACGGGCGCCGCCTTCTGCACGAACTTGCGGATGCCCTTGAAGAACTGCTCGTCCTCGGACTCGTAGGCGCCGAAGGCTTCCTCCTCGCCCTCGCCGAGCCCGAGCATGCTGCCGGCGCCCTGAAGCAGGCCGCCGAGGAACTGCTCCTGCTGCGCCCCTTCGCCGAGCGGGCCTTCGCCTAAAGGGCCTTCGCCGAGCGGCCCCTCGCCGAGCGGGCCTTCGCCGAGCGGGTTTTCAAACTCGTAGGCGCCGAAGGCTTCCTCCTCGCCTTCGCCGAGCCCGAGCATGCCGCCGAGCCCCTTGAGGATGCCGCCGAGGAACTGCTCCTGCTGCGCCCCCTCGCCCAAGGGGCCTTCGCCGAGCGGGCCTTCGCCGAGCATGCCGCTCTCGTCTTCGGCCTCCATCTCCAGTTCGCTGTCTCTGAATTGCATGGTTTTCTCCTTTCGAAATCGGTGCCGTGCGCTTACACTACGGCCGCACGGCACGGCCCCGCCAGTCACATCTTTTGGCGATGCGCAGTTGAGTTACGCCAAACGAGTGTCGCTTAATCGTGTGACGATACGGCCGGCGAGAAACGTGTATAATCCCAGCCCCGGCCAGAGCCTTTCCCGTTGCGGCCGGCACCCCAGTACTCCTCGTTCTTGCCGCGCCCCCTGACCCCGTAGCGGGCGCTTCACATCCCGGGTTGGTTCGAAGCGTCGGGCGACGCAGACGCGACAGAGGGGCCGCGCCCTTTGGGCAAGGGCGGGGGCACAGACTTTTTGACTTCTGCTGAAGGGGCAGTAGCCGTCGTGTGCGAAGTAAGGAGGCACATCCATGGGTACTCAGCCTTTGAAGACCGCCGGCGCCGAGACCCCGCCCGGCGGCCCGACGCCCGCCGCCGACGACCTCACCTCACTCGTCAGACAACTCGTGCTCTGCGCCGGCAAGGGCCGGCGGGAAGAGCCGCGCCTCCTACAGTGCGAGGGCGCCACCCGCGAAGTGCTTCTGGACGTTGAGGTCGGGGACGTGCGCTGCGTGCTGATACGGCTGCCGCCGCAGACGCAGGACCGCGCCGAGCAGGCGCGACTGAGCCCGCGCGAGCAGGAGATAGCGCGGATGGTCGCCGACGGCTACCCGAACAAGACCATCGCCGCCGTGCTCGACATCAGCTCCTGGACGGTCGGCACGCACCTGCGCCGCATCTTCGCCAAGCTCAGCGTTAGCTCGCGCGCCGCGATGGTGGCGCGCCTGCTCGAAGACCGCCCGATTAATTACGAGGCGGCCGACGACTTAGGCCGGCACGGAAAAGACCCGGCGCAGAGGGGCGCGGGCGCGCGCGTCGGGGCGGCCGGGTGAACGGGATGCGCTGAGAAGATAGGGCTGAAGCGAAGTATGTAGTGAGGCCGGTGACTTTTAAGTGGCGACGCTGGAGAGGCTCGCGACGAACTTCGCCCGCCCTGTCGAGCCTCCGCCGTCCGACCTTTTGACCTGCCCCTTCCTCGTCACGTGCGCCGCCTCTCGGCTCACAATCTCGCGGTAATACTCTTTCTTTAACTGAAGTGGTGAGCGTTTGAAACAGAACCCTTGACAGAACCACCCCGCGATAGTATGTTGCACGCTCTTTTGAACCGTCGGCCTGCCGGCGAGGGTCACGGTCGTCCACCTCTTTCGCCTCCTGATTCGGATAAACGGTCAACACTCCCCGGCCTTAAGAACTAAAGCCACTCTGCTCACACCCAGCCGGTCGCACGCGACGGCGCACGGACGCGCGAAGTTTCGTGCGCGGCGGCTCACGACCGACGGCGGAAAGTGTCGGGCTGTCCGGCTCTGACTTGAGTGAAAATTTCCCCGGCCTCTGCCATCGGAAGAAGGCAAATCCTGTCTGAAATCTAAACCTTACTCTCTCCTGGAAGGGTTGGCACATGCGCACAAATCTCAATCGGAAAGCAGCCGGTCTCACAACCGTTAATTTCATGCGGGTGATATTGCTGAGCGCCGCGGCGGCCGCGGCAATCATCGGCACTCTATTTTTGCCCGCCGCGGGCGTCCGCGCCCAGACCCCGGCCGCGTGCGACCTCAAGACGCACACCCAATTCCAGCGCCCGATCAACGCGTGGGACGGCTACTGCTCAGAGATGCCGGTCGATAATGTGATGTGGCAGGGCACGGACAACGAGGTGACTCACAAGAACAGCCACCCGTCCGGGAAGACCGTCGGCGGGACGAAACAGTGCGCCAGCTACCCGAGGGTGATGGAGCTGGTGTTCACCCACCCGGTGGCCGACGTGGAGGTGTGGGTAAAAGGCGCGACGTCGGTGAGCGCGAGCAGTGGGGCCACGGCGCAGTTATCCGGTTCCGGGGACCGTGATTACGACTCGCTCACGTGGCAGAGGGCGAGTTTTACCGGCGGCGGGATCACGAGCATCACCATCAGCAGCCCCATCGAATACGACGTGAAAGACTGGCACGGGGACGTGCTGTACGAGGACGCGTGGGAGATACAGTTCGACGTGTACTACGTCAGCGAGAACACCTACAAGCAGTGCAACTGCGCCAGGCCCGCGTTCGCACGGCCCCAGCCGCAACAGATCACCAACGTCTACGGCTGGAGCATGCTGGCCGAGGTCACGGACGACGACGGCCTCGTGTTAAAGGACGTGAGGCTCGGCCAGCGGTACATGGCGAACCGTATCAGCGTCCCCTACTACACGCTGGAGACGAGCGCGCTCCCGAAGCAGAGCGGCGAGTTGAAGCCGGCGGGCTTCGACCTGGCCATGCGGAGCAGGCTCGTCGATTACCACGTGTCTACGGACGACGAGAAGCTGACCGTCGAGGCCACGTACGTCGTGGACCGAATACCTTCGACCTCGGGGAGTTGCTTACAGATTACCCAGCGGTACGAATTTTATAGGCAGGGCTTGCTGCCGTGCGAGCCCACCGGGACGCTGTCCTGCGCCAAGTGGAAGCCGATAGTCAAGTACAAGTTCCAGGGCCAGAACGGCGAGGTGCTGCGTTCCATCACCATCCCCCAGCGCCAGCATCATACGGTCGACGGCAACATCTATAACTCGGTGGGCGTCTTCAAGGACATTGAAGGCTTCCTCGACCTGTTATCAACTCGCCCCCGGCTCCAGATATTTACCAACAAGAAGAACCCTCTTTACACCGAGGGCAGTTGGAGGGTCGTGGCGGCGGGTAAAGATATCGGGGTCTGGGACAACTTCCACCAGACGTACAGGTCTTTCGTAGAGGAGCCGAGCGTGGGCTGGAACGGCACCTCGTGGTTGCCATCGAAACTGCCCGGTTGCCCCGAGTGCGTGCACACGCACTGGAGGTGGGGGCGGGCCGCGGACGGCGAGGGCGGCGGGGCTTTGATAGGCATCCCCGAGTGGTCGAATCAGGACATGGATATCGCGGTCGTCAAGTACAAGGCGGACGAGGAAGACCCCGCCGACTACAGGACCCTTCTCGACTATGAGCCCATCCGCGTCTCGGAGGCCACGCCCACCGCGCCCGCGCTACAGTACTACCGCGGCAGCCGCCCCGAGCAGGTGGTCTACTGGCAGTCGGCCACGGGGCACCTGCCCGACGACACCTTCTTCGGCTACGGGACTTTCTTCAACCCGTCCTTGCCGAGCCTCCGGCTCTACCCGTCCGACCCCCCGACGCCCTCGGCCGGGGTCGCGGACGCCGCCGCCCAGACCCCCTCGTCGCCGGCCCCCTTAAGCCCGAGCGGCGACGGGCTCACGTCGGTAGACGCCGCCGGCGTGTTCGAGGAAGGTGTCACCACGACCGTCACCAATTTCGACGCGACCTTACCCGGCCCGCTGCCCCCCGGCTACACCCTGCAAGGCGACCTCAGCTACGACATCCAGAGCGAGGGGGAAAGCTCCGGGCCTTACGTCGTCACTTTCAACGTGGCCTCCGTCACCGACCAGGCCGCGTTCAACAACCTGCGGGTCTTCCACGTGGAGCAGGACCAGTACGACCCGACCAAGGTGCAATGGGTGGACAGAACCATACTGCCGCCCGACACCCAGTCGCCCGACTTTGCGAACAAGGCCATCAGGGCGAGGTCGAGCGTGCTGGGGCAGTTCGCCGTCGCGCTCCTCACGCAGCCGCAGGCCCCGAACACGGGCGCGGCCGACGTGGTTCTCGCCGCCAACACTTCGTCGCCCTCGGCAACCGCGGGGACTAACTTCACCTACACGCTGAACGTCGTCAACAACGGCCCCCAGACGGCCACCGACGTTCTGTTCAGCGACGACCTCTCGCCGTACATGAACTTCGTGTCCGCCACGCCCGGTCAGGGCGACTGCCGATACGACGAAGAAGGCGGGGTCGTCTGTAAGCTGGGCAATCTGAATCCGGGGGCCTCCACGACCGTCAGCGTCGTGGTGGAACCCGTGGAGGACTCCGACTTCCCCGCGTCCGGGCGGCAGGCCGTGAACACGGCCCACGCCAAGTCCGGCGAGTCCGACCCGTCCGAGGCCAATAACGTCGTCAGGACCACCACGACGGTCCTGCCGAACCCGAACAAGGCCCCGGCCGTCAGCATAAGCAGTCCGGCCGCAGGCGCGCTCCTCACCGCCGGGTCGGACGTGGTCGTGGAGGCGAACGCCAGCGACCCGGACGGGACTGTCGGCAAGGTCGATTTCTACGTGGACGGCACCCTGCTCGGCGGCGGCACCTCCGTCGGGGGCAACCTGTACCGCATCCTGTGGGGCAACGCCCCGTCCGGCGAGCACTCGCTGACCGCCATCGCCACCGACAATCAGGGGCGGGTTAAGACTTCCGACCTCAGGCCCGTGCTGGTGAACGGGCCGGCGACCGCCGTCATCACGAGCCCGCTCAATCACTCGGCCTTCACCAAGCCGCCGGCCCTCGTCCTCACGGCCGCGGCCGCCGACGCCGGCGGGGTCAGCAAAGTCGAGTTCTACTTCAACGCGATGCCTCTCGGCGTGGGGGCCGCCGCGGGCGCCGGTCAGTACAACTTCGTCTGGAACGCCCCCCCGGCGGGCGCTTACACGCTGCACGCGGTCGTCACGAACAGCGCGGGGGCGACGACCACCTCCGCCCCGGTCAAGGTGACGATCAACGCCCCGCCGGTCGTCTCCCTGACGACCACGGCGAACGGGGCCGCGCCGAACGCGCCGGCCAGCATCGGCCTCACGGCGCAGGCCAACGACGCGGACGGCATCATCAGCAAGGTGGAGTTCTTCGCCAACGGCGTCTACCTCGGCTCGAAATCCACGGTCGGCGCGAGCCTCTTCAGCCTCAACTGGGGCAACGTCCCCGCCGGGACTTACAGCCTCACGGCGGTCGCGACGGACGACCTCGGGGCCACGGCCACGTCCGACCCCGTCGCCGTCACCGTCAACGCGCCGCCGACGGTCAGCGTCGTCAGCCCCTCCAGCGGCGCCCAATACCTGACGCCCGCGAGCCTGACGATAACCGCGAGCGCGGGCGACGCCGACGGGGGCGTCAGCCGGGTCGATTTCTTCGCGAACGGGCTGAAGGTCGGCGCCGGAGTCCTGACCGGCCAGAACCAGTACGCCTTCACGTGGGGGGACGTAGGCGCGGGCACCTATTCCGTCTACGCCGCCGCGACGGACAACCGCGGCTCGACGACGACTTCGGCCCCCGTCAGCGTCACCGTCTCCTCCGCCGCACTGCTGATAACCGACTCTACGACGCTCGGCGGCGGCGACAGCGTCGTTAAGACGCGCCTACAGTCCCTCGGTTATACCGTCACGGTCAAAGACGCGGCCTCTTCCGCCGCCGCCGACGCGAACGGCAAGTCGTTAGTCGTAATTTCGTCGAGCGTCGCGCCCGCCTCTGTCGGCACCAAGTTCCGTACGGTCGCCGTCCCCGTGGTCACGTGGGAGAGTGGTTTATTCGCCAACATGGGGATGACGACTACCTCCACGAAAGACTTCGGGACGATTACCAGCCAGACGCAGGTGAAGATAGCCCTGCCCGGACACCCACTGGCCGCCAACCTGTCCGGCACGGTAACCGTGACGTCCGCCTCCGGCACGATGAACTGGGGCAAGCCGAACGCCAACGCGGCGTCCGTCGCCACGCTGGTCAGCGACGCGACGCGCCCCGTGGTCTTCGGATACGAGAGCGGCGCGGTAATGCCCGGGTTAACCGCGCCGGCCCGGCGCGTCGGGCTCTACCTGCACGACACCACGGCTTCCGTCTTCACGGCCGCCGGGCAGACGTTGTTCGACGCGGCGATCAAGTGGGCCGGCGGGCGCGCGTCCCTCTCCGGCAGGGCGGATAGCTTCTCGCCTAACGGCACGGTTAATCTGACGGCCAAAGGCTCGCTCGACTGGGTACATTGGGGCATGGGTGCGCCGCGGGCCGTCAACCGCAAGGCCAACGTCAGCCAGCAGATCAGCGACTTCACCGTCATCGGCGCGGTGTCGCCCGCCTGGAACAGCATCAACCAGCGCGCCTACAGTTGGACGGAGGGGACGCCCACGCCGAGCGTCACAAGCACCGCGACGGCGGCCGTGATGCCGACCGGGGTGGGCAACGGGTTCGAGTTCACCGTCCCCGCCGACACGAATCTCAGGACACTGAAAGTCTTTGTCGGCGTGTGGGACGCGAAGGCAAAGTTAGAGGCATTCCTGAGTGACGGCAGCGCCCCCGCCTACGCCGACTCGTCGCTCGACAACAGGACCGCCCGCTCGCAGGCGGTATACACGGTCGCATTCCGGGCGGCGTCGGCCGGGCAGACGTTACGAGTCAGGTACACCACCCTGGCCGATTACGTTCCGAACAATAACCTGTTGCTGGAGGCCGCCACCCTCGTCTACGGCAATGACCCGAACGTGGCGCCCGCGGTGTCCATCACGAGCCCGAGTAGCGGCGCCACGGTCGGCGCGGCGAGCAACGTCAACGTAACCGTTGCCGCCTCAGACGCGGACGGGAGCGTCAACAACGTGGACGTGTTCGCGAACGGGGCCTACATAGGCACGGCCGCCCCGGGCGGCGGCACCCAGTTCGGCCTCGTCTGGAACTGCGTCTTCGCCGGCAACTACTCGCTGACGGCGGTCGCCACGGACGAGGAAGGAAAGAAGACGACTTCGGCGCCCGTCAGCCTGGTGGTTCCGGGCGGGACGGGCGGCTCGCTCTCGGGGAGCGTGGCCGTGGTCGCGAACGCGCGGAACGTGAACCTGACGACCGACGGCACCCTCGACTGGGCGCACTGGGGCTTGGGCGGCCCCGCCGGCTTCAACCATAAGGCCGGCGTGCTCCAAAGGATCAGCAACTTCTCCGTGATAGGGCCCGTCGCGCCGGGCTGGCGCAACGACAACCCCACGACCTACACCTGGACGGACGGGACTCCGACCGCCAGCGTCAACAGCTCCCCGACGGAGGTGGTGATGCCGACCGGGGTGGGCAACGGTTTCGAGTTCACCGTCCCGGCGGACACCACCCTGAGGACGCTCAAGGTGTACGTCGGCGTGTGGGACGCGAAGGCGAAGCTGGAGGCGGCGTTGAGCGACGCCAGCGCGCCGGCATACGCCGATTCCACATTAAATAACAGCACGAGCATCACCAAGGGCGTGTACACGCTCAATTTCAAGGCTGCTTCGAGCGGCCAGATTTTGCGCGTCAGGTATACGACCGTGACCGACTACGTGCCCAACAACAACTTGTTCCTGGAAGGGGCGACGCTGCGGTAGCCCGCCGCGTCACGTTCGGCGCTCAGCATAAACTCGGTGGCGTTTCCGTCGGAGTCGACTGCGCGGTAGAGGTGCTTCCGCTCTATGCCGACTTCCACGTAGGTCTCGTCTATGTGGTGAGGGTGATGACTTGGCCGAAGAGCGGGTTATAGCTTCGGAGTGATTGCTGCAACACAGCCCCCCTACGAGTGCCCGAGCCTGAGACGTGTTATCTTCCGGTACGAAGGGGGGATCGAGATGAGGCTGAAGGGTAAGGTGGCGCTCGTCACGGGCGCGAGCAGCGGCATCGGGCGGGCCATCGCCGAGCGTTTCGCTTCGGAGGGCGCGCACGTGGCCGTCAACTACCTGCCGCACGGGCGGAACGAGGCGGACGCGCGCGCGGTCGTCGACGCGCTCGCGACGCCCGGCGTCGCGGCGGCGGCCGACGTAAGCAGGCGCGAGGATGTCGAGCGCATGGTGGCGGGAGTCGTGGAGAAGTTCGGCCGCCTCGACATCGCCGTGAGCAACGCCGGCATCGAGATCAAGAGGCCGTTCCTCGAAGTCACGGACGAGGAGTGGGAGAGGGTCATCGCGGTCAACCTCTACGGCTCGTTCGTCGTCAGCCAGACGGCGGCGCGACGGATGGTCGAGCAGGGCGGGGGCGGCAAACTGGTCTTCATCTCGTCCGTGCATGAGGACATCCCCTTCCCCGGATACACCTCCTACTGCGCGTCGAAGGGCGGCGTGCGGATGATGATGCGCAACCTCGCGATGGAGCTGGCGCCGCACCGCATCAACGTCAACAACATCGCGCCGGGCGCCATCGCCACGCCGATAAATAAGGCCGTGCTCGAAGACCCGGAGGCCAAAAGGGAGGCGCTCACCGAAATCCCCTGGGGGCGCTTCGGCAGGCCCGAAGAGGTCGCCGCCCTCGCCGTCTTTCTGGCCGGCGACGAGGCCGAGTACGTGACGGGCAGCACCTACTACGTGGACGGCGGCCTGACGCAGCAGGTCACGGCTTACTGAGTGCGTTCGGCACTCGGGGCCGCGCTTTTATCATCGCAGACGTAAAGGTATGACGGACGAGCATGGGAGGGGCTACCGCCCGCGCGTGCGGCGGGGCCGCCGCGCAGGCTCGCCGGGGCGGCGCGACCCCTCCGCCGCGGAATCATCCCTCCTACTGCTCAGGTAAGCGACCGCGGCGGAGGCGAGGACCGCCCCGACGGCGACCCGCGTCACCAGACTCTTGCGGTTGTGTTTCCACTCCGCCTTCCAGCCCCGCTCCGCGAAGACGTTCGGGACGCGGCCGCGCGAGAGGTCTTCGAGGTAGCCCTCCACCACGCCGACGCGGTCGGCCAGCATCAGCGGCAGCCAGTGGCCGTAGCTGGATTCGCTGTACTTGAAGGCGAAGCGGCGGATCACGCCGCTCAGCCCCGCGGGCGGCGTCGAGGTGCCGAAGGCGGCCGAGACGTTGGGCCGCTCGTTCGAGTGCAAAACCTCGACGTCGGACTGCTGCTGCGCCGGGCGCTCCCAACTGTAGCCCTCGTGCTCGCCGTCGTTGCGGTTCTTCATCGGGTAGGTCGGGTCGTTGCCGCGGTCGGCGTCCACGCCCCAGCCCTTGACCTGAGAGGGGTCTACGGGTGTCTGTTCGATGTCTCTCGTCATGGCTGCTCCTCCCTAACTCCTGGCCGACGGCGGTATGAGCACCGGCTTGATGCAGTTGTCGAGCTTCGCCGAGAAGATGCGGTAGGCGTCCGACACCTCTTCGAGCGGGATGCGGTGCGTGATGAGCGCCTTCGGGTCGAGGACGCCGCTCCGGACGTGCTCGATGAGGCGCGGCAGCAGCCGCTTCACCGACGCCTGGTTGCCGCGCAGCGTCAGCCCCTTGTTGACCACGTTCCCGATGGGGACGAGCGTGTCGATGGGGCCGTAGACGCCGACGATGGAGACGATGCCGCCCTTCTTCACCGAGTTGATGGCCCAGTGCAGCGCCGTGGCCGACCCGCCCTGCATGAGCAGCTTCCGGCCGAGCGTCGTCTGCAACCAGCTCCCAGTGGCCTCGGCCCCGACGGCGTCAATCACCACGTCGGCCCCCATCCAGTCGGTCGTCCGCTTGGCGAAGAGCACGGGGTCGCCGAGCGACCTGAAGTTGTACGCCTCGCAGGGCGCGTAAGTGCGCGCGAAGTCCAGCCGGTACTCCACCTCGTCGATGATAATGACGCGGCCCGCGCCGAAGAGCCACGCGCAACGCGCGGCCATGATGCCGACCGGCCCTGCCCCGAAGACCATCACGGTGTCGCCCGGCTGGATGCCGCCCATCTCGGCGGCCTGATAGCCCGTCGGCACCACGTCCGTCAGCATGACGGCGTCGTCCGGGTCCATCCACTCGGGGATGACCGTCGGGCTCACGTCGGCGTAAGGCACGCGGACGTACTCGGCCTGCCCGCCGTCGTAACCGCCCGCCGTGTGCGAGTAGCCGAAGATGCCGCCGACGGCCGTGGCCTCCGAGTTCGACTCGTGGCAGTTGCCGTACAACTCCTGCTGGCAGAAGACGCACCTGCCGCAGGCGATGTTGAAGGGGACGAGCACGTGGTCGCCGACCTTCAGCTTCTCGACGGCCGGCCCGACCTCCTCGACGACGCCCGTGACCTCGTGGCCGAAGGTCATCCCCACGCGCGTGTCCGGCACCGAGCCGTTGTAGAGGTGCAGGTCTGAGCCGCAGATGCAGGAGCGCGTGACGCGGACGACGGCGTCCTGCGGGTGCTCGATCTCCGGCACGGGTTTGTGGTCGATGCGAACCCGCAAGGGCCCGCGGTAGTTCATCGCAAGCATAGGACTGACTCCCCTCCCTTATTGTAACTTCAGCCGCCTCCTCTGCGTACCGCGGGGGCTATTTATACTTGAGCTTCATCCAGACTATCGCCGCGCCGAGCACCAGCGTCACCGCGTTGGTCAAGACGATGGCGACCTCGCCCTTGACGAAGCCGTAGACGAGCCACAGCGAGACGCCGACGCAGAAGGCGACGAACATCAGCAGCGACACGTCCTCGGCCGACTTCGTCTTCCAGATTTTTCTGACCTGCGGCACGAACGAGGCGGTCGTCAGCCCGCCCGCCAGCAGCCCCAGCAGCGTGAGCCCCTCCATCAGCCCCGCCCCCGCGCGGCCCCGGCCCTGGCCTTCGCCAGCGGGGACTCGTCGTAGCGGTCGAGCAGGTCCGACACGTCGCGGTAGACGGCGACCGCGCCCGCCCCGCGCAGCGCCTCCTCCGTGAAGCCGCCGCTGAGGAGCCCGACGGTGCGCATCCCCGCCTTCGCAGCGGCCTCCGCGTCGTAGGGCGTGTCTCCGACGACGACGGCCTCCTCCGGCCGCACGCCGTCCAGCCCGGCCAGCGCCGCCTCGAAGATGTCCGGGTGCGGCTTCGAGCGCTCGGCGTCGTCGGCCGACGTGGCGGCTTCGAGCAGGTCTCCGACGCGCATGGTCTTCTTATGCTGCTCCAACTCCTCCTCCTTGGCCGAGGAGGCGAGCGCGATCTGAAGGCCGTCGGCCTTGAGGCGCTCGAACAGCTCGCGGACGCGCGGGAACGGGCGCACGCGCGGCAGGTAGCGGCCGGCGAAAAGCTCGACCCTGTGCCGCTCCAGCTCCTCGCCGAACTCGTCCAGCTCCTCCTCGGAACAGAAGACGGGCATCAACTGGTCGCCCCCCTTACCCATCTGACGGTGCACCTCGTCGAAGCCCAGCTCCTTGCCGTAGCGCCTGAAAGCCTCGCGCCACGCCTCGACGTGCAGGTCGTTGGAGTCGACGAGCGTCCCGTCAACGTCAAAGATTACCGCTCTGATCAATGTATCCCCCCGGTTCCGGCGCGAGCCGAATTCGTATTAAGTCGGCGCCCGGCCGCAAGGCCCTGCGCCGCGTTCATGCCCGGCGGCGTGCGTTCACCAGCCCCGCCGCCGCGCCGCGACGAGGCAGACAGTCGCGCCGTCTCGTTCCGCCCGCGAGCGAATAAATAAAAGACCTTAGCAACCTCCGCGGCGACCCGCTGTCCGTTGACGAACGTGGCGTGCCGGGTAGCGTCGTTCGTGACGTAAACGTTAATGATCCGGGACGAAGCTCGCCCCCGGTCGGCCGAAAACTCGGGGCGGCAGGCTTTTCGCCGAGTCTCCGCCCGCCCTGAAATCTGCGCCCTGTCCCCGCACATCAGCAGCCACTTCGCCGGCCGCCCCTCAACGTGGTGCGCGCGGTTGCAGGCCGCCGTCTGCGCGATCTGCGTGATGAAGTTGCGTGTACCGCAGCAGCATGTCCTGAAGCCGCTTCATGCGGCGCATCAAGCGGGTCAGCCTCTCCAGCCCTTCGGTCGTCGGCCCGTACGCCAGCGTCAACTGCGCGCTGTCGCTGCTGCGGAGCACGACCCGCGGGTCGCCCGCCGGGGACGAAGACGGTCAACGTCGTCGGGCTCGACCTCTACGGGAAGACGGTGACGCAGCACCGGGCGGTGACCTCGCCGGCACTCCCGCTGGCACTCGCCCCGGCCGACGACGGCTTCGTGCTGACGGCGAACGCGAACCCGGCGGTGCTCAGGCGGAACAAGGACGCGCAGGTCTTCCTCGTCGTCCGCCACTCGCTCTGAGGTGAGCGGCATCGCGCGGGCGGCAGACGAGCCGGTCGCCGGCTGTGACTGACGGGATTACCAGCGTGGCGGGGCCGGTCGGGTATCAGCGGGCGGGGGTTTGGCGGACTCCGCGCCGGAGTCGGCAAGGTCTTTCGCCACCGCGTAGACCACACTTTTGAGCGCGCGCAGCGCAGCGCCGCGGCTGGGGGCGCGCGCTTCGAGCGAGGGGAACTCTTTGACCTGCGCGATGAAAGCCCCCTCCTCCTCCGACCACGCCACCTCGTACGTGTAATGCGCGGCGCTCAATCCCTGCCGCCCCTTCTCTCGCCGCCGCCGCGCTGCTCCTTCTTGGCCTGCCGGCACTCCCTGCACCGCTTCGGGGGGTTGGTGAAGCCCTTCTCGTGGAAGAACTCCTGCTCGCCCGCCGTCCAGGTGAACTCCCGCTTGCAGTCCGCGCAGGTCAGTTGCTGGTCGTTATATTCGCTCATTCGGTCGCCGCCTTTCGTTCGTGAGGGTAGCCTCTCTCGCGGGCGCTCAAGCCGCGCCCGACCGTCGTTCTCACCCCACTCTAAGGGATGGTGAATCGGAACGTCGAGCCCCGGCCGAGTTCGCTTTCGACGGAGACGACGCCGCCGTGCGCCTCGACGAACTGCTTGACGATGGCGAGGCCGAGCCCCATGCCGCTCTTCTTGTCCGGGTCCGTCTCCAGCTTGTCGAACACCTTCTCCAGCCGTTCCGCCGGAATCCCCGCGCCGTCGTCGGCGACCCGGCATTCGACGGCCGACGCCCCTTCCACCGCCCTCGCCCCGACGGTGACTCGCCCGTTCGGCGTGTAGTCGATGGCGTTGGAGATGAGGTTCTGGAAGACGAGCGACAGCATCCCTTGGTCGGCGGACGCCGTCAGCCCTTCGGGTATCTCGTTAATCAACTCCAGGCCCGAAGCGTCGGCCAGCGGGCGCAGGTCTTTGATGAGGGCTTCGACCAGCCCCCGAAGGTTCACCTCCCGCCGCTCCACGCTCTTGTTCACCCGCGTCTTCAGGTTCGCCTCTTCCTGCACTACCTTGACGACGAGCGAATTCAGGCGCGTGACGTTGCGGTGCATGGTCTCCAGTAACATGGCGGCGCGCTCGTCCCCGCCCACGTCGGGGACGGCGTCTTCGAGGAGCCGCGCCGCCATGGCGATGGCGGCGAGCGGAGACCTGAGGTCGTGGGCGACGAAGGTCAGGTGCTCCTCGCGCCGCTGCTGTATCTCCAGCGCCTTCTGCGCGGCGTAGGTCTTCACCGCCAGGCCGATTGAAATGTCGATGACGCGGTTGATGATTCGGTTGACGGCGCCGCGGAGCCTCAGGTCGTGTGTTTCGATGAGGTCCTGGATGACGCCGCGCAGGGCGTTGTATTCCGCCACGACCTCCTCCACGTCGAACCCGAGGCGGAGCCGGTCGAGCCCGTGGGTCACGGAGTTTTCCTTCAGCCCCTCGATCATCGACCCTTCGGAACACGCCTCAAGCTCGCAGGCCAGTTCCTCAAGCAGGTCGGGGATGTGGTCGTTGAGCGTCGGCCTGTCGAGGCTGTGCGCCACGGAAAGCTGCCGCACCTCGTGCCGCCACCCGGCGAGCAGGGCGTCGCGCTCCCGCCTGATCAGCGACGCGAGTTCGTAGAGATTCTCTGTGGACAAAGTGCCACCCCGCTTAGCGTCATTCGGCCCCCGAGCCCCGCCCGACGAGGCTCGCCATGACGGCCACCAGCTCGGCCAGCTCGACCGGCTTGGAGACGTGCATCTGATAGCCCGCCCTCAGCGCCCGCATTCGGTCTTCCGTCCTCGCGTAGGCGGTCAAGGCGATGGCCGGTATCCTCCCCCCGCGCCCTGCGGGCAGCGCCCTCACCTTCCGGATCAACTCGTAGCCGTCCTCGCCCGGCATCCCGATGTCGCTGATTAGCAGGTCGGGCCGCGTCTCTTCAAGGGCGGCGAGCGCCTCGCGTGCCGAGCCGGCGGTCACGATTTCCGCCCCGCATTGGCCCATCCCGACCTTGAATAGTTCCCTCGTGTCGGCCTCGTCGTCCACCACGAGCACCTTCAGCCCGTCCAGCCTCTCCGGACAGTCGTAGGCGGCGGGCGCCCCCCCGGCCGCCGGGTGGACGCGCCCCGCGAGGGTCTCCATATGATAGACCGGGACGGCCGGGAGCTTCACGACGAAGGTCGCCCCCCGGCCTTCGCCCGCGCTGTCGGCCTCGACCGTGCCGCCGTGCAGCTCGACGAGGTGCCGGACGATGGCCAGCCCCAGGCCGAGCCCGCCGTGCTGGCGCGTCGTCGCCTGGTCGGCCTGCCGGAACCGCTCGAAGACGTGCGGCAGGAACTCCACGGGGATGCCGGCCCCCGTGTCGGCGACCGCGATCTCGATGTGCGAGTCGACGCGCTCCAGCCTGACCTGCACCCTCCCGCCCCTGGGGGTGAACCTGATGGCGTTCGAGAGCAGGTTCCAGACCACCTGTTGCAGGCGCGCCGGGTCGCCCGCGACCGAGATCACGCCCGAGTCCAACACCTTCTGGAGCAGCACGCCTTTCGCCTCGGCCGCGGGCCCGAGCGCCTGGACGGCCGCTTCGATGAACGACCCGGGCTCGACCTGCCTCACGTCGAGGCGCAGGTTGCCCGTGATGATGCGCGACACGTCGAGCAGGTCGTCAATCAACTGCGACTGCGCGCGCGCGTTGCGTTCGATGGTCTCAAGCGCGTTGGCCGTGCTCTTCTCGTCGAGCCGTTTGGCCCTCAGCATCTGCGCCCAGCCTAGTATTGCCGTGAGGGGCGTCCGCAGCTCGTGCGAGACGGTGGCTAAGAACTCGTCCTTCAAGCGGTTCGCCTCCCGCAACTCTTCCGCCGCGCGGCGCTGGCCATCAACGTCCGTGTTCGTCCCGAACCAGCGCACGATGCGGCCGTGGGAATCGCGGAGCGGGTTGACTCTCGTCAGGAACCAGCGGAACGAGCCATCAGCGCCCTTGAGCGGGAACTCCATCTCGAACGGCTCGCCGGTCTCGATTGAGGCGCGCCAGCGCTCCATCACTTTCGGCAGCATGCCGGGGTCGTGTACAGACTGCCAGCCCCACCCCTCCATCTGCCCGGGGGTAGTCCTCGTGTAGTCGTACCAACGCTGGTTGTACCAGAAGATGTAGCCGTCGGCGTCGGCCATCCACACCAACTGCGGCACCGCGTCGGCGAGCGTGCGCAATTGCCCTTCGCTCTCCCGCAAAGCCTCTTCACCCGCCTTGCGGTCGGTGATGTCGAGCGACAGGTAGAGTACCGAACCGGGCTTGCCGTCTCTGCCCGGCAAAGGCGTCCACGTGACCAGTAGTTGCCGCCGCCCCTTCGGGAAGACGACATCCACCTCCTGCGTCTCGCCGACGCCGGTCGCGTACACGCGGTCGAGGACGGGGCCCACCACGGCGTCGGCTTCTGGCACGACTTCGGCGTGCGTGCGCCCCACGAACTGCCCCGCCGAGAGCCCGGTGAGTTCGCACGTCTTCCGGTTCACGAAGACGAAACGGTGGTCGGGGCCCTCCATCACGCCGATGGCGATGGGCGCGTCCTCCAGCACGAGGCGCGTGAAGTCCCGCTGGCGCTCGGCCTCGGCCCTCGCCGACTGCTCGCGCCTCAGCAGCTCCTCAAGCTGGCTCCTCGACTCGCGCAGCTCTTCTTCGGCCAGCTTGCGCTCGGTGATGTCGCGCGTGAAGCAGCGCGTGTGGACGAACCTGTCCCCCTCCCACATCACGTTCGAGTTGATGAGCACGTGGCGGACGGAGCCGTCCTTGCACTTGAGGCGCGCCTCGTAGTCGCGGAGCGTCTCCCTGTTGGTCAGCCGGCGCAGGATGTCGCCGATCACGTCCCGGTCGGCGTGAAACTCGGTTATCTTGCGCCCGATGTACTCTTCGCGCGTGTAGCCGAGCATGTCCAGCTCGGCCTGGTTGGCCCACAGGATCGTCCCGTCGGCCCCCACCCAGTGCAGGCCGACGGAGGCGTTTTCGATGAAGTCGGCCAGCTCGCGCTCGCGCCGGCGCAGCTCTTCGAGAGTGACTGCCTCGTCGGGAGAGCGCTCGGGACTTACATCGTCGGTGGTCATCAGGATTATTCGACCCTTGGGACGTTACAGAGAGGTGCGGCGGGGCGTTCCGGCCGGGCTCCTCAATAGACGGGGGACTTTCATTATTCCAGATAGCACAAAGATGTACGTCTTTAATGTCGGAACGCGGGGGGCGGACGTTCTGAAGTATACAGCATGCGATAAACACTCCGCCCGGGTGAGGCCGGACGAAAAGGGCGGGCCCGACGCGGAGCCCGCCCTTCGTTCTCTGTCCTCCGCGCGCCCGCGCGGAGATAAGACTGTTACGGCGTTACGACTTTCATGCCCGCGCCGTCGTTGACGATGACGGCCTGGTTAGTCTTGTTCATGTCGATGCTGACCAGGGCGTGGTTCTCGCCGTTGGCCGGGGCGATGAGCGAGTACCCGCTGCGGAAGGGCCCGGAAATCTTCTCCAGCCGCGCCGTCGCCTGGGCCATGACTTTCTTGCCGCGGAGGAGTCTGAACTCGCCCGTCTGGTCGTCGAACGTGGCCTTGTAGGTGCCCGCCTTGACGGGCGACCCGTTGACCGTCACGTCGCGGCTGAAGGTCACCTGCCTGTTGGTGGTCATCGCCAGCGCCGTGATGCTCGTCATCGCGCCGACGACGAGAAGAATGACCGCCCGGTTGAAAAAATGTTTCATGTAGCCCCCTGGGTATTAAGCTATGGACCTTCAGATGATCTGGGGAATTCCAGAGGAGCTGAGAAGAGAGCGAGCCAGACTCGATTCCCGAACATTATATACTACATGTGGGATATAGGTCAACGTCAGAATATGTCTCCCGGCGTGAGCTTGCCGGGTCGATGTTTTATGGCCCCGGCGGCAAATAAAGTAACCCCGGAGGCGACGCGAATCGCCCCCGGGGTTAAGTGTTACGGGTCGGCCGCCGCTTTTTAATGGAACTGGATGTTCCCGCGGCTGATGATGCGCGGCGACCTGTGCTCGTTCTTCGTCCCCGTCACGTCCAGACCGAACGTGTCGAGCGTGCCGGGCTCGCCCCAATCCTGCACCGTCACGGTGAACGTGCAGCCCGCCCCGCACTCGCCGGAGAACTGGACGGTGTTCGGCGCGATTAGCACGGAGGTGAGAACCTTGCCGTCGACGTGCAGGCCGGTCACGTGGTTGACGTAGTTGAAGTGGCCCTTCGCCGCGCCGTCCGTGCAGCCCTTATCCGGCTGCGAGTTGAAGCCGAAGGTGGCGCGCCCCGTGCCGGAGGCGAGCTGGTTATTGATGTCCGGGTCGGGGACGGGTATCTGCCCGCCGCCCGTCACCTTGGGCGCGCACGTAACGGTCGGCGAGGGGGTGGGCGTCGGCGTAGCCATCGGGGTGGGCGTCGGCGTCGGGGTCGGCGGCGGCGGTATGTTGACGCCGCAGGCGGAGACGTTGTTGGTGTCGAGCGTCACCGCGCCGGTGAGCGCGATGATGTTACCGGCCACGCTCGCGCCGAAATTCAGGGTGACGCTGGTGTTAGCGACAATGTGTCCGACGAACTGAGAGCCGGTGCCGATAGTCGCGGAACTGCCGACCTGCCAGAACACGTTCTCCCCGCCGCGGCAGTTCGCGCTGCAAGGGTTATTGATCACTTCAACTGACGAAGCGACTGAGGTGACGAGTGTGCTGCCGGTCTGGAAGACGAAGAGGGAGTCACACGAGCCCTGCGCGTCGAGAATGAGCGTCCCCGTCAACTGCGCCGACGAATCGAAACAGTAGACGCCCGGCTTGAGCACCTTCCCGCCGAGGTCTACGCCGGTCAAGTTATTCGCGGGGTCGCACGGCAGGCCGTCCAGATAAGCGTACTCGACCTGGGCGTCGGCCTGAGCCTGGGCCGCGACCGGGTCAGCCACATGCGTCGCTCCGGTCACAACCCCCGGCGGGAAGCCGGTGATCGCGGTCCCCGGGCTGACGCCCAGGTCGCCGTTGAGCACGGTCAGGCCCGAGCTGGTCACCGCCGAGGCGGCCAGAACGGCGTAGGTCGTCGTCGAGCCCTGCGGCACCCCGCTTTGCGCCGACGTTGTGGACGTATTAACCAGCGGGACGCTCGCCGCGCCGAGGAGCAGCGCGAGCGCCGCGACTGCTAAGAATCTGACGTTCCTGTGAGTCATCCAAAGGTTCCTTTCGAAGTTGAAGCCCAAGCGGAGTCGCACGGGTTCTGCCTCACTCCGGCATCACCCTGCGCCTCACGGCGCCGAGGCACACCTCCGGCGGGCGACATGACCTCATGTCTGCGGCGCTGCCCGCCGCGGCCGTCAGCACGGCCGTCGGGCAGAGTCCGGCGCCCGCCGGATTAGAACGGGCGTGTGGGAAAAGTATTTACGAGGAAAGGACGTGAGTTCCGGGGACTATACCTGCGTCCGGTCAGGTATAGATGAACGGCTCGCCGCTGATACCGTTACCAGCTATCTCTCCCTGGTGACGCGGGCTTAGTCGGGTAAGCATTTGTTTAGGAATGAGCAGTTGCAGAGTAAGTCATACCAGGGCGGGCGTCCGTGCGGTAGTACACTTATAAAGAACTATTAAGGCGCGCGACATGTTCCCTCAGCGCCGCCTCGAAGACGCGCGCCTCGGCGACATCCGTTAACGAGAGTGCGCGTAGCTCCTGCTCGATGCGGTGCCTGTAC
Organism: Pyrinomonadaceae bacterium; assembly: GCA_036389815.1. Taxonomy (GTDB): domain Bacteria; phylum Acidobacteriota; class Blastocatellia; order Pyrinomonadales; family Pyrinomonadaceae; genus QHXN01. The sequence goes on along the minus strand of DASVWB010000422.1, from coordinate 732 downwards.
TCCGAGACGAGCGAGTCGGAGACGCCGAGCATGGCGGCGACCTCAAGCTGCGTGTGGCGCGTCGGGCTGAGGTAGCAGTACCACAGAACCGCGACGATGCGGTCGTACTGTTTCCTCTTGCCGCGCACTTTCGCCGACAGACCTTCCATGAGCCGTTCGACCTTGCGGTAACGCCCGCTCTCCGCCTCCCGCCTGAGCAGCCTTTCCTCGGGGTTCTCTCTGCCGTCGACGGGCTCGAAGCCGCGCCCCTCGTCCGTGTCGTCGCCGCCGATGGGCACGAGATAGATGTCCATCACGGGCAGCCGCGACATGACCAGCCCGCGCAAAGCGCGCACGTCCACCGGCGAGTCGCAGGCCTCCAGCACCGAGACGATCAGGTCTTCCAGGTCCGAGTTGCTGATGATGATCTGCGCGTCGCCCGTGCAGCCGACCACCCGCGTGTCGCGCCGCCGGATGGGAACGAGTTGCACGCGCTGCTCCAGGTCTCTCACTTCCCGCGTCACCTTCCCGGCGGGCCAAACGCTCAGCCCGTAGAGTTGGGACGCGAGCCGGCGGTGTGCCACGCCGTTCGGGCCGGCGGCGTCCACGCGGCGGAAGTTGGCGGAGGACTGGATGATGGTCGAGATGCGCCGCGCCAGCCGGTACGACTCAGGGTGGCGCTTGCGCAGCTCGGCCGTCAGCAGGTTCGTCAGCTCGATCTGGCTGACCTCGCACTCGATCTCCGCGTCCGTC